>NZ_CP067396.1:3691875-3999531 GCF_023617245.1 Lysobacter enzymogenes
CGCAAGGACAATGCCGAAAGAAAAGCGCTAAAGGAATGCCGGAAGAATCGCGGCATCGATTGCGCGATCAAGTTCACATACACAAACGAATGCGTGAGCGTGATTACCGGAGCCCGGATGAACTACTTCCGAAGCAGCGTCTCCGACCAGGCCGCCATATCGCATGGGCTGCGCCGATGCCAAAAGGACGACAGCGACTGCAAGGTTTTCTACGTCGGCTGCAGCCTGCCCAGAAAGGGAATCTAACCGCGCCCCATCCCGCGCTCCTGTTTTGAAGCGACGGACAACGTCCGCGTCATGCCCCCAACCAACCACGCGTCCTCCCCAACGTCGCTCGCCAAGCGGCGACGACCCCGGCTTGCCCCAAGGACCCCGACCGCCATGCACATCCGCCCCGCCCTGTCCTGCGCCATCGCGCTGACGGCCTGCTTTGCCGCCGCGACACACGCGGCCGCTCCAGCGCCGAAACCCGAAGCGCTGCGCGCCAGCTACCAGCGCTGCCTCGCCGACAGCGGCGGCGTTACGCCGGCGATGCAGGACTGCCTCGACGCCGAGTACGCGTATCAGGACGGCCGCCTCAATCGGGTCTATCGGCGCCTCATCCAGCGGCTGTCCAAACCCGAGGCCGCGCGCTTGCGCGAGCGCCAGCGCGCTTGGATCGGCCAACGTGATCACGCGTGCGATCCCGGCGCCCGGCCGGGCCAGGGTCAGTTGTTCGATGCCGACAATTGCCGCCTGCGCAAGACCGCCGAGCGCGCGGCGCAGTTGCAGGCGCAGCTCGCATCCACGCGCTGAACGCGCGCCCTTCCGATTTCCCAGCAGGAGCGAACCCCATGACCAAGGACTGGACCCTCGGCAGCACCTCGGTGCGCTACGAGACCGGCGGCCGCGGCGCCGGCACGATCTCGACCGGCCGCGGCGACCACGGCGGCGTGTCCTACGGCGCGTATCAGCTGTCCTCGCGCGCCGGCACCTTGCGCGAGTATCTGGCGCAATCGCGCTACGCCGAACATTTCGCCGGACTCGCGCCGGCCACGCCCGAATTCAACGCGCGATGGAAGGAACTGGCGCGCACCGATCCCGGCTTCGCCGCCGATCAGCACGACTTCATCCACGCCAGCCACTACCAAGCCGAACGCGACCGGCTCAAGGCGCGCGGCATCGACCTCAGCGACCGTGGGCCGGCGGTGCAGGATGCGCTATGGAGCACATCGGTGCAGTTACGCACGCTCACGCCCGGCATCGTCGAGAAGGGACTCAAGGAAAAGTTCGGCCCGCACTACCAGCTCGACCAGTTGTCCGACCGCGACATCGTCGAGGCGATCCAGGACTACAAGATCCAGCACACCCGCCGGTTGTTCCGCAGTTCGCCGGATGCGTGGGAGGGGCTGCTGAACCGCGCGCGGCGCGAGAAAGAGGATCTGGTCGCGCTGGCCGAAGGCCGCGAGCCGGCGCGCGGCGCGCAGGCGGCGCCGGCGCGCCGCGCCGAGGTCGAACGCGCCCAGGCCGCGCTCAACGCGCTCGGCATCGGCGATGGCGACGCTCGCCCGCTCGACGTCGACGGCCGGCTCGGTCCGCGCAGCCGCGAGGCGCTGGCGGCGTTCCAGCGCGAGCACGGACTCGACGGCGACGGCCGCTTGAACGCGGCGACGCTGGCGGCGCTGGACGCCGCTTTGGCGAAGCAAGCGGCGCCGCCGCAACACCCGCCGCAATTGGACCAGCCCGGCCATCGCGACCACCGCCTGTACCTGCAAGCCGTGGCCGGGCTGGAGAAACTCGACGCCGCAGCCGGCTTCGACACGCGCGAACGACTCGAACGCGCGGCCGCGGTCATGGCCTACGAAGCGCGCATCGGCGGCCTGCAGCGCATCGACCGCATCGTCCAGAGCGCCGACGGACAGCGCCTGTTCGCGATCGAAGGCGATCCGCGCGATCCCTCGCATCAGCGCGCGGTCGCCGACAAGGCCCAGGCGAGCGCGCAGCCGATAGCGCAGACGACACGGGCGCTGGAGCAGGATGCGCCGGCACCCGCGCCGCGGCCGCAACCCGTCGCGCCGCAGCCTACCGCGCCGATGCAGGCCTGAGCGCAGCGCTTTTGGCGGCATGCAATTCAATCCCGGCCCTTCGATGCAGGCCCGACCCGGTTGCTTTTGTGGGAGGGACTTCAGTCCCGACGCTGTTCTTTCAATCACCGCAAATACACGGCAAGCGGATCGAACAGCGTCGGGACTGAAGTCCCTCCCACAGCGAAGCGGCCGCCTTGGCGGACGCTGCGTGTATCGAGGGAATTCGCGTGAGCTCGGACCGTTGCGCAATTGCCCAAGCCGCTACGCGATCCCTCAGCCCCCCGACACCGCCGCGGTCACCACGATCTCGACCCGATACTTCGGATTGGCCAACGGCGCCTGCACGGTCGCGCGCGGCGGGGTGTGGCCGGGTTCGACCCAGGCGTCCCAGACCGCGTTCATGCCGTCGAAGTCGGCGATGTCGGCGAGGAAGATCTGCGCCATCAGGATGCGGGTCTTGTCGCTGCCGGCGCGCGCCAGCAGCGCGTCGATCGAGGCCAGGGTCTCGCGGGTCTGGCCGGCGATGTCCAGGTCCTCGCTGTCGGGCACTTGCCCGGCCAGGTAGGCCACGCCGTTGTGGATCGCCATTTCCGACAGGCGCGCGCCTACGTCGAATCGCTGGATCATGTGTCACCTCGCTGCTGTGGGGACGGCATTGTCCCGCATCGCGGCGGCGCCGACAGCCCTTGGGAGAAGCCGGCGCTCGCGGGCCGCGCGCGGCCGACCGGGCGCAGGCTCGACGCGCGGGCGGCCGCAGCCGCCTGCGAAGGCGCCCACCCGCCTTGCCGGCCGTGTCCGGGCCGGCTCCGGGTCCGCGCGGAACTACATCTCCTGCGTGTTCGCCTCGATGATCCGGTCGCTTTCGGCGCGCTCGCCCGCGCGTTCGGCGCGCAGGGCCGCGTCGGCGTTGGCGCGGTGCTGGGCGCGCACCTGCGGCGGCAGCGCATCGACCTGGCGGTTGGGCTGCGACATCGCCCGCTCGCCCGGCGGCAGTTGGCAGTTGCGGCTGAGGATTTCCAGTTCGTCGCCGTTGCGCGCCGCGCCGCTTTGCAGGTTGACCACCACGCCGAGGGTGTCGCCCAGCGGTTCGAGCTGGCGGCAGATCGCATCGACCGTGCCGTAGCTGCGGTCTGCGTTGCGGTCGACGATGGCGAACAGATTCTCGCCGTCGATCCACACCACCGAGCGCACGCCCTCGACGCCGCGCGCGGCGATGCGGGCGTTCTCGCGGTCCACGCGCTTGCTCGGGTCGGCGAGCTTGATCGAGCGGTTGAAGTCGCGGTTGAGCTCCTGCAGGTTCTGCTGCAAACCCTGCTGGTCGCCGCCGAGCGCTTGCGCGCGCATCTTGACCAGCCGCTGCGCGGTCTCGCCCGGGTCCAGCATCTGTCCGGCGCGCGGCGGCGCGGCCTCGGCCTGCGCGCGGCCGCCGCTGTCGGCGCCGCCGCAGCCGCCGGCCAGCAACGCCGCGGACGCCGCCAACGCCGCCCACACCGGGGATTTCGGGATCGCCTTGCGCTTCATCGCTGCACCTCGCCGCCGCGCGGCCTGGCTTGGGAACGGGCCGCGCGCTCGCCGGCGCGGACCACAGCGGCCTTATACCGCGCCGCGGCGCAAAACGGTTGCCGCATCGCAACGCAAATGCGAACCCGGTCGCGCGCGGGCCGTATCGATGCCGCAACTCGCGCACCCGGAACCGCGCCGCGGCGGATTCCGCGACCGCGGCCCAAATTCAGCTTCGAGCCGCCGCTACATTCGCGCCCAGGCGCAAGACCCGCGCCCGCTTGCGCCGCCTCGCGCGGCGACGGCCGGAAATCGCACCGGCCGCGGCGGGCACGGCGCGCGCCGTTCCAATAGCGGTACAGATAACGATAACGACGCCATCGCCGATGCTGTCGCCGCACCGTGGCCTCGCGCCGCGATGCGCCTCGGGGGGACCGAGAACCCGAACCCTGAGGAATCCTCATGTCCAAGCCCGCCACGTCCCCGCTCCGCCTCCGCACCGCCCTCGCCCGCGCCGCCGGCCTGTTCGGCCTGTTGTGCGCGCATTCGGCCTTCGCCGCGCCGCAAGCGCCATTCGCCGACGATGCCCTCGCCCCGGCCGCGGTCGCGCCGGCCGCCTGCAACTACGTCGAATGGACGCGCGGGGTGAACTACACCCTGGGCACCATCGTGCGCTTCCCGCCGAACGGCCAGTTCTACAAGCTGGTCAACGTCGGCACCAACGGCAGCGACGGCACCGACCCGACCATCAGCACCTGGTATTGGCAGCCGACCACCTGCGACGGCGGCGGCCCCTCGCCGGGCGGCTTCGTGGTCAGCGAGGCGCAGTTCAACCAGATGTTCCCCAACCGCAACGGCTTCTACACCTACTCAGGGCTGATCGCGGCGCTGCGTTCGTATCCTAACTTCGCCAAGGAAGGCGGCGACACCATCGCGCGCCAGGAAGCGGCGGCGTTCCTGGCCAACGTCCACCACGAGACCGGCGGGCTGGTGCACATCCGCGAGCAGAACCAGGCCAACTGGGACCATTACTGCCAGCCGGCCGGCACCTGCGGCGGCAAGCAGTATTACGGGCGCGGGCCGATCCAGCTGAGCTGGAACTACAACTATTCCGCCGCCGGCAATGCGCTGGGGCTGGACCTGATCAACAACCCCGACTGGGTCGCCACCAACTCGGCGATCTCGTGGCAGACCGCCTTGTGGTACTGGATGACCCAGCGCGGCGCCGCCAGCAACACTCCGCACCAGGCGATGGTGAACCTGCGCGCGTTCGGCGAGACCATCCGCGCGATCAACGGCGGCATCGAATGCAACGCCGGCGGCATCGGCCACCAGCAGATGCTCAACCGGGTGCAGATCTATCGCGGCTTCAGCGCGACGCTCGGCGTGCCCGCGGGCAACAACCTGGAGTGCTGACGGCGTTGTGAGGTGGGAGGGCTTTCAGGCCCGATGCTCTTGTCCCGCATCGCGGGAATCTGAAAGAAGAGCATCGGGCCTGAAGGCCCTCCCACTGCTCAGCCGTCGAACGCGGCGCAGCCGATTTCCTGCGTGCCGGGTTCGTCGCCCTTGCGCACGAAGCGGATGTCCGGCATCGGCACGTCCTCGGTCGCCTCCGCCATCGGTACGCCCTCGCTGTAGACGTCGCGATAGACCTGCGGCAACGGCTTGGCGCCGATCGCCGCGCGCGCCTGTTCCGGCGTGGCCTCGACCACGACCGCGAAGGTCGCGCCGCTGCCGAAGTCGAACTCGATCCGGCGCACCGGGAACCCGTGCAGGCGGATCGGCTTGCCCGGCGTCAGCGTGCCCGAACCGACCCCGACCTCGCCGACGCTGGCGTCGTCGCTGATGCCGACGCCGGCATCGCGCAAAGTCTTGTCGAACCCGGCTTCCTGCACGTCGGAAATGAAGCCGCCGGCGCAGGCGGCGTTGCTCGCCACCCAGGCGGCGAAATCGAATGCCGGCGCGGACGCCGCCGGCGTCGCAGGCGCCGCCGCCACAGGCGGCGACGACGCGTCGCCGCGCTCGCCGCAAGCGCTCAAGCCCGCGGCCAGCAAGGCGCCGGCGAGCGCGCCGGGCACCCAGCCGCGAGCGCGGATAGCCATGGACGAACACGCGTTCATGCGATCACCTCTCCCTGAAAGTGGCGACAGCCTACCCGTTCGCCGCCGCCGGCGCAGCCGCGGGCGCGTGCGTGGGCGCGTGCGGCGGCAGCACCAGGCAAGCGCCGCTGCCGTTCGGCGGCGGCTGGTTCGGGAACTGCGCGTCCGGGTAGACGAACACCGGCGAGGTCGCGACGAAGCCGTCGGCGAAGGCGAACTCGACGAAGGCCGCGCCCCAGCCGCGCGCCGGCTTGGCCAGCGCCGCCTCGACCGCGTTGCGCCGCAGTTCCAGCGGCTGCTCGCGATAACGCACGCCGCAGGCGTAGCGGAAATCGCGCGAATCCGGATTCTCCGCCAGCCACAGCCGCGCCGACACCGGCCGCTCGGACGCGCGCGCGCTCAGGCGCAGCGCGCCGTCGCGCTCGCCGAGCCGCGCGCGCACCTGAGGCAGCGCCTGGTGGCGGTTCCAGCGCTGCAACGCCGGAATCAGCGTGGTGCGGATGTGGTCGCGGATGCCGCCGTGGTTGGAGTTCGGCGCCGCGCGCAGCGCGGTCGCGCCGGGCAGGTCGTCCACGTACAGGCGTTGCGCGTCGGGCGGGAAGAAATCGTCGCCGCTGGCGCTGACCAGATACTTGGGAATGCCCAGCCGCGCGCGATGGCGGCCGGACAGATAGCTGTAGGGATCGTCGACCTGCATCAGCCGGGCGAAGGCCGGTTCTTGGTAGCGGCGGGTGATGCCTTCCTGGTAGTACGGCTGCAACGCGATCGGCCAGCCGCCGCCGTAGACCCGGCCGATATGGCCGATCAGCGGCGCGATGCGCATGTCGATCACGTAGGACACGATGGCGCCGACGCGCGCGTCGCCGATCGCGGTCAGCCACGCCGCCCAGGCGCGCTTGGACGCGCCGGTGACCACGAACGAGCGCAACCGGTACGGCGCAAGCTCGCGCTGGGCCAGGTCCATCGCCTTGACCGCGGCCTCGGCCATCGGCACGTGCAGCGGCAAGGTGGCGTTGCTCGCGACCGGCTCGTCGAGGAAGCGGCGCCAGGTCGCGGCGACCAGCGCGTCCTCCTTGCGCGGCGGCTCGCCCGGCAGCGCGAGGTACTGGTTCGGCGCGTCGGACACCGACACCACGATGGTCTGGGTGGCCACCGCGGTCTCGCGCGCGAGCTCCTCGCTGAAGTCGCTCGGCGGGCGCTGCGGATCGCTGCCGTTGCCGCGGTTGGTGCCGTTGTTGATCACCAGCAGGGCCGATTTCGGCCGCGCCGCATCCGGCACGTAGAGATCGACGCGATGGCTCCACTGCGCCGGATCGGCGCCGCCGCTTTCCGGCCACGATTGCGAATACAGGCGATAGCTGCGCCGCTCCGCGCCGTCCAGGCGCACACGCTCGATCGCCTCGTAGCGCAGCGGCAGGCGCGATTGGCGCTGGCGGTAATCGGGCCAGGCCTGTCCGAAATCGGCCGTCGGCGCGCGCTGCGCGGCGGGCGCGGCGGCGTGCAAGCTGGCGCAGGCGGCGAGCGCGGCGACGCAGGCCAGGGTCGAGACGTAACGGGCGAAACGCGGCGGCTTCATGCGCGGACGGTCCTGGTGGGCGAAAGGCAAGGATAAACGCAGGCGGTCGCGGCGTCGGCGGCGGCGGTCGGGTTTGTCGCCGTTGCGTTGTCGCGGTTGCGGCTTGCGCCGCTCTACAGGAGCTTCGGCGGCTTCGTATCCGACTGTAGGAGCGGCGCGAGCCGCGACCGCGACAACGCAGCCACGACGAACGCAGCCGCAATCGCAACGCAACACGCACCGCGCACCGGCCCGCGCCCACCCGAACCGACACACCGCGCAAATTCCGTTCGTCACAACACCTTCGCGCGCCGATTCGATTTCGTTCATCGCCGCGGCGTGCGCCAACGCACATCGCGACACGGCCGCCCGGCAAAATCCCGTAGCGCGCGACCCGTCACAGAACCGGTGACCTGTCCGACCGCCCGCCGCGCGTTGTTACTTTCGGACATCGCCTTCGCACACGCGGCCGACGCCGCGTGCGGAGCATCGATCCTTCCGCAGCACTCCCGCACCGACGCATCCATCGCCGACACGCGAACGCGCGCGGCCCGTCCGCGCGCGTCCGCTCAACGCCACCAGCGCAAAGGAGCCTTCCGCATGTGCACCAACTTCCTGCTGTCCGTCCCCAACGTTCCCTCGGGCTCGCCAGGCGCGCTCCAGCACATCACCGCGCGCTGCATGGAACTCACCGGCACCCTCGCCACCCGCCTGTACCGCGTGCCGGCGCAGCAGAAGTTCCCGATCTTCCGCGACCACTCGCAGCCGTGGACCGGCCAATACGGCTTCGTCGCCCTCGCCGATCCGGAGACGATGCCGGAGTTCACCACCTTCATCGACGGCATCAACCAGGCCGGCCTGTCCTGCGCGGCGCTGTGGTTGCCGGGCACGCAGTACGCGACCCAGGCCGACAGCGGCGAACAGCCCGTCGCCTTCCACGATTTCGTCGCCTGGGTGATGAGCCAGTTCGACTCGGTGCCGACCCTGGTCAGCGCGCTGGCCAAGGTGCGCATCGTCGGCCCGCAGCCCGACGCGCCGACCTATCTGCCGGTGCATTTCATCGCCACCGACAGCCAGGGCCTGAGCGCGGTGATCGAATGCATCGACGGGCAGACCATCGTCTACGGCCCGGACTACCGCAACGGCGCCACCAACGACGCGGTGCTGACCAACGCGCCGACCTACGACTGGCACCGCAGCAACCTGGAGATCTACGAGAAGCTCAGCGTCGTCGGCTCGGGCACCTCGCGCAAGGCCGATTCCGGCCCGCCGGTCGGCGCCGGCACGGTCGGCCTGCCCGGCGACATCACTTCGCCCTCGCGCTTCATCAAGGCCTGGTTCCTGCGCAAGGGCCTGGGCCTGCTGCCGCGCGACGGCAAGGGCTGGCTGCCCACGGCCAAGCTCGACGGCGCCACCGACAGCACCCAGACCGTCGTCAACGTCGCCCTGCAACTGGTGCAGATCGTCCAGGCCACGCCCTACGGCACCGCGCTGGTCAACAGCGACAAGCATCCCTTGCCGCAGCAGGGCGACTGGACGATGTGGCAGGTCGCGCGCGACCACACCAACGCGGTGTACTACTTCAACAGCGCGTTCAACGCCACGGTGCAGCGGGTCGACCTGAGCCAGCTCGACTTCGGCGGCGGCAGCGTCAGCGCCGGCGAGCTGGCCTCGGTGCAGGTGATGCCGGCGCCGGGCCCCTGGTACAACGACCTCAGCGCGCAGTTCTGAGCGCGCCGGTCTGAGCGCGCGGGCATGGGCGCGCAGACACGGACGCTTAGGCAGGGGCACGCAGGCGCGGGCGCGGGCGCCTGCGCGCACCGGCTGCAACGCGGCGCGGCTTGCCTGCATCTACGGGGAACACCTGTCCCTGTCGAACCGGAGCTGCCCATGCGCCAGTCGTCCCGCCCGCCCCGCCTCGGCGCCTGGCGCCGTCGCGCCGCAACGCTGTGCCTGATCGCGCTGTGCGCGCCCGCCGTCGCCGCCCCGCCCGCGGCGCCGGCGGGGCCGCGCGCGATCGTGGCGCAGGTCGCCGACGCCATCGACCGCAACTTCTACGATCCGCAACGCGCCGCGCGCCTGGCGGCGCAACTGCGCGAGGAAGCCGGCGCCGGCCGCTACGACGCCGACACCGACCCGCGCGATCTCGCCACCGCGCTGAGCCGGCGCCTGCGCCCGGAAGACAACCACTTCCGGGTCGAATGGCGCGATCCGGCGCTCGCCGCGGCCGCGCCGCGCGGCCCCGGCCCGCGACCGTCCGCGGACGCCGCCGACGCCTCGCGCCGGCGCAACTACGGCCTGCGCGCGGTGGAAACCCTGGCGGGCAATGTCGGCTATCTGGACCTGCGCGAACTGCCGGACCTGGATTTCGACGATCCGGCCGATCCGGCCCGGCGCGCGCTCGACGCCGCACTGGCGCTGCTGGCCGAGCGCGACGCGGTGATCGTCGACCTGCGCCACAACGGCGGCGGCTCGCCGGCCTCGGTGGGCTATCTGACCAGCGCCTTCACCCCGCGCGGCGCGCCGATCTACAACCGCTTCCGCGCGCGCCTGGACGGACACACGCGCAGCTTCGACGAAGCGCCGCAGCGGTGGTATCCGCAGCCGCGCCTGGACGTGCCGCTGTATGTGCTGACCAGCGCGCGCACCGGTTCGGCCGCCGAAGCGCTGGCCTACACCCTGCAGGCGGCGCGGCGCGCCACGGTGGTCGGCGAAGCCAGCGCCGGCGCGGCCAATCCCGGCGGCGAATTTCCGCTGGCGGACGGCTACCGCGTGTTCGTGTCCACCGGTTCGCCGACCAATCCGATCACCGGCGGCAACTGGGAAGGCCGCGGCGTGCAGCCCGATATCGCCAGCGGCGCCGCGCAGGCGCTCGACACCGCGCGCCTGCGCGCGCTGGAGCGGATCGTGGCCGCGCGCCAGGACGGCCCCGCCGCGCTGGACGCGCGCTGGACCCTGGAAGCGCTGCGCGCGCAGGCCGCGCCGGCGGCGTTCGCCGCCGCCGACTACCTGGGCGAGTACGAACGCCTGCGCATCGAGGACGACAACGGGCGCTTGCTGCTGCGCGACGGCCGGCGTCCGCCGCAGCCGCTGACCGCGCTGCAGCGCGATCTGTTCTGCCTCAGCGACGATCCGGCGGTGCGCCTGCGTTTCGAACGCGGCGCCGACGGCCGGGTCGCGGCGCTGGAAACGCTGCGCAGCGACGGACGCAGCAGCCGCTATCGGCGCTGAGCGCTGAGACGGCGCGTGCCCCGCCGACGCGTGCGGGCCGCCGCGCCCATCGCGCGTTCGCGAGCGCGCGAGCCCGACGACGCGCGCCCGTCGAAGCGGGCGTTCACAGCCGCGCCCGCGCGCCGTTCTGCACGAATGCACGGCGGCGCTGCGCCGGCCGGGACCGCAGGTTCCCATCCCAACCTCGTCCCGCGCCGGCCGCGTCGCCTGCGGCCCCTCTCCTGCTAGCGGGAGGGGGGCTTTTCGGCTGCGCCGGCGCGCACGGCCCTGCGCGGCTCGCGGGTATCGCAGCCACGGCGCCGCGCGCGGCCTTCACGTCCGCGGCCGCCGCGCGTTGGCATGGGTCCCGTCCGCGCCAGACCGCCATGTACGCCGTCCTTACCCTGGAACCGCACCACCCCACCGTGCTGCGCGCCATCGAGATGATCCTCGCCGGCGCCAGTCTCCTGCCGGCACCGAGCGAGCATTGCGGGCCGATCCAGCCGGGCCAGCTGGCGCTGCTCGACCTGTCGCCCGCCGCGCACTCGGTGCTGGTGCTGGTCGGCAGCGCCGACGACGACAGGCTCAGCGGCCACGCCGATTGGGACAGCTACCGCGCCGCGCTCGAACAGCGCATCGACCTCGCCGACTTCGACCAGGTGCACGCGGTCGCCTGCCCGATCCACGGCACCCAAACCATCCGCTTCGCGCTGGGCGCGTTCGCCGCCGACCTGCAGCGCCGGCGCGGCGATGCGCAGGGCTGGCTGTTCGCCGTGCCCGGCGCGGCCTCGTTCCAGGCGCAGGGTTGGGCGCCCGCCGCGCCGCCGCCGTACTGAGCGCGGCGGCGCCGGCTCACGCTGGCGCGGACGAAGCCGGCGAAGGTTTCGCGGGTGGCGATGGTGCCGTCGAAATCGAACACGGCCAGATCCATGCGGCCGCGCGTCCTGGATCGCGAGCCCGGACGGCCCGCGCGCAGTGTAGCCGCGCGGCGCCGGCCGGCTCAGCCGCGCCGCGCGTGCGGCGGCGCGATCAGGTCGGTGCCCAGCTCGACGATCGAGCGGATCTGGCTCAACGAAATCAGGATGCAACCGCAGGCGCAGAAATCGCCGTGGCGCGCGACCGCGCGGCCGTCGATGCGCTGCTCGGCGTCGCCGGTGACGATCGTGGTCATGCCGTGCATGCCACAGTGCACGGCGTCGCCGATCCGCGCCCAACGCGGCCGGCCGTCGCCGCCGGCGCCCTGCGCCAGCACGCTGCCGCCGCCGCTGGTGGTGTCGCCGGCCTGGATCCAGTAACGGGTCATCGCCTGCCTCCTTCGTCCACGTGCGCGCTCATGCGGGGCAACGGCGCGGCGCCGGCGGCGTGATCGCGCGCGTAATGCTTTGCGACGGCCGGCCTGGCGCGAGGTCATTTTGGATTGTCTTTTCATGCAATTTCAAATTGCAACTCGTTCGATGCGACGCAGGTCGCGGATGCGTTCGCCGGCCCGTCAAGGAGAAGTACGCACGCGCGTGCCGGCGGATGCGCGTCGCGCACGCGAAGTACGCACTACAGCCGCCGCAGCGGCGCAAACCCCGAGCGCCGTCGCACTGCGGAAACGCCACGACGCGCCGACGCGCGCGTCCGCCGGCGCAGCGGACGTGTTCGACGGGAAACGAGACTGCACGCATGAAGAACCTGCGAATGTTCGGTGACGGAAACGTCCGGCGTTTGAAACGGCGCTTGGATCCTGAGGCGACGGCGGGCAGGCGCCGCGCGGGCGATGCCGCCGCGGCGGCATTCGCTAGCTCTAACGCTCGGCGGCGCGCGCGGGAGGACAGCGCAGGAAGGCCAATATCGCGATCCGTGGCGGCCGACTCATTCCGCTGCGACCGCGCGCGCATCCTGCTCGCGCGGCACGATCGTCGCCGGCGCGAGCGGGCGCCCGGCGCGGTCGCGCGCTTGCCGCGCGCGGCGCCCGCTGGCAGCATCGGCCGCCGCGCGAACCCTTGAGAACAGCGATGCGCGTCTACCTCGACGACGAACGCGACGCCCCGCCCGGCTGGGTGCGCACGTACTGGCCGGACCAGACCATCGCCCTGCTCGCGACCGGCGCGGTGACCGAACTGAGCCTGGACCACGACCTCGGCGACGACGCGCGCGGCACCGGTTACGACGTGCTGCTGTGGATCGAGCGCGCGGTGGCCGAGCGCGGCTTCGTCGCGCCGCGGCTGCGGGTGCATTCGGCCAATCCGGCGGCGCGGCTGCGGATGCGGGCGGCGATCGAGGCGATCGAACGCCTGCGCGGGCCGGCGGCGGGCGGCGCCGACGCGGCGGACTGAGCCGGCGGCATCCGGGCGCGAGCCTCGCCACGGGCGCGTGGCCGTCGTTGCCTGTCGGCGGCCGCGAACGCGCGCGTCGCGCCGCTTGCGCGGCGCGGCAGATCGACCCGAGCGATCAGGCTCCGCGGCGCAGGGCCGCGGGCTGACAAACGTCACCGGCCTTGCGGCGGACGCGCGGCGCGCACGGCTTGGCTAGCATGGGGGCTCCCCAATGCCCGCGGAGTTCGCGATGCGCCCGCCGTCCCCCTCGATCCGTACGCGGCTGGCGCTGGCGCTGCTGCTGACCCTGCCGCTCGCCGCCCAGGCCGATCCGCGCAAGGACTACGACGAGTTCCGCGCCGGCCTCACCCGACAGGCCAGCGGCGCCACCGGCATGTACGCGATCCAGGACGTGCGGGTGATCGCCGCCGGCGCCGGCGCGCACCTGCCGGCCGGCGCCCCCGCGGCGGCGCTGCGCTGGGCCGACGGCGCCGGCGGCGCCAAGGACGTGCGCCTGCGCTTCCGCGACGGCGCCGCGATGCTCGAAGGCCCGGGCCTGAAGCCGGTCGATCTGCTCAAGGCGCCCGACCAGACCCAGGCGCTGGCCGGCGGCCTGAGCGTGCGCGCCACCGTCTACGACGATGCGCTCAAGGCCTGGCTGTACAACCCCGCGCGGGTCGGCCAGACCTTCAAGGGCCTGTCGTTCTTTCCCTACGATCCCAAGGGCGTGGTCCAGGCGCGGTTCGCGCGCCGCCCGGCCAAGGCGGTGAGCCACCTGGATTCGCGCAACCACACCGGCACGATGTACTGGATCGGCGATGTCGCCGTGCCGCTGCAGGGCAAGACCTACACCCTGCGCGCGTTCAACAAGAGCGGCGACTGGAGCGGCATCGACCACCTGCTGCTGTTCTTCACCGACAAGACCTCGAAGAAGACCAGCTACGGCGGCGGCCGGGTGCTGGAAGCGCACTTCCCCGCCGGCCAGCCGCCGCAGACGCTGAACCTCAACCTCAACACGCTCTACAGCTTCCTGTGCGCGCATTCGGACTACTACAACTGTCCGGTCAACCTGACCACCTACGTGCCGGTGGCGCTGGAATTCGGCGAGAAGTACCCGCCGGGCGGTTGAGCCGGCGCCGCGCCCGGTTCGCGGCGCGGCGACATAGCGCGGCGACATGGCGCGTTGAGCCGGCGGGCCGCCGCGGCGACCCGCCCGCGCGCGCCTAGCGCACCGGCAACGCGGCCTTGTTCGTCTCCAGATCGGCCTTCCACATCCGCGCGCGCTCCTTGGCCGCGCGCACGTGCGCGCTGCCGTCCGGATCGGGCCAATCCAGCACCGCGTCGATCGCCGCCGCGGCGCCGGGATCGCGCGCCTGCAACAGCACGAACGCGCGCATCTGGGTCGCCTCGTAGATCTCCGGCGCCTCGGCGACGAGTTCGTTGACGCAGCGCACCGCGGTCGCGCCGTACTGCGGCCCCTGCGCCAGTTGCCCGCAGACGAAGAACCGGGTGCGCGCGGCCTCCTGCGGCGACAAGGCCCGCAGCGGCTGCAGCTGCGCGATGGCGTCGTCGGCACGGCCGGCCAGGGTCAGCACCTTGATCAGTTGCGCGCGCACGTCGGGGTCGCGGGGCGCGTCGCGCACCGCCTGTTCCAGGTCGATCGCCGCCCAGCCGGGGATGTTCAACATCATCAGCGCGGTCGCGCGCAGGTTGCGGAACTCGGCGTTGTGCGGCCAGAAACGCACCGCCTGCGAGGCGTAGACGAAGGTGCGCCAGTGGTCGCCGTCCTGGCCGTAGGCGCGCGCGGCATAGCTCATCAAGGTGCCGCTGGGCGCCAGCTTCGACACCCGCGCCAACTCCGCCGCCACCATCGGCGCGCCGGAGATCGGCGAGACCGGGAAGCCCTCGGCTTCGCCGACCACCGCGCCCAGGATCGGATTGCGCGACGCGCGCTGGCGCGCGTCCTCGACCGCCTCGCGCAGCGCCTGCATCGAGCCGCCCCAGTTGGGCTGCGAGGCGAGGATGCGGCCGTAGACCACGTAGTAGGAATCCGGATCGATCGCGCGGCAACGCTCGCTCGCGCGCTGCCACAGCTCCTGCGACACATGCCGGCCGATCGCCATCTGCTGCACGCAGGCGACGCTGAGCCGCGGTTCCAGTTCCAGCGCCTGGTCGTACAGCGGCAGCGCCTTGGCGAACTGCGACTGCATGTCCTGCCGCTGCGCGTCGCCGACCTGGCTGTACGCAGAAATACCGCGCGCGTCCTCGCCGATGGTCTGGTAGTGGCTGGCCACGGCGACGCGCGCGTAGGCGCTGCGCGGCGAAGCGCGCAACCAGCGCTGCGCGGTTTCGCCGGCGCGCGCGCTGGCGTCGAAGGCCTTGAACGCGCGGAAGATCTGCTCGCGCTGGGCCTGCACGCGGTAGTGCTGGTCCAGCAGTTCGGCGAAGCGCCGGTCGAGTTCGGCCGCGCCGTCCTTCTCGCCGAGCAACCGATCGATCTGCTCCAGCGACCACGCCGGCTTGCGCAGCAGGCTGCAACGCCCCTGCGCGGCGCCGGCCAGCCATTGGTTGTCGGGCAGGTCCGGATAGCCCTTGCAGCGGGCTTCGTCGTCGACCAGCGCTTCGACCTCGCCGATCCGCTCGATGTAGGCGCGATCGGCCGGCGACAGCGGCGATGCAGACGGCTTGCCTTCGGACGGCTTGCCTTCGGACGGCCGGCCTTCGGATGGCTTGCCCGCGGACGGCTTGGCGGTGGGCTTGGCGGCCGCGGGCCCGGCCTTGGCGGCGGGCTGGGACGCGGCCGCCGGCGCGGGCTGCGCGTGCGCGGCCGACAGGCAGGCCAGGGAACAGGCGAGCGCCAGCAGGGCGCGACGGGTGGAACGGGCGGAGGGCGACATCGAACGATCCTTGTGATGGCAGGCGGCGGCAGCGCCGTCGTGGCGCGCGGATTCGCATCGCAAGAGGCCGCGCTCGCGAGCGGCCTGCGCCGCGCATCGCCGGAGAGCGGCCGCAACGTCCCCTGCCGCCCCGCGCGCCGCCCCCTGCGCAGCGCCGGGGCATTGTGTCAGTGCACCGGCTTCGTGCGCTAGAGAAGTTCTTGACGTGCCATGTAGCGACAAGTTCGTCGCAGCGCAGCCACGCTTTCGCGCGGCCGGGGCGACGTGCAGCTGCGGTGTACCTCGCCAGCATCCACTGCCGGGAAACGACACCGCCGCACCCAAGCGGACTCCGCCGTGGGGAAACGTTCCCGCCAATCTGGCTCCATCGAATTACAAATATCTGGACCACATATAGATCCAGCGACTGCCTACAGTGGCCCCACCACCGCGCAGCCGAGCCGCCATGAACGCCATCCTCGCCCCCACCGGATTCGCCGCCCGCCTGCGCCTGGATGCGCTGGAACTGCCCGCGCTGGCCGCGATCTGGGGCATCTCGTTCCTGTTCATGCGCGTGGCCGCGCCGGCGTTCGGGCCGCTGGCGCTGGTCGAACTGCGGCTGGCGCTGGGCGGGCTGGTGCTGGCGCCGCTGTTGTGGCGCGCGCGGGCGCAGTTCCCGCTGCGGCTGTGGCCGAAGCTGGCGCTGATCGGCGCGATCAACTCGGCGGTGCCGTTCGTGCTGTTCGCCTGGGGCGCCGAACGCGCGCCGGCCGGGATCGGCGCGATCACCAGCGCCATGACCGTGCTGTTCGCCGCGCTGGTCGGCTTCGCGTGCTTCGGCGAGAAGATCGGCACGCGCCGCGCGCTGGCGCTGCTCGGCGGTTTCGCCGGCGTCGGCGTGCTGGCCGCGGGCAAGAGCGGCGGCGCCGGCGCGGCGATCGGCTGGGCGGTCGCGGCGGGGTGCGCGGCGGCCTTCCTGTACGGCGTCGGCCTGCACCTGGTGCGCCGCCATCTCGGCGGCCTGCCGCCGGCGGCGGTGGCCAGCGCGACCTTGCTCAGCGCGGCGCTGCTGATGCTGCCGGCGGCGCTGGCGCAATGGCCGGCGCAAGCGATCGGCGCGCGCGCCTGGGGCGCGGCGCTGCTGTTGGGGCTGCTCTGCACCGGCCTGGCCTACGCGCTGTTCTACCGGCTGGTGGCGCGCATCGGCGCGGCCCGCACCTCGCTGGTCACGTACCTGATTCCGCTGTTCGGCGTGGCCTGGGCCTGGCTGCTGCTGGACGAACCGGTGACCGCGCCGATGGCGGCGGCCGGCGCGTTGATCCTGGCCGGCGTATGGCTGGCGCGGCGCGAAGCGCAGTGAATGTCCGGCGGCGCCCGCGCCGCCTTCGAAACCCAACGAACGGGAGCGTGCGGCATGCAATGGATCGACCATCTTCGCGACGTCGACTGGGACGAACTGTCCGCGCTGTACCGGATCGCGCCGCTCGGCGAAAAGAGCCCGGATTACCTGCGCACCGCGTTCGGCAACAGCCGCTATGTGGCCCTGGTCTACGCCGACGGGCGCCTGGTCGGCGCCGGCCGCGCGCTCGCCGACGGCGTGGACTGCGCCTACCTCAGCGACATCGCCGTGCATCCGCAGCAACAGGGAACCGGCCTGGGCAAGGCCATCGTCGAATCGCTGGTGCGGCGCGCGCACGGCCATCGCAAGATCCTGCTGTACGCCAACCCCGGCAAGGAGGGCTTCTACCTGCGCCTGGGCTTCAAGCGCATGAACACCGCGATGGCGATGTTCGCCGACGAAGCGGCGGCGCTGGCGACGGGCGTGGTCGCCGCGAGTTGATGCGTGCGCAGGCCGACGCCGGCTGAGCGGCCGCCAGGCTTCGACCCGCGACCTCGTTCAAGTCGGCAGCGCGCCGTCCGCGTACTGCGCGGCGAACTCCGCGCTCGGCGCGATCGGAGTGATGATGTCGAGCAGCACGCCGTTGGGATCGGCGGTGATGAAGTGGCGCTGGCCGAAGGCTTCGTCGCGCAGGCTCAGCAGCACCGGCAGGCCGGCGGCGACCAGGCGCGCGTGGACCGCGTCGACGTCCTCGACTTCGAAGTTCAGCAACAGGCCGCCGACCCGGCCGCGGCCGGACTCGGGGATGGTGGCGTGGTCGCCGTCGAGCACGGCCAGATTCACCGACGGGTCGTCGGCCGATTGCAGGTGCACGTACCAGTCGGCCTCGAACAGCGCGACGAAGCCGAAATGGGTCCGGTAGAAGGCCGCGGTGGCGGCGACGTCGGCGGTCATGAGCACGGGGTAGAAGCTGGCGATCTTCATGGGCGTCGGTTCCTGGCGGGATGGGCTTGTCGGTGCCGGAGGCTTTTACATACAGTCTGCATGTAAGTTCAAATTAACATACAGGCTGCATGTATGGAAACCACCGACCGACGCCGCACGCCCGCCCGCGCGGGGCGCAGCAATCGCGAACGCACCGAAGGCACCCGTCGCGCCCTGCTCGACGCCGCCCGCACCCTGTTCGTCGCCCGCGGCTACGCCGACACCTCCACCCCCGACGTCGTCGCCGCGGCCGGCGTGACCCGCGGCGCGCTGTACCACCACTTCGCCGACAAACGCGAGTTGTTCCGGCAGGTGCTGGAGGCGGAGGCCGAAGCCGTGCGCGAGGCCATCCTCGCCGCCGCCCCCGCCGGCCTGCCCGCGCGAGCGGCCCTGCTGCGCGGCGCCGAGGCCTACCTGGACAGCATGACCGTGCCCGGCCGGACCCGGCTGTTGTTGATCGACGCGCCGGCGGTGCTCGGCGCGGAGCAGGCGCTGGCGATCGACGAGGCCAACGCCGGCAGCGCCCTGCAGGAAGGATTGGCCGAGGCGCTGGGCGATGCGAACGTCGACATCGCCACCCTCGCCCGTCTGCTCTCGGCGAGTTTCGACCGCGCGGCGCTGGAGATCGATGCGGGCGCGGATGCGCGGCGCACGCGAAACGCGATGCTGTGGCTGCTGGCGAAGACGCTGGCCTGAGAAGACGACGCCGGCGAATGGCCCGAGGGCGGGTTCGGCCGGTCCGCGCGCGAGCGACGCGCACTCCGACGGTCGCCGCAGCGGCGCGCATTCCTGCGTTCGCCGCGATGACCACAGCAGTGGTCTCGCGCGATTGTCTTAGTGAAGCCGCGGCTTCATCGCCAACGGCGAGCGCGCCCAACGCCGCCGCGTCGCACGCATTCGCGCCGCATCGCTCCGCTAGCGCCGTACTTCACTCCCCGCAAGCCCGCTCCAGCCACCCCGCGAACGCCGACGCGCCGTCGCCGGCCGGCTTCAACGCCAGCCGGGTCAGCCAGTAGCCGCCGGTGTCCAGGGCGGTGTCGAAGGGCTGCACCAGCAGGCCCTGGGCGATCTCGCGCGCGAACATCGACGGCGGCGCCAGGGCCACGCCCAGGCCCTGCAACGCGCATTGCACCATGGTCACCGAGGAGTCGAAGATCGCGCCGTTGATCGGGCCGCACGGCACCGCGTGCGCGGCTTCGAACCACAGCCGCCAGTCGTCGACGAAGTACGAGCGCAGCAACGGGAAGCGCGCCAGTTCGGCCGGGTCGCGCAGTTGCTGGGCGATCGCCGGGGTGCACAGCGGGGTCAGCGGCGCGGCCCGCAGGAACTTGCTTTCCATCCCGGGCCAGGTGCCGCGGCCGAAGCGCACCGCGTAGTCGAGGCCTTCGGCGGCCGGATCGACCCGGTTGTTGTGGGTGCTGACGCGCACGTCCACCGACGGATGCAGGCGCGCGAATTCGGCCAGCCGCGGCAGCAGCCAACCGCTGGCGAAGGTGCCGACCGCGCCGACGTGCACCACTTCGCGCGCCAGGCCGTCGCCGACCCGGTCGAGCGCGCTGTCGATGCGGTCGAACGCTTCCTGGATCGCCGGCAGCAGGCCCAGGCCCTCGTCGGTCAGCGCCAGTCCGCGCGGCAGGCGGCGGAACAACTCGACCCCGAGTTGGTTTTCCAGCAAGCGCACCTGATGGCTGACCGCGGCCTGGGTGACGTTGAGTTCGTCGGCCGCGCGGGTCAGGCTGAGCGCGCGCGCGGCGGCCTCGAAAGCCTTGAGCGCGCCGAGGTTGATGCGGGTGTGGGCCATGGCGGTTCCAATCGATGAGAACGGCCGAGGCCGGTCCGGTGAAGACGGGCGGCAGCAGCCGCCGCGCCGCGCATGCGGCCGCGCGGCCGATGCAAGAAATAATGGGGCCGGCCAAAAGAAATCGTTGTGATTCGCGCATCGGCCGGGCCGGGGGAATTCAAAGCTGCGCCGCGCGCACTGTCAACGACGGCCGCGGATTGTTTTCCGGCGCTGCCGCCGCCGAATCCATCGCTGCCGCATCCGCCACGCCCGGCGCGAACGCGAATGCGGGCGTTCATGCAAGCCGCACGCCGCAAGCTATCGCGCGTGCGCAGCGGCATCGGCGCGCGCGTTCGTCGACGTCGCGTTCAGCGCCGCACCGGCGTCGCCTCCGCCAGCGCGCCGCCGTTGGCCACCTCGGCGCGCTTTTCCAGCAGATAGGCGTACCACTGCGCCTGGATCGCGTGCACCGGCCCGAGTTCGCGCTCGAACTCGGCCAGCGTGCCGCGGCCGCGCAGCAGCCGGCGATAGGCCGCGGCGTAGCGGCCGCCGTCGTAGTGGAACAGGAAGTGCGACAGGCTCCAATACTCGATGTAGTAGACGTTGAGATGGCGCCCGCCGATCGGCGGCCCGCTGTTGTCGATCAACTGCCGTAGCGGGATCAACAGGCCCGAGCGCAGGTCGCGTTCGAGCGAGCCCGACAGCGCCAGATCCGGCAGCCACCAGATCGGATACGCGCCGGGGTCGATCGTGCCCGGCCGCAGCCGCGCGCCGTCGAGCCGGCTCGCGCCGAAATAGCTGGCGACGCCTTCGTTGATCCACTTCGCCCGCGCGTAGCCGGCGCGCTCGGCGTGCAGCTGGTGAGTGGCCTCGTGCAGCATCCAGTGATAGGGGCTGTCCGAGTTCTGGTCGAAATAGGCGTGGCAGTACGGCGTGCGGTAGTAGGCCTCGGCCCACGGCATCGAGGTGTTGAACGCGGAGAACTGGGCGCGGTCGCGGTACAGGATCAGGCGCAGGCGGGTGTCGGCCGCCATCGGCGGCAAGGCGAAGAACTCGCCGTAGGCGCGGTACAAGGCCTCCACCGCGGTCGCCACGCGCACGGTCTGCGCCGGCGTGGCGGCGCTGAAGATGGCGTAGTGGTCGCTGCGGTACTCGCGCGCTTGCGGCGGCAACGGCGTGGCCGCGGCGGCGGCGGGCGGCGGCGCGGCGGTCGCGCTGCGGCCCGGGCCGGTGCCGCGGTCCGAACACGCCGCGCAGGCCGCGGCCAGGCAGCAGGCGACGACGATCCGTTTCATGCGCATGCGCATCTCCTTGCGTCCAGCCGCCAGCCTAGCGCGCGCGGCGGCCGAAGCGAAATGGCCTGCGCGCCGAGTCCGTAAGTGGCCCTTGAGGCGGCTCGGCGGCGCGCCGCACAGTGGCGGCGACCGCCCCGGGAGCCGCGCCGATGCCGCCGTTGCAAGTTGCCCGCCGCCCGACCTCGGCGCTGTACGCCGGCGCCCTCGCCGCGCTGCTCGCGCTGGCCTGGCCGCCTGCCTGCCTCGCCCAGGCCGCGGCGACGCCGGCCGCTTCCCAACGCGACGGCCAACGCGATTTCGATTTCGAAACCGGACTGTGGCGCACCCACGTGCGGCGCCTGGCGCAGTCCCCAGGCGCCGCGCCGCGATGGCTGGAGTACGCCGGCACCACCCGCGTCGTCGCCGTGCACGGCGGCCGCGCCAATCTCGCCGAACTGGCCGTGGCCGGCCCGGCCGGGCGCATCGACGGCGTCGCCCTGCGGTTGTACGAACCGGCCACGCGGCAATGGCGGATCCACTACGCCAACCTGGGCGACGGCGCCCTGACCGCGCCGCTGGCCGGCCGCTTCGTCAACGGCCGCGGCGAATTCTTCGGCGACGACCGCATCGACGGCCGACCGGTCCGGGTGCGCTTTCGCATCCACTGCCCGCGCCCGGACCGCTGCCTGTTCGAACAAGCCGTCTCCGTCGACGGCGGCCACCAGTGGCAAGTCAACTGGCTCGCCACCGACACCCGCTTGGGCGAAAGCGCGGGCTGAGCTAAACGCTGAAGAGCCACGTTCTGAAGAGCCGCGCTCCGACGAGCCGCGCTTCGACGAGCCGCACACCGACGAGCCGCGCATCGGCAAGCCGCCGATCCGCACACACCGACAGGACCGCGCATGCCCGACACCCACGACCCGTCCCGCCGCCTGCTGCTGCGCGCGCCGTTGCTCGCCGCCGTCGCGGCCGCGCTGCCCGCCGCGGCCACGGCCGCCGCGCCCGCGGTCTCCGACTCCGCCGACGCCGCCGATCCCGCGCGCGCCTTCGATTTCTTCCTCGGCACCTGGCAGGTGCGCTACCGCCGCCTGCGCGAACGGCTGATGGACAGCCGCGACTGGGAAGAATTCGACGGCCGCTGCCAGACCCAGTCGCTGTTCGGCGGCCTCGCCCAGTTCGACGAAAGCGTGGTGAACCGACCCGGCCTGCCCTATCGCGGCCTGGCCCTGCGCAGCTTCGACCCGGCCACGCGCAGTTGGGCCGACTGGTGGCTGGACACGCGCAACCCGCAGCGCATCGGCCCGCCGATGATCGGCGGCTTCGCCGACGGCGAAGGCCGGTTCTTCGGCGAGAGCCAACTGCGCGGCGCGACGGTCAAGGTGCGCGGGCTGTGGACCGGGATCGGCGCCGACCGCGTGCAATGGGAACAGGCGTATTCGGCCGACGGCGGCGCGAGTTGGGAAACCAACTGGGTCTCGCGCTATCGGCGCGTCGGCTGAGGCGATCGCCAAGCCGACGTCCCGCCGTCCGCGCTCAAGGAATCGAATCGGCGCAACTGCACACGGGCTCCAGCACCGCGCATCGCGCCGGCGTCCACCAGCGTTCGCGATAACCGCCGTCGGCCGTCGCTTCCAGCCGGATCGCCCCGCGTCGCCCGCCGATCAGCCAGCCGTCGCCGAGCGGCTGGATCGAGCCGACATAGCTGCCCAGCCAATCGCGCGAGCGATGCAGGCGCCGGACCTGGCCGCTGTCCAGTTGCACCGACGCCACCCCGTCGACCAACAGCAGCACCCATTCCTTGTCGCCGCGCCGCACCGCCGCCACCGGCGCGGCGTCAAGCTCGGCGAGGCGGTGGATGCGCCAGCTGCGTCCGTCGCGGCGCTCGAAGCGCAGGACCGAGCCGCGGTTGGCGTCCAAGTGGGCGAGACCCTCGGCGATCACCGCCTCGCCGCGGTAGCGCGTCGCCGCGACCGGATCGACCTGCGTCTGCTCGAAGCGCGCGCCGCCGTCGCGCGGCAGCCATTCAATCCAGCCGCCGAACTCGCCGCGGTTGTAACCGAGCAAGGCGCCGTCGTCGAACAGCTCCCGCACCGTCAGGTAGCGATGCTCATGGCGGACCTGGACCAACTCCGGCGTGCCGTCGGCCGCGCGCCGCACCGACCATTCCTGCTGCGAATAGTTGGCGCAGCGCAATGCCGCTTCGGAGCGCGGCGGGTCGATCGCCACCCAGCCCGACGGCGGCGCGTCGCCGCCGGTCGCCACCACCGCGGCGGCCGCAGCCGCCAGCATCCATGTCGTCGCCGTCATCGTCCGTTGCCTGCCTGCATCGTGAAGTCGTCTTCGC
Organism: Lysobacter enzymogenes; assembly: GCF_023617245.1. Classification (NCBI taxonomy): domain Bacteria; kingdom Pseudomonadati; phylum Pseudomonadota; class Gammaproteobacteria; order Lysobacterales; family Lysobacteraceae; genus Lysobacter; species Lysobacter enzymogenes. The sequence continues at coordinate 3,715,203 of NZ_CP067396.1, forward strand.
TAGCGCTCCAGCCGCTGCGGCCGGCACCCGCACTGCGGCGCGGCCAGGCGCCGGCAATTCTCCGGCACTAGCCACTGTTCGCTGTAATGCTCGCCGAACGGCTGCAGCCGGATCAGACCGTGCGCGGTGCCGATCAGCCAACCCGCGCCGGAGGCCTGCAGCGACTGCGGCTGCAGCCGCGCCCAGCGCGGATTGCGGTGCAGCGGCCGCTGCCGCTGCGCGGCCAGGTCGATGGCGACCAAGCCGGTCTGGGTCAACACCACCCAGTCGCGCTCGCCGCTGCGCGCCGCCGCGGCCGGCGTCGCGTCGAGTTCGAGCGCGCGATGGATCCGCCAGCGCTGCGCGTCGCGCCGCTCGAAGCGCACGATCGCGCCCTCATGGCGGCCGTCGTGGCTGCGGCCCTCGGCCAGGAACACGTCGCCGCCGAACTCGGTCGCGGCCTTGGGCCGCAGGTCGGCGTTGCTGAGCACGAAGCCGGCCTTCGCCGCCGCGCCCTGGCGCGGCGTCCATTCGATCCGGCCGTCGCCGGCGGCGCGCATCACCCCGTCGGCCAGCGCCACCTGCAACGGCGGCGCCGGCTGCGGCGGCGCGATGCGCACGCGCTCGCCGTCGTCGGCCGACACCTGCCAGGGACGCAGCGCGTCGATCGCGCACTGCCATTGCGCGGCGTCCTCGGGCGCGGCGATCGCCGCCCAGCCCTTGGGCACCTCGCCCGCGCCGAGGCTGATGCCGTGCGCGCCGGCGGCGCCCAGCGCCGGCCAGGCCAACGCGAAGCAGGCCATCGCTGCGATCGCACTTTGCCGCATCCGTCCCCTCGGCGTGGCGCCGCGGACTCGCGGCCGCGCCAGTATCGCCGATCCGCGGGCCGTCTCGCGTCCCCGGCCCGCGCGCCGGTCCGCGCGCGCCGCGCCGGCCGGCCTGACGCGGCGGCCGCGACTGCCTACAATGCCCGCCCCCACCGTTCCGAACGCCGCACGCCGCATGGATATCGTCATCAACGAATCGCTCAAGGCCTACATCGACCCGCTGACTCCGGACGAGCACGAGGCGCTGGAAGCCAGTCTGCTCGCCGAAGGCTGCCGCGACGCGCTGATCCTGTGGGGCGATGTGCTGGTCGACGGCCACAACCGCTACGGCATCTGCAAGCAGCACGGCCTGCCGTTCCAGACCGTGCAGAACAAGCGCTTCAAGACCCTCGACGACGTCCACCTGTGGATGATCGACCAGCACCTGGGCCGGCGCAGCGTCTCGGACTTCCAGCGCGGCGTGCTGGCGCTGCGCAAGCGCGAAATCCTGAGCGAACGGCGCGCGCGCGCCGAAGCCGAGCGTGCGGCCGAAGCCGAGGCCGCCGCCGCGCCGGCGGCGGACGCGGACGCGGCCGGCGATGCGCCGCCGTGGGCCGACGACGCCGCGTTCCAGGCGCCGGCGCTGGACAGCCGCCAGGCGCTGGCCAAGGCCGCGCGCCTGAGCAACAGCCAGGTCGGCATGATCGAGACCATCCACAAGCAGGCCGCGCCGGAAGTGGTGGCCGCGGTCAAGTCCGGCGCGATCTCGATCAACGCCGCCGCCGCGGTCGCGACCTTGCCGGAAGACGAACAGCGCGCCGCGGCCCTGGCCGGCGGCGCCGAACTCAAGCAGGCCGCCAAGCGCGTGCGCGAATCCAAGCGCAAGCCGCGCGAGGCCAAGCCGCAGGTGGAGGTCGAGGAAGAGGCGGCGCCGGCGCGGTTCGTCGCGAACGCGGACGAGAGTGAGGAACTGCAGGCGCTGCGCAAGCGCGTGGCTGAACTGAGTGAAGAGAACGAGGCGCTGAAGCTGGAAATCGCCGGCCTGCGCGCGGCGTTGGGACGCGACTGAGCGCCGGCGCGACGGCGCTCGCGACCGGCGGCTTCGACCCGGCGCGGCGCCCGCGCCCGCCGCGCGCAACGCCGGCGAGAGGTCGAGACCCGGGAACTAGAACCCGCGGCCGGACGAAGTTCGTCCGGCCGCGTACGCACTCACTCCGCCGGCTTCTCGCACTTGTTGTCGCGCATCAGCGCCCATTCCTCGCAGACGCGGCCGTCGGGCAGGTGGCACAGGCCGTACTGGCCGCCGTCCTTGCCGGTGCGGATCTCCAGCCGGCCGCCGAGCTTCTGGCAGTTCACCGAGGCCGGATTGGCCATACCCACGCCCTTGGCTTCGGCGGCCGGCATCGGGTCGGATTTGGTCGCGACCGGTTCGGAGGGCGTGCTGCAGGCGGCCAGCGCGAGCAGCGCCAGCGGCAGGAGGACGGAGGCGGCGCGGAGGCTCATGGCGAATACCTGGGTGGCGGAAAACGGCGGCCACTATACGGGTGGGTGGATTGATGCCTGGGTGAAGGTTTGCGGCGGGCGGCGGCGCGGCGATGCGAGCGGAAGGCGTCGGGCCTGAAGGCCCTCCCACAAAAGCCCCGGCGTCGGATGAAGGCGCTCGCACAAAAACCTGGGCAAGCGCGCGCTGTCGTGGCAGGGCCTTCAGCCCCGACGCGTTGCGCTGCGCTCGCGGCGCACCGCCGAACGCTCAACCCGCCTTCACCGCCGCGGCCGCCTCCGCCTTCATCAGCGTCTGCGCCTGATCGGCCCAGCGCACGTCGGCGCCGGCCGGCGGATACGTGCTCACCATCGTCCACGAGGTCTCGCCCGCGACCTGATCGGGGAAACTGCCCTGCCATTGCTGCGGCGTCAGCGGCAAGGCGTTGTCCAGCACCACGGTCAGGTTCGACAGCGCATGCCGCGCCAGCAGGTGCGGGAACCACTCCTTGTCGACATAGAACGACGTGCGGAAGCCGGTACCGACCGCGCAATAGTCGAACGTCGACGGCGGCAGCGACGGCACGTAGTCCCAATAGTTGTACACGCGGATGCTGAGGCTGGCGTCGATCTGGCTCGCGTACGCGCTGCCCCAGCTGTCCAGGCCGACCATCGGGCTGGCGAAATTGAGGTTGGACGCGGAAAACGGCCGCTCGCCCATCGGCCGGCTGACCGCCACATCCAGCGAGAACAGCTGGCTCAGCGCCGCGCCGAGGCTGTGGCCGGTGACGTAGAGCTGGGTCGGCTGGTATTTGTGCAGCAGCGCGAACAACTGCGCGCGCATCGATGCGGTCATGCCCTCGCCCTGGGTGTCGTAGATGCCGTAGAACCCCGACGACACCCACGGCGTCGGGCTGACGCTGCCCGCGGTCGGGACGAACGTGGTGGGAATGAAGTGCACGTCCTCCCAGGCGTCGAGATCCGAATCGGTGCCGCGGAAGGCGAAGATGCAGGTATCCGGTTGCGCCGAGGACTGGAACACCACGCCGAAGGATTCGATCGAGCCGCTGAGCAGCAGCGCGTCCCAGCCGGTCCAGTGGTCGACCATGACGTAGCCGGGCGGCGCGGTCACCGGTTGATCGGGATTCTGGTAGTAGTCGTACGCGGCGCGCGATGCGATCGCCAGCGCCAGGGTGAGATCGGTATCGAGGGTCGGGTTGCCGGCGTAAGCGCCGGCGTCGGGCAGCGTGGTTGCTGCGGCAAGGCTCGCGTTCATGGAATCGTTCCGTCCGGTCGGCTGAAGGCGGTGACGCGCGCCGGCCGTCCCCGCAATCCGGCGGGCGGCGCGCGATGCATCACGTCCTTTGTGACGGATTTCGCGGAACAGCGAGGGCTTGCTGTCCGCGCGGCATTTCTAAGTACGCCAAACGGCCGCGGCGGCGGACACGCCCGCGGACACGCCCGCGGCCGCGACCGCAACCACGCGCGCAAAAAAAAGCGGCCGCGCGTGGCGCGGCCGCTGGCCTGTCGGCGACAGGACCGGGAAAGCTCAGTGCGGCGCGTCCTCCAGCACGAGGTCGTCGAGCAGGAAGCTCGCGTTCTCGTGCCCGCTGGAATCGGTCGAGCCGATCAGCTGCACCCACACGCTCGCGGTCAGCGCCGGCGGCTGCACCAGCGCCGACACCGCGGTCCACTCGTCGCTGCCCGCGTTCAAGAACACATCGCTGAAAGAGGTGTCTTCATCGCCGGTGGCCGGCGTGCGGTCCTCCTTGAGCCAGCGCAGGCGCAAGCGCGCATTGGCCGGCAGCGGCGCGGTGCCGGCGACGTGGCGCACCCAGAAGCTCACGCGCTTGGCGCCGTTGTCGGCGAGGTAACCGGGATGGTTGGCCACGGTCGCGCCCCAGTAGCCGCCTTCGGCGACCACTTGCAGGCTGTGCGCGCCGGAATGGCCGACATCGGCGCGCTGCACCGCGCTGCCGTACCACGGCGTCCACAGGCCGATGGATTCTTCCAGGGTCGCGGTCGGCGCGTCGATCAGGTTGAACGGCGCGCCGTCGGTGGTGCTGCCGGCGTCCTGCAGGTACGGCGCGGCCTGCCAGGCGCTGAAGCCGATCGCCTCGCCGTAGCGCTTGGCGAAGCGCCAGGGGCCGTAGTAGTGGTTGTTGGCGAAGCGGTTGCCGTTGTGGAACATCACGTCGTCCTGCACCTGCTTCACCGTGTACGGCGACCAGGCGATGTTGTCCACGCCGGTGGCGTAGAGCGCCTGCGCGCCGCAATAGCTCGACAGTCCGCACGGCACCACGGCCGGATCGAAGTAGAACTCGTTGCCGGTCACTTCGATGTTCTGCGCGCGCCAGCGGCAATCGCGCTGCAGCGCGGCGTCGCTGCCGATGCCGGTGTAGCACGGGTGCTGGTCGCTGACCGGCGCCGGATAGACGCTGGGGTGCTGCGGGTCCGGCCGCGCGATCAGCGCCGGATGCACGAACGGGGTGCAGTACACCGAACTGGTGTTGCCGTTGGAGTTGCAGAAGCGGTTGGCGTTCTCGTAGATCGACACGCCGGAGAAGTTGTTCTCGAAGTAGTTGTCGTGGATCAGCAGCTTGTCCGAGCCGCTGACCGCCGACGGCAGGCGCGCGTCGCCGCCGGATTCGGACAGGTAGATCGCCGGCGCCGGCGAGCCGCGGTCGGCGTTGCCGGACACCCAGCCGTTGTTGATGAAGGTGTTGGCGCGGATGGTGGCGTTGTAGCTGATCTCGTACCACAGGCCGACGCCGTCGTTGTCGCGGACGAAGTTGTTCTCGAACAGGAAATCGATGTTGTTGGTGTCGGCCCACAGGCCGGTGCCGCGGTTGTGGTGGACGTAGTTGCCGCGCACCACCGCGCCGCGCACGTCCCAGAACTTGCCGCCGCCGGTGCAGCCGCAACGCATCGAGCTTTCCCAGTCGTCGGTGTTGTTGCCGGCGATCTCGTTGTCCTCGAGCACGATGTCGACGATGGCCGAGCGGCCCGGCACCGGGTTCTGCGCGCCCGGCGGCAGGCTCTGCAGCGGCGGGCGGTACATGCTGAAACCGTATTGGCCGTTGTTCTTCAGGCAGTTGCGCCGCACCCGGTTGCCGCTGCCGAGGAACACGCCGGCGCCGTCGTTGTCGACGATGGCGTTGTCCTCGACGATCCAGTTCGCGCCGGCGTCGTGGTTGACCACGCCCTGGTCGAAGTTGTCGCGGCCGCGGCCGAAGTTGCGGATGGTCAGGTGGCGGATCTGGACGTCGGCGACGTCGCCGGTGAAGGCGTAGAGGTTCTTGTTCTTGCCGTCCAGGATCGCGCCGGGCGCGCCGATGTAGCGGTTGCCGGGACGGGCGATGATCTGGTCGTAGATATGGTCGCCGAGGGTGTGCTCGCCCGGCGCGAACCAGAACGTGCCGTCGCGGGCGAAGTCGAAATCGCTGTTGTCGCCGGCCGGGACCACGAATGCCTGATCCGGTGCCTGCGCCGGTCCGGACGCGAGCGCGCCGGGTTCGCAATAGCGCGCGGTCGGATCGGCCGGCCACAACAAGCCGGCGTGGGCCTGGCCCGGCGCGCCGATGCGCGCGGGCGTCGGCACCGGCGCGGCGGCCGCTGCGGTCGAGGGCGCGGCCAGCGCGGCGGCGACGGCGAGCGCGGCCAGCCAGGCCGGACCCGGCACGGTCAGACGATGCAATGAGATGTTCAAGACGCGATTCCCCTGCTGTGGTGCGTGGCGGCGCGCGGCGCCGCGGCGAGGGCCGGGGACGCGCGATGGCGAGCGCTCCCCTGCTCCGCCCGCGGCCCCGACGGCGGCGCTGCGGCCGCGTGCGCGCATTGCAGCGGTCGGTGTCATGCGGCACCAGTGGAGGCTGTCACCTCGCGCGCGGGTTGTGATCGCCGTCGCGCCCGTCGCTGCCGGCGTCGCCGGGGCCGGCTTGACCGCGCTTGCGCATTCGCCTGCCCGCGACTGCGCAAGCCGCGCAATGCCGGGCGCGGGCACACGGCGCCGCGATCGCGGGACAACGCCGGCGCGGACGCGCCGCTAGCGTGTGTCCACCATCCGCCGCGATCAGGAGCGCGCCATGTCCGTCCCGCACCGCACCGTCTTGCGTACCACCCTCGTCCTCGCCTGCGCCGCCCTGCTCGGCGCCGCCGGCAGCGCCGCGGCCGCCGGCCCGGCCGACAACGTCGATGCCGCCAACGCCTCGCCCGCGCTGGCGGCGCAGAACATCCTGCACCGCCTGTGCGCGCGCCAGTTCGAGGTGGCCCAGCGCGTGGACATGGAATCCTTCCGCGACTACGACGCCGAGACCTTCCGCGCCGGCCACGACGAACGCGCGGTGACCGTGTTCGACAGCGGCGCGGTGCGCACCGGCATCGACGCGGTCATGACCGCGCTGGCCAGCCATTTCCGCGACCGCGAGGCCAAGTGGAGCTGGACCGAGCGCTATCGCGTGGTCGACGGCTGCCGCTCGGCCTACATCCTCTACGAAACCGTCTATGAGATTCCGCGCGTGGGCTATCGCCAGCGCGCGCTGACCGGGGTCACCTACACCCACGACGGCTTCAAGTGGCTGGCGGTGGCCGATCAGGGCACCAAGCTGCCCTGAGCGCGGCGCGCGGACCAAGAAAAAGGCGGCCGCGCGGCCGCCTTTTTCGTTGGCGCGCCGGGCGCCGGTTCAGATCGTCTTGCAGCAACGCACATAGGTCTGCACGTTGCGCGGGCCGGCGTTCTGGTTGTCGACCCAGGTGCGCCAGCCGTTGCTCAGCGGGATGTGCATGACCCAGATGTTGGGGACGCCCAGGCTGCCCTCGTGGAAGAAGTAGCCGCCGCCGGTGGCGCTGCGGTCGGACGGGCAGTAGGCGTCGACCGCGGTCCAGGTGTTGTACGGCGCGGGGGTCACGGCCGAGGTGTAGTTGGCGCAATCCAGCGGCGCGGCCAGGGCCGCGGGCATGGCGGCGGCGAGCACGGCGGCGAACGCATAGCGGATCGGGGCGGTACGCAAAGTGCGGCGATTCATGTTCAGCTCCTTGAGTGAGTGGGACCACACGGATACAGCCGGCGCGCCGCGGGACGGGCGCGCCGGCCCCGGAGGCCGCGCGCACGGCCGCAGCCATCCGCGCGCGGCCCGCGAGACGGGAAGCGCGAAGCGATCGAAGGTGGCGGGCGCGAGCCTGCGCCAGCGCGTTTCAGGCGCGGGCCGGGCCCGCGCGCAAGACGGATTCGTGCATAGGCAATCCTTCGCTGTCGATTCCTGGGGGCGCGGCGCGGAAGTGCGACGGCGGCGCGGCGACAAAGAAGTACAACGCGGGCCTGCGGCGGCGACGGACAGGCGGGGGCGTATCGCCCGCGATCCATCCATAAGCCCTGCAGGAGCGGCGCGAGCCGCGACCGCGGCCACGCAGCTATCGCGAAGGCTGCGATGCAATTGCATTGTCGCGGTCGCGGCTCGCGCCGCTCCTACAGGCGGTAGCCGCTGCGACGTCGGCCGTCGCGGTGCAACCGTCGCCGCGCCGCCGGTATCTCAGATAACGACTCCCGGCCAGGACCGACGCCATGCCCCGCATTCCCGCCCTGCTCGCCCTGCTGCTCGCCGCCGGCGCCGCGCCCGCCGGCGCCGCCGAGTGCCAGGACACCGCCGAGTACGCCGACGCCCGCGCGGTGATCGAGGACCTCGACCGCATCAACGCGCCCGGCGGCATCCAGGAAGCCTATGCCGCATCGATCGGCGGCATCCGCCAATGGATCAACGTGCGCGGCCAGGACCGCGACAACCCGATCCTGCTGTTCGTCCACGGCGGCCCGGCCTCGCCGCTGATCCCGACGCTGTGGCAGTTCCAGCGCCCGCTGGAGGAATACTTCACCGTGGTCAATTACGACCAGCGCGGCGCCGGCAAGACCTACACGCTGCAGGACCCGCAGGGCTACGCCGACACCATCCACATCGCGACCTATGTCGACGACGCCATCGAGGTCGCGCAGTACCTGCGCCAGCGCTACGGCAAGCGCAAGATCGTGCTGGCCGGCCACAGCTGGGGGACCATCGTCGGCATGCAAGCCGCGCTCAAGCGGCCGGACCTGTTCTACGCCTATGTCGGCATCGGCCAGGCGATCAAGGTGATGGAGAACGAGAAGCTCAGCTTCGACTACGGGATGCAGCAGGCGCTGGCCCGCGGCAACACCGCCGCGGTCGAAGAGATGAAGACCATCGCGCCCTACCCCGGCGACCAGCCGGTGACCCGCGAACGCATCATCACCGCGCGCAAGTGGTCGCAGCACTACGGCGGCCTGACCGCCTACCGCGACGAATCGCCGTACTTCTATCGCGCCGCGCGGCTATCGCCGGACTATGTGGACGATTGCGAACGCGCCGCGGTGGACGCGGGCAATGTGTTCACGCTCGGCCGGATCCTGCCGGAGTTCCTCGCCGTGGACATGAGCGGCGTGCGCGAATTCCCGATCCCGGTGGTGATGTTCATGGGCCGCCACGACTACACCACGCCGTCGCAGCCGACCGCGGCCTGGCTCGCGCGGGTGCGGGCGCCGTACAAGCGCGGCGTCTGGTTCGAACGCTCCTCGCACATGATGCAGTGGGAGGAGCCGGGCAAGCTGCTGACCAGCCTGCTGACGTACGTGCGGCCGTTGGCGGCGGATGCGCAACCGCGGACCGCCGCGAGGCCTGCGCCGCGACAGCGCTGAGCCGCCGCCGGCCATGTTCGAAGCGGCCGCCGGACACGCCGGCGGCCGCGCCCGCATCAGTTGCCGACGCAGGTGATCTCGCCGGTGTGCCACCACACCAAACCGTAACCGTCGTGGACGCGCGAGGTGACGACGAAGCCGCTCGGGCTCAGGCCCTGCGCCTCGCACTTCGCGGCCAGCGCGGCATACAGCTTGCCGTCGCCGTCGTTCTCGTCCGGGTACAGGGTGATGGTCTCGGTGTAGCGCACGCCGCCCTGGGCGACGGCGGCGCCGCTGATCAGCGAAGCGGCGGCGAGCGCGGAGAACACGGCGGTGCGGAGGGAAATGCGCATTGGTTTTACTCCATTGCAGGTGACGGATGCGGAAGCCGGCGAGGCCGGCGTGTGTGCCCGGGCGACAGTGGCGCGATCGGGCGCGATGGATTCCAGCACAGGAAAACGTCGCGGCGGGGCGCGACCAAAGTCGCAATCGCGGCTTCGTGCGCGCTCGATGCGCAAGCTCTCGCCGACGCGGCGCCCAGCACCGACGGCCTGCGAAAACGGTGAGCGTTCGGCAGCTACGAACGCATAGAAGATCCACTCGAATCTCAGGCGTCGCCGTCGGCGCCGCGACAATCCGATCAACGCAGACAACGCCTTGAGGCGCGCATAACGGGAAACGAACGAAATTCGTCCGAACGTCCGGCTCGGCGCTGCGATGCACGAATCGATACATGCCGCGGCGGCTGCCCCGCATGCTCGATACCCGTGCGGAACGTACCGCTTGCGCATCGTCATCGACGCGGCCTAATGCTCCGATCGAAACAATCGATCCGCTTTCTTACCGATCCTAGATGCGCATCGCATCGAAACCTTGCCGATCGGCGACGCGCGCGACGCAGAACGACTGCGACTGCGCGAACGGCGCGCGCGAGGTCGCCGCGACGCGTGGCAAAGGGTCGCTTCGCGAACGTTGGAATGCATCGGCGCGGCCCGGTCGGCCGCGCTCGCCGCAGGCACGCCCGCACGTCCACCCACACGCATGCCCGCGCCGCGGCGGCGCCCGGTCGACGCCGTGGCAGGCGGCAGCTTTGCGGCTACTTGGCCGGCGCCGCGGGCGCCTGCAGCTTCTCGTGCAACTCCGGAATCAGCATCGTCGCGGCGGAGCCGTACCAGCGGTGGTACTCGGCGACGAACTCGCCGTGCGCCACCGCCGGATCGCTGGCGACCAGCGCGCGCGCCTGCTCGACGTCGTCCACCGCCAGCACGAACAGGCCGCGCCAGCCGTCGGGGTCCTTGCCGAAGGGGCCGGCCAGGGCCAGCTTCCCGGCCTTGGCCAGCCGCTCCATGTTGGCGAAGTGGCCGGCGAACATCGCCTTGCGCTGTTCGCCGTCGGGCATCGGATTCGGTCCGGTCTTGAGGATCACCAGCACGTACTTGCGCATGCCCTGCGCATCGGCGCCGGTACGCGCGGCCAACGCGGGATCGTAGGCCGTCGCCGCGGTCTGCGGCGCGGGCTGGTCCGGTTTGGCGGCCGCTGCCGCAGCCGCCTGCGCCGCCGTCGCCGCGCCGGTCAGCGCCAACACCGCGCACGCCACCGCCGTCATCGTCTTCGTAGCCATTGCGCCGCTCCGTGTCCGTCCGCCGACAGGGTACGCCTTGGGCCGCGTGCGCATCCACACCGGCGCGGGCATGGACGGCCGGGTGACCGACGCGATCGCCCAGCGGGCGATCGATGAGCACATGTCGCCGAAATTCCGCGAAGGCGAGTTCGGTCGCTGCATCGAGGACGGCGCCAAGGCCGGAAAGTGGCGATGCGCAAGGCGCCGATGCAGGCCCGCGTGGGCCACGCGTAACGTTCGCGCACGCTGGCCTTACCCCGCCGGCGCGCCGGCGACGGCCCGCGCATTTGCCGCCGCGGCGCGGACGCGCGAGGGCGCCCCGGCCACCCCGCCCTTTGGTGCAATACCCAAGCCCGCCGAGCGGGTCCAGCATCGGCGGCGATGTTCGGACCGGCCCGGACTCCGCCGCGGCCGCGCACACACCCCGGGGAGGGAAACGCGCATGTTCCGCAGCACACTGAACTGGATCGGCGCCAGCGCCGCGAGCCTGGCCCTGGCCGCCGCCGGCGGCCTCGCCGCGCTCGCGCCGGGCGCCGCGCACGCGCTCGATTGCGGCGCCAACAACGGCTACACCTGCCAGGGCGCGGCCAGCCAATACGCCGGCGGCTTCAACCCGGGCGTCGGCAGCGGCGGCTTCGGCGGCGGCGACTGCGTCGCCACGCGCACGCCGGTGGTGTTCATCGCCGGCAACGGCGACAGCGCGATCAGCTTCGACATGCCGCCGGCCGCGGTGTCGGGTTACGCGACGCCGGCCCTGTCGGTCTACGACGAACTCAAGGCGCGCGGCTATAACGACTGCGAACTGTTCGGCATCACCTACCTCGACGCCGACGAGCGCGGCGCGCCGCAGTACAACTACCACCAGCCGGCCAAGTACCAGATCCTCAAGACTTTCATCGACAAGGTGAAGCTCTACACCGGCCGTGGCCAGGTCGACATCGTCGCCCATTCGCTGGGCTCGTCGATGGCGCTGGCGATGCTGCGCTACCATGGCTACCAGGCCAGCGTGCGCCGCTTCGTCAACATCGGCGGCGGCCTGCGCGGACTGCAGACCTGCCTGAGCACCGGCTACCAGTCGCCGTACGCGCCGACCTGCAACGCCGAGGCGTACGTGTTCCCGTACGACTACTACACCTTCGGCCTGTATCCGAGCACCGGCGTGGCCTTCTACGGCTACAACCGCTGGACCGGCAGCGGCAGCAACAGCCTGCGCGCGATGCCGGCGATGTATTCGTCCATCGCCTTCTACACCATCACCGCCGGGCGCTACGACCAGATCCAGTGCTTCACCACCAGCTACTCGGCCGGCTGCGCCGACAGCGCGCTGTTCGCGTCCGCAAGCAACCTCAAGGCGCAGGTCGACATCGGCTTCGGCTCGGCCGCCTACGCCTACGACTGGGACTGGAGCGACGGCAGTCCGTACAACATCGGCGGCGGCGACACCAGCAGCGGCGTCGGCCACTTCCGCTCCAAGACCAACGCCGGACGCATCGTCTACAACATGCTCGCGACCACCTGCACCACCGGTTGCGCGAACGGCTACGTCGGAGTCAACGGGCCGGCGGTCAATCGCTGAGCGCGGACGCGCCGCGCGTCCGCGGCACACTGCGGATCTGCGGCACCCGAGCATCGTTGCCGAAGCCCCTGCAGGAGCGGCGCGAGCCGCGACCGCGACAACGCAACTACGATGAAATCATCGACGTAGCTGCGTTGTCGCGGTCGCGGCTCGCGCCGCTCCTACCAAGGGTTGCCGGCTATCGCTCAGCGATCGACGTCGCGCTCGTGGCAGCTGAGCTTGGCGTACTTGCCCGGCGGCAGGCCGATGCCCAGGCGGTTCGCGGTCAGCGCTTCGGCGGGATCGTACTTGGGCTCGAACGAGCAGGCGTTGGCCTTGGCGAACGTCTCCATCGCCGCGGTGCTGCCGGCGACCCGCACCACCGCGCTGACGCCTTCGTCGACGCAGCAGCCGATGTACTGGGTCATGTATTCCTCTTCCACCATCACCAACGTCTGGCCCATGAACGGCGCCGGCTTCTTGAGCAGGCGGTAATCGGTGTAGTCGGCGCGCACGCTGGGCTTGAGTTCGAGGTAGCCGGCCTGGATGTAGGCCTGCAACGCCGGGCCGGACGGCGCGGCGCGCTCGCCCTTGGCGCGGTCGTAGCGCATCGCGTCGGTCAGGCCCTTCTCCAACGCGGCGTCGTCGGCCGCGAACGCGGCCAGGGGCAACAGGGCGCAGGCCAGCCAGGCCAGGGGAACGAGACGCTTCATCGTGCGGGATCTCCGTATCGCGAAAGGAACCGGCCGCAGCGGCCGGCGCGAAAGCCTAGCATCGCCGCGTCCGCACGCAGAATGTCGCGACTTGCCCTGTGGGACGGCGCAAGCCGCGGCCGCGACAACGCGACCGCGGCGATGCTTTCATCGCAAGCGAAGTGTCGCGGTCGCGGCTCGCGCCGCTCCTACAGGGATTCTTTGCCGATCCGGGCGGATCAGCCGCAGGCGCCGTCGGCCATCAGCGGCCGCACTTCGCATTCGATGTCCCAGCCCTCGCCGTGCACGGCCAGGAAGCGGCGGGTGTGGGCCAGCGCCTCGTCGAGGTCGGCGGCCTCCAACAGGGCGTAGCCGCCGATCACTTCCTTGCTCTCGGCGAACGGCCCGTCGGTGGCGGCGATGCGGCCGCCGCGCAGGCGCAGGCGCGCGCCCTGGGCGCTGGGCTGCAGGCCGGCGGTCTGGATCAGCACGCCCTCGCGGGTCATCTGCTCCATCAGCCGGCCCATGTCGGCCAGCAGTTGTTCGCTCGGCGGGCGGGCGGTGGTTTCGTCGATTCGGATCAGGGAAAGAAAGCGCATGGGCGACTCCGTCGTTGCGGCGATGGGCCGGCCGGCTGGCCGACCCTTGCCATGACGACGAACCTGCGGCGTCGGTTTCGACACGGCGCCGCGCCCGGGCTAACGCTGCTGCAAACGCAGCGCGTGCGCGGACGTGCCCAGGCTCGCGGCCGGGGCGCGCCGGTTCGCCGCCGGCGCCGGCCCGGCCTGCGCCGGAGCGACCCGTGCCGCGGCCACCGGCGAGGCCGCCGCCGCGAACCGGCCCATGCCCGGCAACGCCGCGGCCCAAGGCGCGCTCTGCTCGATCCGGCAGTCCAGCGAGCTGACCTGCGCCTGCGCGCAGCCGCTGCCGTAGAAGAACGCCAGCCCTTGATCGGATGCCGCCGCGACCACGTCGAGGCAACCGTCGCCGTTGAAATCGCCGTGATCGATCTGGCGCAAAGGCGACGAGAACTGCGGCAGCGTGCGCGAGCTGCCGTTCCATTGCGTGGCGGACAGGGCGCCGTCGCGCTGCAGGTTGTAGCCCAGCGCGACCAGCGAAGGATCGTTGAACGCATCGATCTGGCGGATCGCGACCAGGTCGCTGCGCCCGTCGCCGTCGAAGTCGTCCACCAGCATGCGCGACTTCGGCAGCTCCAGCGCAGGCACCGGCTGCGCCGCGGCGAAGCCGCCGCCGGCCTGCTGCGAATACACCACCGAGTACTCCTGCTGGGCGCTGACGATGGCCAGGTCCAGCCGGCGGTCGCCGTTGAAATCGCCGAGCGCCAGCTCCTTGGTCGGCCCGAGCGGGATCGCGTCGATCAGCAGCGCCGGCGCGGCGAACCCGCCCTGCGGCAGGTGCCGCATCCACAGCAGGCGGATCGCGGCGCTCGCGTAGGCGGTCTCGGTGTAGACGATGTCGCTGCGGCCGTCGCCGTCGTAGTCGCGCACGCTCTCGATGCGGGGGTTGGTCCGCGGCAACGGCGTCGTGCCGACTTCGCGGATCCCGCCGCGGCCGTCGCCGTACAGCGTGCGCAAGCGCCAGCATCCGTCCTGCGGCGGAACCGAGCATTGCGCGGTCGGACTCATGTCGATCCCGACGATGTCCTGGTGGCCGTCGTGATCCACGTCGACCCCGCTCCAGCCGTCCACGCCGCTGTCGGGCTGGAACGGCTGCGGCGGCTTGAAGCCGCCGCGGCCGTCGGACAGCAGCGCATTGGCCTCGTCCTGCGTATTGCCGCCCTGCCCCGCCGCCCAGCGCTGGGTGACCATGTCCAGCGCACCGTCGCCGTTGAGATCGACCAGCAACAGGCGCGTCGGCCGCGACAGGCTGTTCGGATAGCGCCACACCAGCGGCGGGAAACCCAGCCCGCCCTGCGCCTGCTGCAGGAACACCTGCAGGCTGTGATCCATGGTCGTGGCGACCACGTCGGCGCGGCCGTCGCCGTTGACGTCGCCGACCGCGACCGCACTGAAATCGCTGTAGCGGGTGGCGCTGCCGGGCAGGTTCGGCCGATAGCGCGCGGCTTCGGTCAACGCGTAGCCGCCGCTGGCCGAGGCGCCCGCGCCCTGGCTGCCTATCCCGGCCGGCGTCGATGTCGGTTGGCTGCGCGCGGGCGCCGGAGCGGCGCCTATCGCGACCGCCTCATGCGCCTGCGCTTCGCGCGGCGGCGCGACCGCCAGCGCCGCCGGCCCGCGCGCCCACGACCCGATCTCGATCGTCGCCGCGACCAGCGCGCCGAAACCCACGCCGATCCACCACTTCCAAGTCAGCCCATGCATCCGTGTTCCCCCTGAGGAATCGGGCGGGATCGTCGCCGGCTGCCCCCTGCCCACCCGATTCGGTGGGTATCGCAACGCCGGCCGTCCCGCCGGCCGGCATCATATCGGCCCGCGGACGGCCGCCGCCAGACGCGCCGCGGCAAAGCCGGCGCGCGGCGGGCGATCGACCGTCGTCGCGGCCAACACGCCGCGCCGCGCATTCGGCCGCGACCGCGCGCTCAGCGGTTGCGCAGTTTGCGCAGCATCCGCCAATGGGTGCGCGTCGGCGCGATGAACACGCGCTTGGGGCGCGAGGTCACCCGCCCGCGGGCCTGGGCCTGGCTCGCGCCCTGCATCCGCACCGGCACGCGCAGCTGCGCGCGGGCCTGCGGCTTGGACCACAGCGGCGGGGCCTGCACCCGCACCGGCGGCAGCGGCGTGACCGGCGCCGAGGCCGCCGCGGCCATCGACGCCAACGCCGCGGCCGGCGCCATCGAGGTCTGCTCGATGCGGCAGTCGTCCGAGCTCATCGCGGCTTGGGCGCAGCCGCTGCCGTAATAGAACATCACGCCCTCGTAGTCCGCCGCGACCACCACGTCGCGGCAGCCGTCGCCGTTGAAGTCGCCGTGCGCGAGTTCGTTGCGGTGTCCGCCGATCTGGGTCGGCCCGTGCGAGGTGCCGTTCCATTGCGCTGGGGACAGCGCACCGTCGCGCTGCAGGTGATAGGCCAGCACGGCCTGGGGCTCCGGATCGTCGGACGCCCGTTGCACCGAGACTAGGTCGGTGCGGCCGTCGCCGTCGAAATCGGCGGCCAGCAACTGCGACTTCGCCGATCGCGCGGTATACGGCTGCGCCGCGGACAGGCCGCCGCCCGCCAGTTGCAGGTACACGTTGGCCGAACCGTCGAGATAACCGCCCGTGGCGATGTCCGGGCGGCCGTCGCCGTTGAAGTCGCCGACGGTCGCCTCCGGCGGTATGAACGCCGGCCACGAGCCGAGCAGCGTGGCCTCGCCGAGGCCTCCTTGCGGCAACTGCCGCCGCCACATCGCCCGACGCATGCCGTACGGGGCATCCGCGTCGGTGTAGACGAAATCGCGGCGGCCGTCGCCGTCGAAATCCACCGCGTCCACCACCTGCGCCACCGGCTTGCCCAGCGGCAGTTCGGCGGTTTCGCGGATGCCGCCCTGGCCGTCGCTGTAGCGCACGCGCAGGCGCGTGCAGTACGCGCCGGAGAGGTCGGCGACGTCGGCGCAGTCGCCCGCCACGCTGCCGCGGTTGACGATGGTGACGAGGTCGTCGAGCCCGTCCTGGTCGACGTCCATCGTGCTGCCGAGCATGGCGTCGCCGACCCATTGGCGCAGGCTCAGGCCGCCGTGGCCGTCGGACAGCAGCACGTTGAGCCCTGCGGCCAGGCCGGTGCTCTCGGAGCGATCGCGCGAGGCGAGGATGTCCAGGGCGCCGTCGGCGTTGAGATCGATCAGCTGCAGCTTCATCTGCCGGTAGAGCCCGTCGTGCGGGAAACGCCAGACCTGCGGCGACGACGGCAACCCGCCCTGCGGCTGCTGCAGGAACACCTGCACGCTGTTGTCCGCGGCGGCCACCACCACGTCGTCGCGGCCGTCGCCGTCGACGTCGCCGGCCACCGCCTGGCCGAAGATCTGATAGCCCTGGTAGCCGATGCCGCCCTCGGCGACCGCCGGGCGGTAACGCGCCCCTTCGGTCAGGGCGTAGCCGCCGGACTGCGTCGCGGCGCCGCCGCCGAGCGGCGCGTTCGCCGGCGTCGCGGCGCTCGCCGGACGCGGCGCGCCGCCGATGGCCGCGGATGCGGCGTCCGCCGGGGCCTCTGCCCGCGGCGCCGGCGGCGCAGCCGTGTCCGGCGCGCGCCACCACAGCAACAGGCTCGCCACGGCCAGCGGGCCGGCACCGAGCCACAGTTTCCAACTCAATCCGCGCATCGTTCGTTTCTCCTTGAGTTCGCTGCGGCCGGGCTCAGCGTTCGCGCTGTCGCGCGAGCGCGCGCCAGGGCGCGCGCGCCGGCGCGTGACCGCTGCGCCCGGCGGGCGCGGCCAGCGCCGCGGCGCGGCCGGCCGGACGGCTCGCCGCCGGCATCGGGCTCGCCAGCGCCGCCGGCGCCGCGGCCGCCAGCGGCGCGCTCTGCTCGATCCGGCAATCCTGCGAACTCATCGAGGCCTGCATGCAGCCGCTGCCGTAATAGACCATCAGCCCTTCGTAATTGGCGCCCACCGCCACGTCGCGG
The DNA here is from genome assembly GCF_023617245.1 of Lysobacter enzymogenes. NCBI lineage: Bacteria > Pseudomonadati > Pseudomonadota > Gammaproteobacteria > Lysobacterales > Lysobacteraceae > Lysobacter > Lysobacter enzymogenes. The sequence continues at coordinate 3,732,592 of NZ_CP067396.1, forward strand.
CAGCCGTCGCCGTTGAAATCCCCATGCGCCAGAACGCCCGCGCCGCGGATCTGGGTGAGGCCGTGCGAGGCGCCATTCCATTGCGGCGCGCTCAACCCGCCGTTGCGCTGCAACTGGTAGGCCAGCACGTCCTCGTCTTCGCCGACGCTGTCGGGATGCTGCACCGAAACCACGTCGGTGCGTCCGTCGCCGTCGAAATCGGCGACCTGCAATTCCGATCCCACCACGAACGCCGGATACGGCTGCGGCGCGGCGAAGCTGCCGTCGGCCAGGCGCAGCGCCACGGTCGAGGTTCCGGCCTGGCGGCTGCCGGTGGCGATGTCGAGCCGGCGGTCGCCGTTGAAGTCGCCCAGCGCCACCGTCATCGACGGCCAGGGCGGGAACGCGCCCAGCACCGCTTCCGCGCCGAGCCCGCCCTGCGGCAGCTGCCGGCGCCACGCCAAACGGCTGGAACCGACCGTCATCCCGTCGTGCGGGCGATAAATCAAGTCGCGGCGGCCGTCGCCGTCGAAATCGAGCGTGGCCACCACCGAGGTCAGCGGCAGCCCCAGCGGCACGAAGGTGCTCTCGCGAAAGCCGCCGCGGCCGTCGCCGTACAGCGTGCGCAGCCAGCGGCAAAGCTCCCCGGCCGGGCGTCCGCAATCGGCGGGCGCGCCGGGACGATGGACCGCTCCGACGATGTCCTCATGGCCATCCTGGTCCACGTCCATGGCATAGCCGATCCCGGTCTCGCCGGAACCCGACGGCGGCACGGGCACCTGCCGCAACGCCAGTCCGCCGCGGCCGTCGGACAGCAACAGATTCAGCGCCGACGGCGGCGGAATCTGCGGCAAGGACGGCGGCTGGCTGACGATGTCGAGCGCGCCGTCGCCGTTGAGATCGACCAGCATCGCCGAGCTCTGCTGAAGGCGGCCGCCGTTGGGGAAGGCCCATATCTGCGGCGGGAACGCGAGCCCGCCCTGGGGCTGCTGCACGAACACCTGGATCGTGCCGTCCTCGGTCGTCGCGACCAGATCGTCGCGGCCGTCGCCGGTGACGTCGCCCGCTAGGACCGTGCCGAAGAGCTGGTAACCCATGTACCCGAGGGCCGGATCGGCGATGGTCGGGCGGTAACGCGGACCTTCGGTCAGCGCATAGGCGTCGCCGCTGTCGGCCGCGGCGGCCGGCCACGGCGCGGCGCGCGCCGCCGGCGAAGCGGACGCGAACGCCGGCGCGCCGCCGACCGGACCCTGTACAGCCGGCGCCGCCGCGGCCGGTTCGACCGGCTGCGCCGCCGCAGGCCCCTGTCGCCATGCCGTCACGATCAGCGTCGCCACCAGCGCGGCCGAGCCCGCGCCGGTCCAAAGCTTCCAACTCAGCCAACGCATCCGTGTTCCCCCTGAAATCCTGTCGGATCGGTGCCGCCCGTCCTGCGCGCACGGTATGCGCGGCAGCGACCGCCCTCGTCCGGCCGGGATCATATCGGGCCGGCGATGGCAGCCGCCAGCCGTACCGCAGCGACGCGCCACGGCGGCGCCCGCTACCGGTGCGCCCGGCGCTTCGTGAATACGCCGCGGATCGCGTGGCGCCCGCCAAAGCCGCCGGTCTATAGTCGGCCACCATCCCCGCGTGCGCCGTCATGCCCGTCGTCGCCGAATCCGAGCGCCTGCCGCGCCTGCATGCCCTGCCGCTGTCGCCGGCCCTGCTGGCGATGGCCGCGGGCCGCCTGCCGCATCCCGCGCTATGGCGGTGCCGTTCGGGCGATCCGTTCTACGTCTATCGCGGTGCCGGCGTCCCCGATGCGGCGGAACTGATCCCGTTGTGGGATTGGCATTCGTGGGCGCTCGGCGTGCGCGAACGGCGCGATGGCCTGGAATTCCTGCGTTTCAGCATCGAGGCGCCGGACGCGCCCGAATGCCTGGCGCGCACCGAGCAAGGCCTGTGGGCGCGTTTGTTCGACGCGCTGTACGAGGACGACCTGGACCTCGACGAACTCGCCGCGATCGCCGAGGCGGTGGATTATCGCCATTGGCCGCTGCAACTGAGCCGCCGCGAGGACGCCGAGCCGCGGTTCGGCGACGGCCTGGAGCATTCGCGATGGCTGGAGGAGTGGGTCGCGGCGGTCGATACTTCGGCCGCCGCGGACTGAGCGCCGCGCGCCCGGTCACTTCGCCACGGTCAACTCGCGATGCAGCGCCTGCGCATCGCCCTGCGCCAGCCCGCCGATGCGCAGGCGGCCGCCAGGAATCTCGCCCTGGATGGTCGCCACGCTGACCGCCGTCGCGCCGACCACCACGGCCATGCGCTTGCCGAGGTTGTCGCGGGTGATCTGGGCCAGGCGCCGCGCGCCTTCTTCGTTCAAGCGCAGGTCCAGCGAGGCCTGGCCGTTTTCGTCGGTGCTCAGCGCGACCTGGGCGATCTGGCCGCGCGCGATCGCCGGCATCGGCTTCAACGCCACGCGCGGTTCCTGGCCGGGAAACGGCCGCAGCACCGGCAGCGTCCTGGCGTCGGCCGCGCCGTCCTCGGCGACCAGGTAGAAGGCGACGTCGCCGCGCACCGGCTGCGCGCCCGCCAACGGATCGACGGTCCCGTCCGGCGCGCGCGCGCAACCGGCCGCGCCGAACAACATCGATAGCGCCGACAAGGCCAAAGCCGCGACCAACGCGCGCGCCTTCATCGCCGCTCAGCCCTGCGCCAGGGCGAAGTCGATCGCCGCGCGCACCGCCGCCGCCTGCGCCTGGTTGCACTGCTCCGGCGTGGCGCGCGGGCTGTCGGGATAGACCTCGGTGGTGGTGCGATAACGCGCGTCGGTGATGCCGGCGCACAGGCCGAGCTTACGCACCGGATAGTCGATGACGCCGCGCGCGACCACCGGCGAACCGATGATCTCGCCGCGCGCGTCGGCCGGGGCGATGTGGGTGACCTTTTCGACTTCGGCGATGATCGCCTGCTGGAACCGCGGCTGCGGATCTTCGCTGTCGCCGACCAGATAGAAGCCGTCGGGAATTTCGCCGGGCTCGTAGGGCTTGCCGTCGCGCGCGGCCAACGCCGGGCGGAACTCGGATTCGTCGCTGTCGGTGGTTTCGTGCAGATCGATGTGCATCAGCGCGCTCGCGCGCAGCGGCGCCGCCAGCGCCCACAGCGCGGCCGATTCGCCGGCCGGGCTGTCGTCGCGGAACGAACGGTTCGGATCGATCGCGTCCGGGTTCCAGCGATGGATGCGCTCGTAGGCCCATGGGCTCACGCACGGCGCCACCAGCAGGTTGATGCGGCCGGCATAGGCGCCCGCGTCCTGGTCCAGGAACAGCAGCGCGCCGTGCACGCCGCTGGTCTCGTACCCGTGCACGCCGCCGGTGACCAGCATCGTCGGCAACGACTCGTCCCAGTTGCGGCTCTTCAGCGCGAACAGCGGGAAGCGGCCGTCGGCGCCGTAGTCGAGCTCGCCGTACTGGATCTTCTCGTAGCGTTCGCCGAGGCGCTCGATGACGCTCGCCACTTCATCGAAGTAGCTGCGATGGCGGATCTGGCGCGAACGCCATTCGGCGACCTCCGCGGGTCCCCAGGCCTGGCCGGGCGTGCCGATGGGATAGAAGGCGGTGGCGGTGCTCATGACGGCGGCTCGTGGTTGCAGCGAAGGGCACGATTTTAGCATCGTTCGCTGCGCCCGGCCGCGTGGGGGCCGCGCAGCCGGAGGCCGCCGGCGAGCGCGATTCGCATGCGGCATCGACGCCTCGATGTGCTTTCGATATGCCTATCGCCTGCGCTCGCGGCAGACAGGCCGCAGCGGAACGGGAAACCGCGCGAAAACCCGGCGTTTTCCGCGCTCGTCCGGCCAGGCCGGTTTGCTAAGCTGCGCACCGCGAGCGGCATGGCGCCCGCCGCACACCGTCCCTGCGGAGCGAAGCCGAGCCATGTCGAATCCCCTTTCCGCCTCCCCGCCGACGCCAGCACGCAGCGCGTCGCGCCGCGTCGTCGCCGCGCTGATGTTCGCACTCGCTCTCGCCTGCGCGAGCGCGCATGCGCAAACGCCACTGCTCCGGGTCGATTACGAGACCGGGACGATCGACTCGGGCATTCCCGACCTCAACACCAGCGACGCCAGCGCGGCCGATGCCATCTTCGTCAGCGAAACCGCGCGCGCGGGCCGCTACGCCATCGCCCACAAGGTCGTGCTCGACGATCCGGCCTACGTCTCCGAAGGCAAACCGCGCAGCGAGAGCGCCGCATTGAGAACGCTGCCGGCGAGATACCGCAGCGGCGACCATCGCCGCTACGCCTTCAGCGTGATGCTGAAGGACTGGGAAGACTACACGGCGGGCCGCATCGCGTCGGTCGACATCGTCTGGCAGTTCAAGCACACCCAGGGAGGGGCCGACATGTTCGTCGGCGTCAGGCGCAACCAGTTGGTGCTGCGCTACGCCAACACCCAGTCGGTCCTGATCAACGACATACGTCCCTACGACAACGCCTGGATCGATCTTCGCTTCGACGTGCTGTGGGCCGATACCCCGACCGGCTACTTCACCGCCGACCTGCGCCTGCCCGGCGAAAGCGGCTTCACCCGCAGGGCCGCCGTCGCCGGCATCGTCACCCTGGACCCCACCGCCACCGGCGCCTTCGGCTATCCCAAGTGGGGCTTGTACCGGCCCGATTCGGATTCCAGCCGCGGCTCCGCGATCACTCGCATCGCCCTGCACGACGAAATCTCGGTGACCGCCCTGCCCGCCGCGCGCATCCGCTTGAACAAGGCCTTCGCGCCCAGCGGCCGCGCCGGCGACGGCGACCAATTCGCGCTGAGCATCGCGCCGCCGGCGCCGGCCGGCACGGTCAGCGCGACCACCACCGGCAGCGGCGCGCAGGTGACCTCGCCGCCCGCGCTGCTGGTCGCGGCGAACGGCGGCGGGACGTATGTGCTCAGCGAGACCGCGGCCGCCAGCGCGCCGGGAACCGATCTCGGCCGCTACCGCAGCGCCTACGCCTGCACCAACGCGCGCGCCGGCGGCCAAGCGCCGCGCGGCGACGGCGCCTCGTTCGCGCTCGCGCTCGCCGACGAAGACGATCTGAGCTGCACCTTCACCAACACCCGGGCCAACACTTCGGACCTGGCGATCGCCGTGACCAACACGCCAGCGCAAGGTCCCGGCGACCAGCCCGACGACAACGTGCTCGCGGGCACCGTCTCCACCTACCGCATCCAGGTCAGCAACCACGGGCCCGATGCGGCGACCGGCGCGATCGTCCGCGACGCCGCACTGGCCGGGCTGGCGTGCGCCGATCCGGTGGCGTGCGCCGGCGCCGCCTGTCCCGCCGCCACGGTCGCCGTGGCCGACCTGATGGGCGCGGGCGTGACCCTGGGCGAGTTGGCCGGCGGCGCCTCGGTGTCGCTGGACGTCAGCTGCCGCGTCGCGCAATGACGGCAGGCGCCGCGGGTCGCGAGGATGCCGCCACGCAACCGGCGACGCTGCGCCGCGGCGCGATCGCTCACACCCAGCGCAGAGCGACCGCCGCCACGACCAGATAACGCGCCAGCTTGGCGAACGCCACCAGCGGCACGAACGTCCGCAACGGCTCGCGCATCACGCCCGCGACCAGGGTCAGCGGATCGCCGATCACCGGCACCCAGCTCAGCAGCAGGCTCCAGCGGCCATAACGGCCGTACCAGCCGCGCGCCCGCGCCAGCTGCGCGGGCTTGACCGGAAACCAGCGGCGATCGCCGAAACGGTTCAACTCGCGGCCGAGCCACCAGTTCACGGCGGAGCCGAGCACGTTGCCGACGGTGGCGACGGCGACCAGCAACCACGGCGCATAGCCCTCGACGATCGCCGCGGCCAGCGCGGCTTCCGACTGCGCGGGCAGCAGCGTGGCCGCGATGAAGGCGATCAGGAACAGGCCGAGGTAAACCATCGCGCGAGTTTAGCGGCGCGGCGCTTGCGTTTTCGCGGTCGCGGCTCGCGCCGCTCCTACAGGCAGCCCATGTAGGAGCGGCGCGAGCCGCGACCGCGCCACCACAACCGCGACGCAACCGCCACCAAGCAAGGCGACCGCAAAAAAAGGCGGGCCGGCGACCGCATCGGCCGCCGCACCCGCCTTTCGCTCGCCACGGCCGCAACCGCGGGCCGTGCGTTTCAATCCATCGGCGCGCCCGCAACGGCGCGCCTCATCCCAAGCGCATCACCAGATCCGCACGCGCTGCTCCGGCGCGATGTACATCGCGTCGCCCGGCTTCACCTCGAACGCCTGGTACCACGGGTCGAAATTGCGCAGCGGCCCGTTGGCGCGGTACTGCGACGGCGAATGCGGGTTGGTCTTGATCTGGTTGAGCAGCGCTTCGTCGCGGTACTTGCCCTTCCAGATCTGGCCCCACGACAGGAAGAAGCGCTGGTCGCCGGTATAGCCGTCGATCTTCGCCGCCGGCTTGCCGCCCAGGCTCAGCTGGTAGGCGGTGTAGGCCATCGACACGCCGCCGAGGTCGCCGATGTTCTCGCCCATGGTCAGCTGGCCGTTGACGCACTGGCCCGGCAGCGGGCAGAACGCGTCGTACTGCGCGCCCAGCGCCTTGGTGCGCTGCTCGAAGCGGCTGCGGTCCTGGTCGGTCCACCAGTTGCGCTGGATGCCGGCGAAGTCCGACTTGCTGCCCTGGTCGTCGAAGCCGTGGCCCATCTCGTGGCCGATCACCGCGCCGATGCCGCCGTAGTTCACCGCCGCGTCGGCGTTGAGGTCGAAGAACGGCGCCTGCAGGATGCCGGCCGGGAACACGATCTCGTTGAAGGTCGAGTTGTAGTAGGCGTTGACCGTCTGCGGAGTCATGAACCACTCGTCGCGATCGGTGCGGGTGCCGATCCGGCGCACCTGGTCGGCGCGCTGGTAACGACGCATCTGCAAGGTGTTCGCCATCAGGTCGCCCGGCACGATGCTCACGCTGGAGTAGTCGCGCCACTTGTCCGGATAGCCGACCTTGGGCCGGAAGCTGTCGAGCTTGCGGTAGGCCTCGGTCTTGGTGTCCGCGCCCATCCAGTCGATCTTCTCGATGTTGGCGCGCAGCGCCTTGCGCAGGTTCTCCACCAGCTGCTGCATGGCCGCCTTGGCCTGCGGCGAGAAGTGGCGCTCCACGTACAACTTGCCCATCGCATCGCCGAGCGCGTCGCTGCCGGTGACCGTGGCGACCGCGCGCTTCCAGTCGTCGCGCTGCGCCTTCTGGCCGCTCAGCACGGTGCCGTTGAAGGCGAAGGCCGCGTCGTCGATTTCGCGGCTCAGCAGCGCAGCGTTGTTGCGCACGGCGTGAAAGGCCAGGTAATCGCGCCACACCGGCAGCGGGGTCTTGGCGACGGCCTCGATCACCGGCTGCACCGCGCTCGGCGTGGCGACGTTGACCTTGTCGATCGCCGGCATGCCCTGCGCCTTGAGCTGCGCGGCCCAGTCGTAGCCCGGGTACTGCTTGGCCAGTTCGGCGAAGCTGGAGACGTTGTAGGTCTTGTCGCGGTTGCGCAGTTGCGCGCGCTCCCACTGCGGCTTGGCCAGCGCGGTCTCCAGGTCCAGGATCGCCTGCGCGCGCGCCTTGGCGTCCTTGATCCCGGCGAAACCGAGCATGCGCTCGATGTGGGCCAGGTACGCGGTGCGGATGCCGACGAAGCGCGCGTCCGGGTTGAGGTAGTAATCGCGGTCCGGCAGACCCAGGCCGCCGACGCGCAGGCCGACCAGGTAGCGGTCCGGGTCCTTGCGGTCGAGGTCGACGCCGAAGCGCAGCGGCGCGTTGGTGCCGTCGAGATCGACATCGCCGAACGCGGCGATCAAGGCGCCGGTGGAATCGATCTTGGCGATCTTGTCCAGCACCGGCTGCAGCGGCGCGATGCCGGCGGCGTCGCGCGCGGCGCGGTCCATGTAGCTGGCGTAGTAATCGCGCAGCTTCTGCTTCTCGCTGCCCGGCGCCAGGTCCTTGCGCTTGACCAGTTCGTCGATGATCGCATGCACGTCGGCTTCGGAATCGTCGCGCAGCTTGTTGAACGAACCGTAGGAGGTCTCGTAGTCCTTCAACTGGTAGGTCGCCAGCCAATGGCCGTTGACGTAGCGGTTGAAGTCGTCGCCCGGCTTGACGCCGGTATCGCGCGCGGTGAGGTCGACGCCGAAATCGCCGAGCACGGGCTTGCCGGCCGCGGGCTTGGCGGCAGCGGCCTTGGCCGCCGCGGACTTGGCGGCGGGCGCGGCGGCACCGGCGGCGAAGGCGGACGGCGCGGCCAGCGCGGCGGCGAGCGCCAGGCTCAGGCTCAGGCGGGAGAGATTCATGGCGGTGCGGTCCCCGATGGAAACCGCCGAGACTAGCGCACGGCGCGGGGCGGTGTCGTGGGCCGTTGGTTTGGGCGGGCCGACGGCCCTGCCCGGCAAAGCCGGCGCGCGCGGTCGGCACTTTCGGCTGAATTGCGAGCACTTGGGCCGGCGGCGTCGGCTGCGCTCTGCGGCGTGCGGGAGTCATCGCGAAACCCACCCACCGTCATGCCCGCGAACGCGGGCATCCAGGGCGTCACCGCGGCACCACTCCAGAGTCTCCGGATTCCCGCCTTCGCGGGAATGACGTCGTGGAGGAATCTTCGCAAAACCTATCTATCGCCGCGCCCGCGCATGCACGCACTCGGCGCTTCGCCGCTCACCCGCCGCGCCGCTTGCGGAACTCGCTGACCTTATGCCGGTTCCCGCACAACGCCATGGCGCACCAGCGGCGCCGGTGCGATTTGGTGGTGTCGTGGAACCACAGCACGCAGTCGCTGTGTTCGCACTGGCGCACCAGGGCGAAGTCGAGTTCGGCCAGCAGTTGCGCCGCGGCCTCGCCGAGCGGCGCCAGCGCGCGCCAGGCGGGATCGCCGACGGCCGCGCGGCGCGCCGCGGCGCCGTCCTCGCCCGGCTCCAGCACCCAGTGGCTGTGCATGTGCGCGAGCAGCGCGTTGAGCGGCGCCAGCGCGACCGGCTGTTCCTGCTTGCGCGCTTCCACCGCCGCGCGGATCGCCTCGCGCAGCGCGCGCGCGCGCTCGGCCAGATGCGGCTGCGGCGCCTGGGCGTGGCCGCTCGCGCGGCTCAGCCACGCGGCCGCGGCGGCATCGTCGGTCAGGTGCTCGACCAAGGCGCCGCCCTCGAGGGTCAGCGTGTTGAGCAGGTCGAGCGCGGGCTGGCCGGCGATCAGCGGGGGCCAGTCGGTGGGGGTCGGCGTCGTCATCGGGCGTAGTCCTGTGAGCCGGCAATGTAACCTTAAAAATAATATTTGACAAGTTACATCGGGCATGGCTAGCCTTTTGTAACCCGCATTCAATTCGAATTAGGGTTACAACTTTCCAGGAAACCTCCCCATGTCCTCGTCCCTGTTCCCGGTCCACCACCGTTACGTCGAAGCCGACGGCCTGCGCGTCTTCTACCGCGAGGCCGGCGATCCGAACGCCCCGACTCTGTTGCTTTTGCACGGCTTCCCGACCAGTTCGCTGATGTTCCGCGAGCTGATCCAGCGGCTCGCCGGCCGCTTCCATCTCGTCGCCCCCGACCTGCCGGGCTTCGGCTTCACCGAGGTCCCCGACGCGCGCGGCTACGTCTACGACTTCGATCATCTCGGCCGCACCCTGGAAGCCTTCGTCGATGCGCTCGACCTGCAGCGCTACACGCTGTACGTGTTCGATTACGGCGCACCGGCCGGCCTGCGCCTGGCCTTGGCCAAGCCCGAGCGCGTGAGCGGGCTGATCTCGCAGAACGGCAACGCCTACCTGGAAGGCCTCGGCGAGGCCTGGGACCCGATGCGCCGCTACTGGGCCGACCCGAGCGCGGACAATCGCGAAGCGCTGCGCCAGTTCCTGTCGCTGGAGGCCACGCGCTGGCAGTACGAGAACGGCGAGCCCGATCCGACCCTGGTCGCGCCGGAGGCCTATCACCTGGATTACCTGCTGATGCAGCGCCCCGGCAATGCCGACATCCAGCTCGACCTGACCCTGGACTACGCCAACAACCTGACCCTGTATCCGCAATTCCAGCAGTTCTTCCGCGAGCGCCGGGTGCCGACGCTGGTGGTTTGGGGCCGGCACGATCCGTTCTTCATCCCGCCGGGCGCGCAGGCCTATCGCCGCGACAATCCCGACGCGCAGGTGGAGCTGCTCGATGCCGGCCACTTCGCCCTGGCCACCCATGGCGCGCATATCGCCCGGCGCATCGAGGAGGTATTCGGCGCCGCGCGCGGCTGAGCGCGGCCTGGGCCGGGCGCCGACGATGCCAACGACGACGACGCCAAGCGCCACCCGCGAGCACGAAAAAAAGCGCCGCGCGTACCGTCCGGGACGCGCGGCGCAACTTCACGCAGGGTTGGATCGCGCCGCGGACCTTACGGCGAGAAGTACGAGGACACGCTCGACCACACGCCGTCGAGGCGCGAATACGCATCGGGTTGGTTCGGTCCCAGCTGGCCCTTCTTCTTGCACGCCGAGTAACCGCCGTACAGACCGCCGCGCAACTGGTAATCGCCGTTGCCGGCGACGGTGAACAGACCCGAGCCCGACGAACCGCCTTCGGTGACGCCGGCGCTCCACTTGACCTGGGTCAGCGGGCTGCGGCCGTCGAGCGAGGTCGACAGGCTGGTGACCGAACCCAGCGAGTACTTCTTGAGGTCGCCGGCCGGATGGTGGATGCCCTCGATCGACGCCCCGGTCGCGGTCAGCGCGGCGCTGTTCCAGGCGGCGTAGTAGGCGCCGGCCGGCGGCGCGCTCTTGAGCTCCAGCAGCGCGGTATCGCGAGTGGTGTTGGCGTGGCGCAGGTAGGCGCCGCCGGACAGGGTCACCGCCGAAGCGCTGGCGGTGTCGTTGTTGCAGGCGGTGGCGTCGAAGAACCAGTAGGTCTGCAGGCTGTCGGCCTCGGCCTGGGTGCTGATGCAGTGCGCGGCGGTCCAGAACAGCTGGCGCTTGGGCGAGTTGCTGTTGTTGAGCAAGGTGCCGCTGCACAGATAGGAGCTGCCGCCGCTGGTGTAGACCATGCGCGCCACCGCCTTGCTCGCGGCGAGGAAGCCGGCCGACGGATTGACCCGGCAGACGATGTCCTGTTCGCAGGCCTGGCTGGCGCCGACGCCGGTGGCCTTGGCCAGGTCGCGCGAGCTGGCGGCCGGATCCACGTCCAGGTGCGAGAGCTGCGGCACCTTGAGGCTGAAGTCGTCCGCGCGCTGGCCCGGCGCCAGCACGATTTCCACGGTGAGGGTGTCGCCGGCCACGACCGGCGACCAGCCGGTGCCGGCCTGGGCGAAGGCGCGGCCGTCCTCGGCGAACACCCGGCCGTCGTTGCCGGCGAAGCGCAGCGTCACCGCGCCCGCATCGGCCTTGCCGGTCGCGCGCAGTTGCAGGCCGGCGCGCAGCGCCACCGCGTGGGTCGAGGTCAGGCTGAAGCGCGCGCCGCGCGAACCGTCGGGAAGGGTTTCCCAGTTCAAGCCGCCCAGGTCGATGCGGCTGCGGCCGACGTTGCGGGCCAGGCCGACCTGCAGCGGCTGGCCGTGGCGGCCTTGCTCGATGCGCAACTGGCCCAGCGCGGTGACGCTGGCCTGGCTCGGCAAGCCGAGATCGACGCTGCGCACCGTGCCGGCCTTGCCGGAGGTGGCGAAATCGACGGCGCCGAAGGCCTTGGCCAGCGGCGCGGCGGTGACCGGCTCGGCGCCCATTTCATCGGCGGCCGCGGCGAAGGCCAAACCCGACAGACCGGCGAGCAGGGCCAGCGAAAGCAGATTCTTGCGGATCATGAGTGAGCGTCTTCCTGGAGGCGGGTGGGCGGGCCGGGCGTCCCGGCGCCGGTCCGGGGGAACGTGCGAAATGCGCGGGACACAAACGCAAACGCGTCCGCTCCGGCGACTCCCTACCCCGCGCGCCGCGGCGCGCGGGCCGAAACGGTTCAGATGCATGAAATCGCAAAACCCATCGCAACCGCGAAGCGACGCAGTGCGCGCTCGCGCTCATCGCCCGCACCGGCGCGGCGAGCCGCGACGCGCGCCCCATGCACCCTCATCCCCTTTATGCTTCCGCCTCCCCCGCCCCGGACCCGCCCCGTGCCGCATTACTCAGGCCCCTTGCTCACCCGTCCCGACGCCGAGGCCCTGCGCGCCGCGCGCGACGCCGGCCTGGCGAGTTGGAGCGGTTCGCTCGACCTGGGCCGCAGCCAGGGCGAAGCGCGGTTGGCGGCCGACGGCTGGGAGTGGCGCGGCCAGCGCTACCGCTACCCGGACGCGCTCAAGGACCGCACCGTCTACTACTGGGACGGCGAGGACTACGCCGCGGTCTCGCGCTTCGCCGGCTCGCTGATCAAGTTGGTGCCGACGCAATGGGGCGCGCCGACGTTCGAAATCGACGGCATCAAGATGCTGCCGACCGCCAAGACCTCGCCGATCGACGACGCCCGCCGCAAGGTCGGGCTGATCGAAGCGCGCGGCAAGACCGTGCTCGACACCTGCGGCGGCCTGGGCTATTTCGCCGCCTGCTGCCTCGAAGCCGGCGCCGCGCGCATCGAATCGTTCGAGAAGAACGCCAGCGTGCTGTGGCTGCGCACCCTCAACCCGTGGTCGCCCGATCCGGACGCGGCCGACAGCGGCGGACGCCTGCAACTGACCCAAGCCGACGTATCGCAAGCGATCGCCGCCCTGCCCGCGGCCGGATTCGACGCCCTGCTGCACGACCCGCCGCGCTTCGGCATCGCCGGCGAGTTGTACTCGCAGGCCTTCTACGACCAACTCGCGCGCGTGCTGCGCCGCGGCGGCCGGCTGTTCCACTACACCGGCAGCCCGAACAAACTGACCACCGGCCGCGACGTACCGCGCGAAGTCGCCAAGCGGCTGGAGAAGTCCGGGTTCAAGGCGGAGCTGGCGCTGGATGGCGTGCTCGCCGTGAAGCGCTGACCGCACGCGCACGGACGGCGCCGCTGCCTGCGAGACAGCGACGCCAAGCGTCTGCGCGTCGTCAGCGAACCGCTGCGTCGCCGGCCCGAGGGCCGCTCACGGCACTTCGCAACTCCAGATCGAATCGGCCAGCCACAGATTGGCGCGGGTGACATGGCTGTAGACCTCCTTCACCGGCGTCCCGCCTTGCGCCGCGCACTTGCTCGCCGCATCGGCGCGCGCGTCCGCCATCGCGATGCCGGGATCGTAGCTTTGGCCGTGGCCGCTGACGGTGATGGTGGCGGCGGTGGCGGCGATGGGAAGCAACAGGGTCAGGGCGACGGCATGGAACTTGAACTTCATAACGCTCTCCTGGTTTGATCGCCCGGGCATTCGACCTTCACCCGCAGGCGCCGGCCGTGAAAACCGGGTGAGCAAAGCATAAAGCGCAAGCGCGAGTCGCATATCAAACTCGTTGGCACAACATAGGCGCTCAACTGAGGTCGATATACCCGCGATCATTCCGCGCCACCATTGCCGCCCGACCCGTCTGCTAGCATGGCCACGACGTGAGCACGGGAGCCGTCCGATTGAAACTTCGTCCGTCACCTCGCGTACTCGTTCTGGGCTTGGCGATGGCGCTTCAGGCCTGCAGCGCCTCCCATGCCGTCAAGCCGAACGACCCCACGTCCTCCAGCGCCGCGCTTCCTGCGCAGCCATCGCGTCCACCGACTTTCGAAAAAATCCTGCATTGGGCGAAACAAGGCGAGAAGGGTTGGGACCAGATCGCAGCGGGGCTCGCCGCAGTGTTCGACCTCAAACCCCTGCCGGCGAACAGCCGGTACGGCAAGGGACCGCGACGGTTATCCGATAACCGGACCCTGAGCTTCGCCTCGATCAGCCATTCAGCGAAACAGATCGATATAGGCGTCGCCGAAACCACTTGCGTGTCCCCGACCTGGGCTGCCGGCATCCTGGGTGCGGAACTCGACCCGGTCTACCAAGACGCGCACGGCGTCGATCGCGGACAGATATACGACGTCACCGTCAACGGCATGTTCGTGCGGATAAACACCACCCCGGTAACCTATCGCTGCGTCACTGCGGTGCATATCTACCCCGCCGATTAAGGAATCACATGAGCCCGGGCCAAGGACAGAATCGCTCTGGGTCATTGACAGACCACTCCCAGTTCCAGTTGATGCCGCAACGAATACAGGACTGGGTAGCCGCTTCTCCGAACGCCACGACGGCCTTCGTCGAGTTCTTCGAACGCAGGGGTAAATTCGAACCAGTCGACAACGCCGGCCTTCCGTACTACAGGCCGTCCACGACTCCAGCGATCGTCGTCGACGAATCGCAGTGGAATGGTTTGAGGGAACCCGGGGCCTCCGAATACGCCCAACGCCACCTCTTCGGCACCCTCGCCCACGAGATCGGCCACGATCGCTACAACACCGGCAACGTGCTGTTCAAAGGCGGCTCCGCCGACGACTACGTCGGCTATCGCGCACAGTTGGAAGCGCGGGCCATCTTCACCGCTTTCCCGATCTTCAAGGACCTGGAGAACGATCCCGCGTTCGAGAAAGATTTCCCGTTCAACTCCATCGGCTACCTCAACGGCATCGAACTGGCGCCGATGTACAAGCAGTGGCGCTCGGGCGAGCAAAGCGAGGAGGCGATCGTTGCGCGCATCGCCGCCCGCGTGCCGGATACGCGATTCTCTTTAGGCAACCCGCCGCCGGACCTCGACCGCAACGGCGCCGTCACCCACCGCGACGCCTATCTGCGCGATTACCAGCAGTTGATCCGCCAGCGCCCCGAACTAGCCGAGCCCGCCGCTAGGCAAACCCGGCCCGACTCGCCACCGGCGCACCCTCCGGATGCCGCAGACCGCACGATGCTGGAGCAGATCAAGGACGGCAGCCGCAAGGCGCTGCAGGCCGCGGGCCGGCCCATCGATGAAGCGAGCCTGGACCGGCTCGGCCACGCGCTGCTTGCCGAGTGCAAGGACAGCCGCGACCGCTATCCCACCGCGCAAAACTACTCATACGCATCCAACGCTTTGAACCGCATCGATCACGTGGTGCTGAGCAAGGACGGCCAGAACCTGTTCGCCGTCGAAGGCCGCCTCGACGACCCATCGCACAAGCGGGCCGTGGTCGACGTCGCCGATGCCATGCAGACCCCGGTCGCGCAATCGGACCTTAAGTTGGCCGCGGCGCAGGGGCATATCGTGGCCGAACAGGCACAGTCGCAGCAGGCGCCTGCGCGCACTACCGAGCAACCTGCGCAAGCAACGGCGGCGCGCTGAAGTTTGAAACGACGAGATCCGGGCAACCGGCGCGATGCCTGATCCTCCCAAACGCACCCACGGCGATCATCCCGGCCTGTCTGCCCGCTTCAATCCTTCCCCTCGCCCGGCGGATCCTCGCCCGGCAGCGGCTGATGCCCCACGCCCGGCGGCAGATCCGCGTTCTGCACGTGCTTGCGCTTCACGCCCTCGCCTTTCGGCGGATCTTCCCCGGGCAAGGGCTGATGCCCCTGGCCGTGCGGCGGCTTGCCGTTCTGCGGCGAAGCCGCGCTCGTGCGGTCGTCCTTGCGGTCGTCGGAGTGCGTGCCCATCGCTGGGTCCTCCCGTAGCGGGCCGGCGCGGTGCGCGTCGGATATCCCACGTTGCGGTCTGCGCAGTTAAGGTGCGGTCCAACCGAGTCGCCTGCAGCGTTCACAAAAGGCGAACGTCGTGCCTGCAATCACCCATCCTGCGAACTTTAACGGGGACGGGAGCGGCTTGCGCGACCGACGCGTTCGCGTTTTCGCCCGGCCTGGAACACGTCCGATCGCGACCGCGCTGCTGCTCGCGCTCTGATCGGCCGCGGGAACACCCCGGGAACGGGCCGGCCTTTATCCCCGACCCGCCCGGACCACTACGGCACAGGCCACAGTTTCACCGCGATCTTGGCCAACTCCGCCGAACGCGCTTCCACATGGGAGAACTTGAACGAACTCATGGCGCCCAGTTCCTGGGTCAGCTTGATGGACGAAGCCTTGTACGCCGCCCGCTTTTGATGAACGGATTGTTCGACGCGGTGATGTTCAAAACGCCGGCGAAAATCGTCAGGTTTCCGATGCGGGAGACGTACTTCGGATGCTTCGCCTCCGCCCGCTCGCCCAGATACTCGACCCAGTCGCCGAATTCCTTCTTCGCGCTCTTGCTGGATATCTTCTGCGGAATGATGTGCTCGACCTCGACCGCATCGGCCCCCAACACATGCATTTCCTCGTGCTGGCCGTGCCTGTCCATCTCGATACGCTCCAGGCAATAGCGCGCCCGATCGATGATGTTGGACGTGTACGTGGCCGCGGCGAAGTCGTCGCGAAACCGGTCGTCGGCCGGGCATGCGTCGCGATAGGCTTCGCGGATATCGCCCAGGGGATCCTTCGGATCGATCGAGCACAACTTGGCGAACAGCGCCTCGGTTTCGTTGGCGCGCTCCTTGTACACGTGCCGGCGCAGCACGAAGCTCTCGGTAAGCTTGAGCACCTCCACGAAGCGCTTCGCATCGATTCCGCCCACCCGCAAATGCATCAACAATCCGTGGGTCTGGGCGGCCTTGATCATCTTCAGGTTGCGCAGATGGCGGTCGATGCGCTTGTCGCCCGTATGCGTCCGCACGATCTCGCCATAGGCCTTGGCGCAACCGACCAGGCGCAGCAAGAAGTCGCTGAAACTGATGCTGGCCGCGTGTTCGCGCTCGATGATCTCGCTCTTGCCGTCGGCGTTCGCGGCCGCACCGCCTTCGTCGGAGTCCTCGTCTTCGTCGTCGGAATACAAATGCCGGTCCGGCAGCTTTTCCGCCTCGAACACTTCATTCATGAACAACCATTTGAACTCGCCGACCACCTCGGATTTGGTCACTCTCTGCTTCAACTGCACGATCAGGAAATAGCGAAAGAACGCGTCCGAATCCGCGCCGTCCAGATGCGACACCAACTTGGCCCAGCTGCCGCGCGCCTCCTGGAGCTCGGCCGCGCCGAATCTCGCCGCATTGCCGAGCACGAAGTTCTTGATGATGTCGGTCGGGCTCAGCTTCAGCCCGCGGTTGTTGATCGTTTCGAACAGCTTGAACGCATCCTTAGCCTCGCCCACGTCCAGACGAATGATCAGCGCCTGGTTCTGCAGCTTGTACAGAAAGCCCGCGACCTCGTCGGCGGTCAACGTCGCCAACCAGCCACGAACGAACTTGAATGCGTTGACCAACTGCCTGTTGCGAAAGCCCTCGTCCTCCGCAGCCCCCGCGGCCTTCAGCAGCCGCTCGAACTCCTCCGCATCCAGCGAGTCCAGCTGCACCTTGCGCATCGGCTCCTTGCCCAACGCCTTCGCGGTCAGCATGCGCGACAGTTCCGCCACAAGGTCGGCATCGTCTTCTTGCTGCACCCGCTGCCTGATGCATTCCAGCAGGATCGTGATCGTGGTCAGGCGCTGTTGTCCGTCCACCAGTTCGAGCTGATTCACCCCCGCCGTATGCTGCCCGGTCAGGCACACGATGCTGCCCAGCAAATGCGTATCGACGTTTTCGGTCAGGTAGATGTCTTCGATGAGTTCGTCGATCTGGCGTTCGCGCCACGAATAACGCCGCTGGTACGCAGGAATGACGAACTGCTCGTTCATCGAGCTGAAAAGCTGATTGAGACTGAGTGCGTTCGGAGTGATCTTCATCGTCGTCCTTGGTTTCACTAGAGCCGGCCTAAAACCAGGCCATTCGGGGGACGCGCGCGGGCTCAAGCGCGACCGACGATGGCATTCGTCGGCGCGCCGCCCACAAGAACAAACTCACGAAATCCCCGCCGGCATCATACGAGAGATTCCGCGCATCGGCCGCTCTCGCGCGGCCCCTCCGAAGCGGGGCCCGGCCGGCCCAAGCGCCGGACCACGAATCCGCTCGGCTCACCACACCTCGCAGCGCTGCTCCTCCGCCCGCACCATCGCATCGCCGGCCTTGCACTGGAACGCCTGCTGGAACGCCGGCAGGTTCGACAGCGGGCCGTTGACGCGGTACTTGGCGATCGGATGCGGGTCGCCCTGGATCATCGTGCGCTGGGTCTCCAGCCGGGTCTCGTCGCCGCGGAACTGGCCCCAGGCGATGAAGAACTGCTGCTCCGGGGTGAAGCCGTCCAGGGTCGGCTCCGGCCCCTTGCCCTCGCGCGACTTCAGATAGGCGCGGTACGCGATCTTGGCGCCGGCCAGATCGCCGATGGATTCGCCCAGCACCAGCTTGCCGTTATGGTGCACGCCCGGCTCGATGAAATAGCCCTCGAACTGGTCGACCACGCACTGGCCCTTGGCCGCGAACTGCTTGCCGTCGGCCGGCGTCCACCAGTTCGCCAGGCGGCCCTGGGCGTCGAACTGCGCGCCCTGGTCGTCGAAGCCGTGGCTGATCTCATGGCCGATGATCACGCCGATGGCGCCGTAGTTGACCGCGTCGGTCGCGTTCACGTCGAACGCCGGCGGCTGCAGGATGCCGGCCGGGAACACGATCTCGTTCTGCAGCGGGTTGTAGTAGGCGTTCGAAGTCGGCGGGGTCATGCCCCAACGGCTGCGGTCGGTCGGTTTGCCGACCTGGCCGCGGTTGTCGGCGACGTTCCAGCGCGAAGTCGCCACCAGATTGGCCCAGGCCGACTCGCGCGACACCGCCACGCCCTGGTAATCCTTGAACTTGTCCGGATAGCCGAGCTTGGCGACGAAGGTGGAGCGCTTCTCCAGCGCCTTTTGCTTGGTCGCCGCGTCCATCCAGTCCAGCTCGCGGATGGTGTCGTCCATCGCCGCGAGGATGTTCTTGACCATCTCCTGCATGCGCGCCTTGGCTTCGGGCGGGAAGTATTTCTCCACGTATTTCTGCCCCAGCGCTTCGCCGAGCTGGGCGTCGGTGAGCTCGGCGCAGCGCTTCCAGCGCGGCTTCATCTCGGTCGCGCCGGTGAGGAACTTGCCGTTGAAGGCGAAGTTCTCCTCCACGAACGGCTGCGACAGCGAATCGGCGGCGGCGTTGAGCACGTGCCATTGCAGATAGGCCTTCCACTGCGCCACCGGCGCGGTCGCCAGTTCTTTCTCGAACTGGCGCAGGAACTTGGGCTGGGTCACGTTGACCGCATCGCGCGGCAGCTGCGCGGCGTCGAAATAGCGGCCCCAGTCGAAGCCCGGCGCGAGCTTGGCCAGGCCGGCGAACGGGGTCGGGTTGTCCTGCAGCTTGGGGTCGCGCAGTTGCACGTTGTCGAGCGAGGCCTCGGCCAGGCGCTTCTCGAAGTCGAACACGGTCTGCGCGTCGCGCTGGGCCTGTTCGGCCGGCGTGCCGGCCAGTTCGAACATCTTCGCCACGTGCGCGAGGTACTTGGCGCGCGCCTCGACGAAGCGCGGCTCGGGCTTGAGGTAGTAGTCGCGGTCGGGCATGCCCAGCCCGCTGGCGTAGATATGGGCGATGGTCTTGGACGGCTCGCGCAGGTCTTCGCCGGCCGACAGCGCGAACGGCGCGGCGATGCCGGCATCGTGCAGCTTGCCGATCTCGCGCTGGACGCCCGCGCGATCCTTGAGCGCACCGATCTCGTCCAGCCACGGCCGCACCGGCTTGGCGCCGAGCGCGTTCACCCGCGACTCGTCCATGCATGCGGCGTAGAAATCGCCGGCCAGCTGCCCGGCGCTGCCCTTGGCCCAGTCCTGCCGCGCCGACAGTTCGCCCAGGATGTCGCGCACCCGCTCCTTGTTGAGCTCGCCGGCCTGCCAGCGCCGGCTCCAGCGGTCCATGTAATCCGGAATCGGGTTCTGCTGGCGCCAGGCGCCGTTGGCGTAGTCGAAGAAATCGTTGCAGGCATTGCCCTGGCGGTTGAGATCGCCGGGCTGGATGCCGTGCAAGCCGCCGGCGGTGGCGGTGGTCGCGGCCGACAGGACGAACAAAGCGAGGAACGGCAGGCGGGACTTGGACACGGCACTTCCCTCATGCAGCGGCGTGGATGGTGCGGCCACTATAGCCACGGCCCGGTGCCGGTCCCGTCCCATAAGTCCTGCCCGCCACGCGGTTGACGCTGCGCCGGGCGCTGTCGAGAATCCCGCGACCGACGGCGAGCGCCGCCGCAACACGAGCGCGGCACCGGCATGACGCCCGTCGACCTCCTCGAACGCTGGCAACGCGCCTACCCGGACGTCCCGCCGGTGGGCTTCCTCTGCCGCCGCGCCCTGCCCGAGCGCTGGGTGCGCACCCACAGCCTGGCCGACGCCCAGCGCTATCCGGATACGCCGCAGCAACTGGCGCAAGCACTGCAACGCTACAACGCCACCGCCGCGCACGTCCTTGGCGAGGACCGCGACTGCCTGCTGTTCGTCGCCCGCTTCGGCGCGGACACCCGCTTGCGCGACGACGAAGCCGTGCAACTGCGCGCAGCGCGGCCCGTGCACGTGCTCGGCCACGGCCGCGGCGACGACGCAATCCAGGTGTTCGCCGCGCCCGTGCGCTGGCGCAGCGGCGCGTTCGATCCGCTGCTGGCCGGCATCGCCGAGCAAGGCACCGGTTCCACGCTGTTCTTCGATCCCGCCGGCGGCGGCGCGTTCGCGCCCTACGACGGCGGCGCCGATCACTTTCTCGCCTCGCCCGAACAGGCCGCGCGGATGAAGACGCGCTTCGCCGCGTGGCTGTCGCGCAGGCCCGACGGCTTGTGACCGCCGCGGCGTCGGCCGCGGGCTTCGGCTGACGCACTTCGCGCACTCAGGCCCGGCAGCGGCCGACGTGAGCCGCGAAAGCGCGAGCGCCGACGCCGGAAAGCCACCCACCTTGCCATGTTTCCCCGCGCCGGCGAACGCGCCGAGGCAGCGACGGCGCAGCCAAGGCGTGTGCGCGATCCAGGTTTCCGCAACAAAAACACCGCCGCCGCACGCATCGGCGAAACCGTGATGGGCCGCCATCCGGGCCCGCCGGCGCCTGCCTACTCTCGGCCCGGGCCGTTGCGCCGGCCCCATCGCTCCCATCGCCGCGAAGCCCGTTCAGCGCGCCGCTTCGCAGGACGCCACTTCCCTTCCCAGGACCCTCTCATGCGTTCCATCGCCCACTCCCGTCCCACGCTCCTGCTCCGCGCCCTGCTGCCGTGCCTGGCGCTCGCCGCGATCCCCGCCGTCGCCGCGGCCGCCTCGCCGTCGAACCCGACCGCGCCGCAGGTGCTGCTGCCCAAGCCGATCAAGACCCAGCTCGGCCGCTACGACTCGCGCGAATTCATCGAAGTCAAATTCGTCGACGACAGCCGCGTCAGCCTGCACGGCAGCCGCCTGAGCTCGGCCAAGTTCGGCCGCCTGGCCGCGCTGGAAGGCCTCACCGGCGGCGCCGGCCCGGTCGCCGCGCTGGAGCCGCTGTTCCGCGCCGACGCCGCCACGCTGCAAGCGCTGGCCAAGAGCGCGCAGACCGCGGACTCGCAACCCGACCTGAGCCAATGGTTCCGCCTGCGGGTCAAGCCCGGCCAGGACATCGCCCGCGTCATCGACGAACTCAACGCCATGAGCATCGTCGAAACCGCCTACGCCGCGCCGCTGCCGGTCGCACCGCCGGCCTCGCCCGCGTACCACGACTTCCAGACCTACAAGCTGCCGGCGGCGCAGAGCGGCATCGACAGCGATTACGCCCGCACCGTGGCCGGCGGCAACGGCGCCGGCATCCGCGTGCTCGATGTCGAATACAGCTGGAACACCAACCACGAAGACCTGTCCAAGCTGCGCCTGGCCGGCGCGCGCATCAACAACGGCACGCCCAGCGATCCGTTCAACGACAACAACCACGGCACCGCGGTGATGGGCCAACTGGTAGCCGACAACAACGGCATCGGCGTCACCGGCCTGGTCGACGGCGCCAGCGCGCACGTCACCAACGCGATGAACACCGAGCGCGGCTACGACCCGGCCAACGCCATCCTCACCGCCGCCAACGCGCTGCGCGCGGGCGATGTGATCCTGATCGAGCAGCAGGCCGCCGGCCCGAGCGCGTGCAACGGCTACGTGCCGACCGAATGGATTCCGTCGGTGCATGCCGCCATCATCACAGCGACCAACAAGGGCATCCACGTGGTCCAGGCCGGCGGCAACGGCAACATGAACCTCGACAACACCGCCTGCTTCGGCTCGCCGTTCCCCGGCGGCCGCGCCGACTCCGGCGCGATCATCGTCGGCGCCGGCGGGCCGCGTTCGATCATCTGGTGCAGCGACAGCGTCGCCGAGCGCGCCAAGCAACCGTTCTCCAGCTACGGCTCGCGCGTCAACGTCCAGGCCTGGGGCCGCTGCGTCACCACCACCGGCTACGGCAACCTCTACAACGGCGGCGTCAACGCCTACTACACCAAGACCTTCTCCGGCACCTCCAGCGCCTCGCCGATCGTCGCCGCGGCGGTGGTCGCGCTGTCGGGCATCGCCAAGCAGCGCGGCATCACCCTGACCCCGCGGCAGATGCGCGACCTGCTCAAGAACACCGGCACGCCGCAGGCCGGCGGCGGCGGCAACATCGGTCCGCTGCCGAACCTGCGCGCGGCGATCGCGCAGTTGGGCACGCTGTGATTCGTCCGCGGGCGAAGGAGCGATTCCTTCGCCCGCGGTTCGCGCGGGCCCGGTCGCAGCCGCCCCCGCGCCGAGCGATCACGGTCGCTCACCGTCATTGACCTTGCCGCGCGCGGCCCTGCCCGGCGGACCACCGCCGCTTCACCGCATCGGCCCGCGCACGATCCTTCCGGCGAATCCGCCGCGCGCTGCGCATCGGCGCGCATCCGCGCAACCTGTCGCTGCCGCGCTGCGCGGATCGCGCGGCCGTCTTCGCATCCGGCTTCGCCTTCGCATCGGTGGGTTTGCGAGCGGCGCCGCGCAGCCGCGCCGGGCCGGTCGCCGCATCGCCGCCCTTGCACCGCGATCCGCCGCAACGCGGCCGGATCGGCGGTGCAATCGCGTTAGCGATTGCGGTGCCCAGCGCAATATCCACTCCGAGGATCGCCCGTCATGGAATCGCCGATCGAGCCCGACCGCAGCCGCAGTTCCGAGTGCAGCATCGCCATCGCCGACACCGTCGCGACGGCCGAGGACGACGAAACGCCCGGCGCCGCGCCTGCGCCCGCCCCCGCGGCGCGCGGCCAGGTCGTGCTCGACGTCGCCGAACTGCGACGGCTACGGCAAGACCGTTTGCTGAGTCAGCAAGATCTTGCCGACGATTGCTGGCGCCGCAACATCCGCGTCTCCATCGCTACGATAAAACGCGCCGAATCCGGCCGCGCGGTGCGCTTCCGCATCGCCCACGAACTGGCCCGCTGCTTCGGCGTGCCGGTGGCGCGCCTGCTTCGCGCCGCGTCGTGAGCGCGCGCACGCGACGCGTCCGCGAACTGATACCCCGCTGAGCCCGAACTGAGCCCACGCACAGCGCGGACGATGCGAATACTGCCGATGCAGCGCGGCCAGCCACACCGCCGCCGCGCGCAACGCGAGTAACGGCCGCGCACCGCGGCCGCCGCATCGTCCCGTCACCACGCCCATACAAAGGAAGCCCATGACCACCTCGGTCAACATCACCAAGTGCGACAACGAGCTGTACGTCATCGCCACCACCGGCGCCGGCACCTCGGAGATCTGCCACATCACCTCCGGCTACTTCGATCCGGTGGCCTACCAGGTGAAGCTCAACTCGATCCTGCCGGCCGGCAGCTACGACCTGACCCTGATCGGCATCAACTGGGGCGGCCCGGCGGCGTTCAGCGTCAACGTCGGCGGCAAGGACTACACCTACAACAACCAGAGCGCCCCGGTCGGCGTGGTCTGGACGCAGACGATCCAGGTCAAGATCTAAGCACGCGCGCCGCATCCGCCAGACTGCGCAAACAGGCCCGCCGGGACATCGGCGGGCCTTTGCGTTTCACTACCTGCGGCGCCCGTGCGCATTGCAGGCATCACGTTTTTTCCCACGGCTTCAGCTTGCGCTAAGCCCACAACGCGACCTCGCAGCAACGCGTCGAAGGACTCCCGATGCGCATCACTTTTCGCGCTTGATGTTCATTCTTTTCATGTGCACACCTGCCATTTCGCGGATATCCAAAATCCACGAAAACGTCTCAATTCATGGGTAGGGGCGCTTTGTCCGGGTGCCGTTCTAAACAGTGCGGCACGACTTCGCGCACCGAATGCAAGCGCGAGCCAAAGACCTCAACCAGGCCTGCCGCGATCACTGTTCGCATCCTTCCCTTCCCGTTTGAGGAGTTATCGGATATGCGCAAGTTCAGTATGTCGGTCCTCGCCGTCGCCGCCGCCATGGTCGTATCGGGTTCGGCGCTCGCCGCCGACGACCTCGCTCCCGCGCTGAAGAGCGCGATGAAGCGCGATCTCGGCCTGACCGACAAGCAACTGGCTCAGTACCTCACCACCGAACGCCTCGCCACCGAACAAGAAAAGGGCCTGGCCAAGCAGCTCGGCGACAACTACGCCGGCGCGTGGCTGGAGCGCAAGGCCGACGGTTCGTTCGGCTTCGTCGCCGCCAGCACCTCGGTCAGCAAGGCCAAGACCCTGACCGGCATCGAGACCCGCCAGGCGCGTCACAGCCTGAAGGCGCTCGACACCGCCAAGGGCCAGCTCGACAACCTGCTCGCGCGCAGCGCCAAGGTGCCGAAGGGCGTGTACAGCTGGTCGGTCGACCTGCCGAGCAACAGCGTCGTCGTCGGCGTCGCCCCGGGCGCGCAGGCCACCGGCGAAGACTTCGTCGCCCGCAGCGGCCTCGACGCCAGCGTCGTCCGCTTCGAGACCATGAACGAAGCGCCGCAGCGCCGCATCGCCATCCAGGGCGGCCGCGGCATGCTGCGCAACCCGGGCGACGGCTACCTGTACGCCTGCTCGGTCGGCTTCCCGGTCACCAAGGGCAGCACCCTCGGCTACGCCACCGCCGGCCACTGCGGCGACGTCGGCGAAATCGTCTATCAGGAAAACGGCCAGTGGAACCCGGGCGTGCGCGTCGGCACCTTCGCCGCCTCGTCGATGCCCAGCGGCACCGGCACCGGCCCGGACCGCGGCTGGGTGAAGGTCGACAGCAACCACACCCTGTCGGCCAGCGTCTACGGCTACGGCAGCGGCGACGTCACCGTGAAGGGCAGCACCGAAGCCGCCGTCGGCGCCGCGCTGTGCCGCTCCGGCCGCACCTCCGGCTGGCACTGCGGCGCCATCCGCACCAAGAACATGACCGTCTCCTACGTCGACGACAACGGCAACCCCGACGGCACCGTCACCGGCCTGACCCGCACCAGCGCGTGCGCCGAAGGCGGCGACTCGGGCGGCTCGTTCATCACCAGCGTCGGCCAGGCCCAGGGCGTGCTGTCGGGTGGTAGCGGCAGCTGCTCGGGCAGCCAGGGCAATCCGGGGGGCGGCAATAGCTACTACACGCCGATCAAGCCGATTTTGAGTGCGTATGGGTTGACGTTGAAGACCAATCCGTAATTCGATCTCGACAACTGCACAAGAAAAGCGCCCCGGTCACTCGGGGCGCTTTTTTTACTTACGGAATTACCACGAACCAAGCCTTAAATCAGCAAACTGCACGCTGCAATGCCCATCCTCTTGCCTCTACCTGTTGACCGAGCGAAAGTCCGTCTGGATGCTGTGCTCAACAGCTCACGCGCCCGATGCTGCTGCTTCAATAGGTTCACAGCGCTTCGCAAGCTTTCGACATGGACCGTCACATGCCCGACACGCCCCTACACCCGCATCCTGGCTTCGCTCTGATTCGAAATGCGTACGCTGATTCATTGCATCGCGACCTCGCAATCATCAATGACGCAGTGCGCAGCGAGCTTGGTCCGCTGCTCCCCGGGGGACTCTCCTGGCAAGAGAAGCGAAAGCCGAGCGTGCCCGCCTCTCGAAAACACTCGATCGACGAACCGCTTCCCCAAGAGACAGACAACGTGAGACTGAAACATCTGACCGCTGCGACCGCCATTGCTGCGCTTGGGCTGTCCGCTTGCCAGCAAGAGAATGCCGTCGGAACGGACAAGCCGCCATTGAGCGCCCCTGTCCGTACCGAACAGATTGCTCAGGCTACGACGAGCGACATGCAAGCCGTAGCCGCCTTGTTCGCCAGCGAAAAAGGCGGCGACTGGGGTGCGTATTCCTCGCTGTCCGAAGTGAACTGGACCGACCCTACACCTCAGGAAACCATCAAAGGCCGTTACTCCCGCAGCGGAAGAATCCTGCTCAAGGGCTTCTCGATCAAAGACATCCCCAATGGAAGGCCTGGAACGGAATACGCCACCGCCAAGAAAAATGAGGGCGAATCGACGATCAGCATCAGCGGCTCGCTAAGCGGCGTCGAATCCGTCTCGATCAGCAAACCGCTCTATTCGGACGACTATCTTGAAATCCTCAAGAATCAGTTCGGCGCCTCCAACGTTTCGATCATCGCGGCCAAATGCCCCGCTCCGGACTACCAAGAGGGCGCGGGAGATGGCGCGTTCTTCGAAGCCGTCCTTGCGGACAAGCGCCAAGTGTTCATCCAAGCAAGCCAGCAGGACGGCGGAAAGTACACCGGTGGTTTCACCGTGTTCGATTTGGCTCGCACTCGGCCATCGGAGGCTATCGCTGCAATGAACTGCATTCAGATCAAGTAACGAAACGCAAGGAGCAAGGTCGTGGCAGGGACACGCAGACAGGAACGAGCCGTGCTGACAGCCAATCAGTACGCGCAAGGCGATATCGAAGGACTCAGCGACTACGGAACACGGCGACTTGTCGCGTCGACCGTGCTCACAGAAAGCAATGGCGGCGACCTGGCCATCACCAACGGCGCTGGTTACATCGGGCGTTATCAGGCAGGCGCAACTTGGCTGGCCGACGCAGGCTACGTCGATACGACCAAGTTGCGTGCCGCAATGAGCAACTGACGCCAACTTGTCGGTGAAAGCATTGCAGGAAAACCTGCAGCTTGTCGGGGCCGCGGACGCAAGGGGCAGATCCCTCCAGCCCGACGGAGATTACGGAAGCAACACCTGGGAAGCGGTGGCCCGCTTCAGCCGCGACCGCGCCCCCATGCCGCCCCCCGCCCCTCCCACGCCACCGGCACACCTCGGAGGCTTCTGGGACGCCGCCTCACACCGCGGAGCCAACTTTCGACACATCAAAATTGTTATTCCCGTCTCAAATCGACATAAAAACCATGGTCATCACAGGTAGGGGGCTCCCGATCCACCGCCGTTCTATCCAGTACGGCAAGCCAGAACGCTCCCCCAGCCAGCCGATCGAACGCCAACCCGACTGACGCGTCCCGGCCTGCCGCATTGCAGTTCCCTTTCCTATTCAAGGAGCTTTCGGAATGCGCAAGATCCGTCTTTCGGTCCTCGCCGCTGCAGTCGCCCTGACCGCCTCCGGCGCCGCCCTCGCCGCCGACGACCTGCCCGCCGGCCTCAAGACCGCCATGCAGCGCGACCTCGGCCTGTCCGGCAACGAACTGGCCCAGTACCTCAAGGCCGAGCGCCTCGCCGCCGCGCAGGAAAAGACCGTCGAAAAACAACTCGGCCGCAACTTCGCCGGCGCCTGGCTGGAGCGTAAGGCCGACGGCTCCTTCGGCTTCGTCGCCGCCACCACCTCGAGCAAGGCCGCCAAGGCTGCCGCCGGGGTCGAAACCCGCCAAGCGCGCCACAGCCTGGCCGCGCTCAACGCCGCCAAGGGCCAGCTCGACAGCCAGTTGGCGCGCAATGGCAAGGCGCCCAAGGGCGTGTACAGCTGGGCCGTCGACCTGCCGAGCAACAGCGTCGTCGTCGGCGTGGCTCCGGGCAGCGAAGACGCCGCGGTCGACTTCGTCGCCCTCAGCGGACTCGACAGCACCGCCGTGCGCTTCGAGACCCTCGCCGAAGCCCCGCGCCGCCTCAACAACATCCAGGGCGGCCGCGGCTACCTGCGCAACCCGGGCGACGGCTACCTGTACGCCTGCTCGGTCGGCTTCTCGGTGACCAAGGGCACCACCCCGGGCTTCGCCACCGCGGGCCACTGCGGCGACACCGGCGAAGTGGTCTACAACGAAGACTCGCAATGGACCCCGGGCGCTCGCCTGGGCGCGTTCGCCGCCTCGAGCATGCCCGACGGCAACCAGACCGGCCCCGACCGCGGCTGGGTGCAGGTCGACAGCAACCACACCCTGCTCGCCAGCGTCTACGGCTACGGCAACGGCGACGTGGCCGTGCGCGGCAGCACCGAAGGCGCCGTCGGCGCCGCCCTGTGCCGCTCCGGCCGCACCAGCGGCTGGCGCTGCGGCGCGATCCGCACCAAGAACGTCACCGTGTCCTACGTCGACGACAACAACCAACCCGACGGCACCGTGACCGGCCTGACCCAGACCACCGCCTGCGCCGAAGGCGGCGACTCGGGCGGCTCGTACATCACCAGCGCCGGCCAGGCGCAGGGCGTGCTGTCGGGCGGCAGCGGCAGCTGCAAGGGCAAGCAGGGGCGCACGGGGGGCGGCAACAGCTACTTCACGCCGATCAATTCGATCTTGTCGGCGTATTCGTTGACGTTGAAGACCAGCCCGTAAGCGGACAGACCCACGAAACGCCGAGCGCCCCGGGAAACCGGGGCGCTTTTTATTTGCCGCCACTGCCGCGCACTGCAAGCAAAGACGCACCGCCCCGAAGCCCCTGTAGGAGCGGCGCAAGCCGCGACCGCGCCGCAACCGCTCGCGACGAAAGCCCCGCCGCAGTTGCCTTGCCGCGGTCGCGGCTTGCGCCGCTCCTACAGTCGGCAGCCGGATAGCGTGTTGGCCAATGAGCGATCCAGGCTCGGCCGACGAAGCGTGATCTCCAAGCCCTCAACCCGCGCGACGCTTCCGCCCCTGGCGACGTGCCGCCCCCGTCGCAGGCGAATTCCAGCTACCGCCGCGCCATCGCATTTGCTTCGTCCATCGCGGCACACCGACATCCGCGTCAGACAATCGCTCGCCCCGCATCAGCGAGCCATACGCCGCCACTCCGAAAAGCAACGCGTACAGCCAACTCATTACGCCGACAGTGGATTTCGCATCCACCTTCACCCCGACCCACACCGACAACAACGCCCCTGCCGCCATCAAGAAGTAGCCCCCGAGCCAAAAGCGCCGCTCCCATAAGCGGACACGCGGCGAATAGTGCCGGCGGTAGCGCCAGAACAACTCACCCGTCGCCTCATCCAAATCGATCAAGCGCCAGGCGAAGGCCACATCGGACAAAGCGCGCGTCGCCTGCGGCTGGGCGATCAAATGCCGAATCAACGGCACCGGCAGGTTCTCGCCGAACAGATGCCGCACCGCAACCTGCACCCACAAGCTGTCGGCCTTGTCGGCCTTGGCCCAAAGATCGAGGAAGTCCTTGCGGTCTTGACTGCGCGAGCGGTGCAGGCCGTAAACGCCCTTGGTGAGGTAAAGACCGGCGATGATCATCGCCATCGGCACCAACAGGAACGAACCCAGCTCCTTCAAGTACGTCGCGAACATGCAAGCCCTCCCAGGCCGTTCCGAGGCGTTCGCCTCGCGATAAAACAGCGAGGGCGCCGCAGCGCCCTCACCCTTGTCTATTCTCAGCGCTTCTGATCGTTCGGCGGATGCGGATCGTTCCCGTAGCTATCGCTGTCCTGAATCTTCCCATCGCGCCCATGGATGACGAGTTCGACCTCGTCCTTGCGGGCCAGATCGCGCCCGGCCTCTTCGGCATCGGCCTTGCGCTCGTGCACAGAACTGGCCCGCTCGGCGCCTTCGCGCTTCACGGCCCAGCCGTCGATATGGGGTACGACGTGGATGTCTCGCTTCGACATAGTCCTTTGTCCTATCGGGTTCGCGCGCTGATCGCGCCGGCCGACGCTAGCACCGAGGAATCGGCCTGCCAGGGCAATTACGCAATCCCTGTGCCACCGCGTGCCGCGTCTTCAGAGAAACGAGACAACGCGCAAAGCCAGGCCACCGGCCCCGGATCTCACCGACTAAACGGGCATCGTAAAAGCGCCCAAGACTCCCAGCGGTTCTGGCCGCGCCCTACTCCCACCCACTTGCCCGCCGGCCCGGCCCGATGCGCTCGGGGCCAGGCAGAATGCTCGCCCAGCCGAGCAGATTGCTCGCGTCATGGAGCTCGAAAGCGCTTGCTCCGAGCTGCGCCCTCGGACGACCGAGCAAAGTTCCTGGCCCGCAAAGTCTTTTGCCTGAACCACCGAGCCCGATGCTGCCTCCATGAAGCCGTCTGCTCGGGCGACCGAGCATGCCGCGGCATCGGGCAAGCTTTTCGCTCGGCTGCCCGAGCAAATTGCTCTATCGATAAAGCAATTTGCTCGGTCGGCAGAGCCCGCCGCAGCAAACATTCCCCCTCCCCCACCCGCCCCCACCGGTTCGGCCACTCGACCGGCGCCATGGGCCCGCTGGGCAAAAAAATGCCGCCCGAAGGCGGCAGAAACACCACGAAGCCCCAGACCTAGCCGCCCGACATACCGGCTCACGCCGGCGGCGTCGCCGACTCCCGGCGGCCCCGCGCCCAGCGCGCCGACATTTCCTTGCGCAGCCCGTCCAGGCCTTGATTCTTACCGGCCACCTTGAGCAGCCCATACGCCTCCAGCGAGAACGCCATGATGTCGGCGCCCAGCGCCAACTCCGTATCGTCGCCGCGCTCGGCCAAGCGCTGCAGGCGGTCGAGCAGCGGGCTCAGGCGGTCGAGCGTGCGCAGGTCCAGCAACGCCCCGGCCAAATCCACGCTGGGCGGCACCACCTGCGGGTTCTGCTCCAACACCCGCACCGCCTGCCGGCAGAACGTCTCGGACTTCGGGCCCATCTTGGCAAGCCGACGGCGATCGTCCGGCGACAGCGAGACCAGCCCGGACAGCACCGACTCCAACTGGGACAAGGCTTCGTGGGCCGCAGCGAGCTGCTCGTCGCTGACATCGAGGGTGATCAGGTTTTGACTCATCGCGAATCTCCGTTTCGATTTGGACGCTCGTCGGTTTGACGGCGAGCGGCATCGTCGTGGAGGGGGCGCGCGATGGGGAGTCGGTGAGCGCCGCGTTGCGGGGTCGGGGATTTCTTGGGTTAAAACGTGTGCGGAAAGGCACATGCGGTTTGCGTGTGCAGAGAGTGCATATCCGCGGTATGTTCGCGGCGGATCACAGAGGGCGCATGCGCGCAGCACGATAGCCTCGCGTACGGCGAAAGCGCTGCCGGTGGCTGCGCGCCCGCTGTAAGGCCGTGTATCAATCAGAGTAGAACGAAGACCCAGCCCCTCTACGGTCCAGTTGGTTCGATAACCTCGGCGACCTGATCCAAGTCGTCGGCGAAGCGGTCGAAGCAGCGGGCCAGCGCTCGCGCCGACAAATAGATCACGTCGGGCCCGGCCTCGGCTTGGGGCTCAGTGAGCTGAGCGAGCATACGAAGGTGATCACGGATCTCGGCTAGGGCCTCGTAGGCGGCTGAGGGTATTAGGTAGGCATGGGGCTTGGTGACCGACGGGCGGTGTCCATTTTTCATTTCATTCCTGCTCCATTTCAGCTTGGAGCAACACTACAACCAGATAAAAAGTATTCAAAATTAGAATATCTACCCACACGAGCCAAAACTCTCACAAATCCACAACCAACCAGAAAGGACTACCCCAAGCAACCACCTTCATTTATATTCATTATTAAACAGCAACATTTTTCACAGCCGAAGCGATTATGTAATTCAAACGAGAGCACTTCGAGAAATAATCCAGGACATAGTTTCTCTCAGCCGGCTTAAGGGTTCTCGACCCCACGGCAGAAGCCCAAGAGAGCCAATCCGAAGATCCGGTCTTCAAATATTCCGCCCTAATCTCCTTAAAGCCAAATTTTTGAACAGGAATCTCCAGGATTTTCGCCCTCGCCACTTTATGATCAGCAGTCAACTCAAACAACCTGCTGAGCACGTCGCCAAAAATAGCCGTACCCTCTAGATTCTCCTCGACAATTACACCAAGCCAGAACAACTGGTATTCCAGCAAATTTCTTTCGCCCCCAAGGAAATCTAATATTATCCGCGCAAGCGCCTCCTTGTCTCCGATCTGCCCACTAATAGCATAAATATGCTTATATATATTCGGAAACTTAGACAGCAAAGAGGGGAGATAAGCAACAACACTGTCACTATGAGCCCGCAAAATACTCAAAATTAAATCCGCATCCGACTCCTCTAACGAATCATCTTTTAGAAAAGTCAACAAAGTTTCAACCTGATCGCCCGAGAGGTTTCGCTCCACCTCCACAAGTCCCGACACCACTTCCACTCCGGATGGCGTATCCAAGTACTCTTCAATTTCAACAACCTCCATCAAACTTTTCTTAATCTCGGAAACAGCGCCAGAAACATCAGCCCCCATGTTATCCAGCCCCGTTTTTGATGGATTTACATTCAGCGAGAACCCACCCAGCAACTGCTGAATCTTAATAAAATCCTGAAACAATACAGACTCAGAATCATCAAACAGATAGAAATCATCCATAAATCTGACAGTTTGCGCACACCTAACCTGCGCAGACAGCTCTATGAATTTCAAGAACTCATTCCCAATCATCTTAGCTGGATATATTCCTTGCGGCAAAAAGTCCACACTACGTCCCGCGCCAATCTCCCTGAAGAATCGACCAGCATATTCAGAGTCCTTTGCAGAAACGCTATCCTTAGACTCAAACCAGTGAGCCAAATCATGGTGATAGATAGAGTTGAAATACGAAGCAATGTCAAAGCGCAGCACATGCTTGTATTCAGCCCGCTTCTCTGTCAAAGCTTTTCTAAAATCCCTATAAGCTGCATTGATTGATACCGGCCCTCCTTTTTCAAACCTGTATCCAAAGGACAGCCTCTTGTCACTCACATGCCTTCTAAATATCGATCTATTCCTGAAAACAACATCGTAGATGAAATATTCAGCGACTGGGTCAAGTTTGACCGTTCGCCGAAGATGCCCTCTCGGCTTCGTCGCGTAGACTCTCTGTTGAGGAATAAAATTATCCTCATCTCCCGGACCAAGAACCCTCTGATAGATGTACTCAGAAAGCCCCGCCTCATAATTCTCAACAACTACTAAATTGGTTTTTAATGGATAAAGAGCCGACCAATAGTCATTTTTAATAAAGCTGGCCGCATTTGTTACCGCCCCACCCTTGTTAAATAGCTTGCTTAGAATGCGCATCACAGCCCCTTAATTAATAACTATCGACAACAACCCTTGCTGCACCTAGAACGAAGAAAAGAAGAAGCAACGGCCACAAATAACGGCCCCAAGCCACTCAGGTCAATCGCCAACCCCCCCCTTCCACGCCTAGCACATTATGCATCGCCATGTTCGGCGCCATCGGCGTCTCCACAGTATCTGCGGTGTATATGCAATCGACTATGTCCCAGCCGGCGCGGATCTGCATGCCTACTTTCGTCAGTTGCTCGCAGCCGCAGAGGATGACGATGAAGTAGCGGATCGGCGGCAGCGGCGCGGTGCGTAACTCGTTGAGCCAGTACAGGATGCTCAGCGTTGCCAACAAGTCTTGCTTGCCGGTTACAGCGCGTGACCCCAGACGGTGGCGCCACTGTCGAGTTCGCACAACAACGTGGACGGCAGGTCGGCGCCATGGGCGAAGTCCGGGTGGCAGTCGGGGCGTTCGACACTGAGTAGCGACAAGCGCAAAGGCTTGGTGCGCATCCGGCCGCGCGGGGCCGAGCAGCCAATGGCGCGGCTGCGATAACCCGCACAATGAAACGAGCGATCGCCGCTCCGCGGCGACGACCTCAACGCATTCGTCTCGGCCATCCGCCCCCCTTCCCTGTGATCGGCGGCGGGACCGACTGGAGCCCGCGGCCAAGCGTGTCGTTGGCCTAACTTACCGCGTGCGGCCGCAGCCGCACGGGTAATGTCAAAGTTCTCGCGATTTGTAACGCCCGCACGACGGAATTGGCTCACCGCGGCGGGTAATCAGCCACGCCAGTTAGCGTGCGCACTCCAAAACTCAACGCTGCGCCGATACGCCTCGCGATCCAGCTCAACCCCCGACCCGCCCTCCTCCACACCGAGCGCGTTCCGCATCATCGTAATCGGCGCCATCGGCGTTTCCATCGGCTCGGCGGTGTACATGCAGCCGACCACGCCCCAGTCGGCGTCGGTGTGGGTGCCTTCTTTCGCCAGCTGTTCGCGGCTGTAGAGGATCGCGATCAGGTACTCCGCCACCGGCGGGTCGATGTTTTCGAACCAGCGCGTCAGTACGGGCAGTTCGTCTTTCGTGCGCGCGTCGTAGCCGCTGCGCAACAGGTGCCGGTTCTCGTCGGTGATCGGCACGGCCAGACACCGCGTGCTAGTCCAGTTGCGATGCACATGCAGCTTGCAGAACGGCGCATACCCATCGAGCACCATCAGCGGCGGCACTTCGTTGAGGTGGCGCTCGAATTCTTCGGCGGTGATGTCCTGGATGGTGTTGCGGCGCGGTTCGCGCGGGAACAGGCGCGGGCGGGCGAAGTCGGTGAGGATGATGGTCATGGGGGGGATTATTCCGACGTCGCGGGCGTCGGGGAATGGGTACGGCGTATGGGGCGGCCGGGGGACAGCGGTGCCGATGGTCCCAGCCCGAAACGACAAAGCCCCGCCGGAGCGGGGCCTGGTGGGGCGGCCGGCCGGGCCGGCGCTCAGGGCAAGGTGTCGGAGGAGATCCAGGTGTTGACGGCGGTGCAGCGGCCTTGGGCGTCGACGCGGAACAGGAGGTAGTGGTAGGCGCCGATGG
The DNA here is from genome assembly GCF_023617245.1 of Lysobacter enzymogenes. Lineage (NCBI taxonomy): Bacteria > Pseudomonadati > Pseudomonadota > Gammaproteobacteria > Lysobacterales > Lysobacteraceae > Lysobacter > Lysobacter enzymogenes. The sequence continues at coordinate 3,767,190 of NZ_CP067396.1, forward strand.
ATTGCACGGTGGCGATCATGCCGGCGTCGGTGGTGTCGCAGATCAGGCGCCGGCCTTGGGCGTTGACGGCGTCGCATTGGGCGTAGCGCACGGTGTGGGTGGCGTCGGGCGAGTTGAGGCTGCAGCCGATGTACTGGACGGTGTCGGCGCTGCGACGGGCGGACAGCATCGAGGCCGCAGCCGCGAGACCGCGATGGGCCGCCGTCCGCAACGCTCCGCGTTGCAGGTTGGCGCCCCGCTCCTTCACTCGGAATCCGGCCGCGATCCGGTTCATCGTTTCGCGTGGCGGCTGTCGCTGCGCCTAAGCGGGGGCGAGTTCCTGCGCCAACCCGATCAAGATGCCCTCCGGTCCGCGGATGTAACACAGCCGGTACACGTCCTGGTAATCGACCACTTCGCCGACCACTTGCGCGCCGTGCGGCCGCAGCCGCTCCAACGTATCGGCAAGGTCATCCACCGCGAACATCACCCGCAGGTAGCCCAGCGCGTTGACTGGGGCGTTGCGGTGGTCGGCGATCACCTTCGGTTCGATGAAACGCGACAGTTCGAGGCGGCTGTGGCCATCGGGCGTGCGCATCATCGCGATCTCGACGCGCTGGTCGCCCAGGCCGGTGATGCGGCCGGCCCATTCGCCTTCCACCATCGCCCGGCCTTCGAGTTCCAGGCCGAGTTCGCGAAAGAATTCGACCGCGGCGCCGAGGTCTTCGACGACGATGCCTACGTTGTCCATCCGCTTGAGTGCCATCGCTGCAGTTCTCCGGGATGTCGCCGCCGCAATCCACTCGCCTCAGGCGGCTTCAAAAAAAGCAGGTGTATGTAAGCGCAGCGGACTCTTGATCAAGCAGCGTGGCGTTTAAGGCGGCGCACGTCAATTAATCCGGTGAAGTAGCAATCATAAGGATCTGCCCTTTAATTAAGCAGCAGAATTACGAAGTGCCGGACATCCCGAATTGTGCCGTTAACGCGCGACCCAAGCAGCTTTGGCGATCGACGCCGGCTATTTTGCATCGACGGTCAAGGCGGCGATCAAGCATCCAAATCAAATTTGAGCGCCATGTGGCCATTCATAACTTCGCCCTTCTCATCTATCTATTCACTCAGCACCGACTGCCCTGATAAAAGCAACGAGAGACTCAATTCTCTCCCTTAGATCTAAAACGTCCAAAACGGCATCGCGCGAGCAAACTTCGCGAGCCACTTTTATCTTATCTGCCCGCCTGGATTTAGCCCCTTTTTCACTGCCTCCGAAATCAATACGGCAACCAAACTGCCCTTGATCAATTATTTTAGAGAACCCAACTCCATACAGCACCGCTAAAACCTCGGCCATGACATCAACAGGCACATAATTTTCTATCTCTCTACCGGCAGTCACCCAAGAAAATGCGTCATCAAGCTCGGAGATTACTCGCATTTTTGTTTCGTTAAGGACAGAACTATCCTCGCGTCGGTCAGAATCAAGAAGCAGAGCAACATTACGATTCAACCTACGAAGAGAAATAAAATCAGAGACGTCATCATCACTAGCTGAAAGATGCGACAACAATCTCCCACCGTAAAACATTATGGTGTAGTCAATGCCCTCCACAAGATCAGGAGCAACGGAACGAATCCAATGAACTAAATAAATCCGATCCGACGGCCCCTCAACCCATACGACCGCATTAGACTGCAAAATATCAGATGCGCGGTATCCAAGCTGGCGACAAATTTCATATCGCTCGCTCGGACTAACCGCCAGCCTGATGCGTGTCCCATCTTCGCCAGCTTCAACATTGAAAACTGACGACAACACTGAATCTATCAAGCTAGCGGAATGTGTCGCAACGAAATATTGATTTTCCGTTTCATCCCTTATATATCGCATCAACTTTCTTTGAAGAATCGGGTGCAGGTGAATCTCCGGCTCCTCAATGCACACGACCTCCCTGTCCACTAAAGTACAAAAAGAAGCAATCATAATAACTTCGTGTATCCCAGTACCTAAAGAACTGAGAGGCAAAACCTTTCCATCCATATGCACCTGAAGATGCCGACGGTCGAATGGGACCTCAATCGACGCATCATTCGACCCGGCAACAACTCTCAGAAAATTATTTATCCTCTCAAACCGCTCTCTTTTTTCCCTCTCATTGTGTGGCGGATTCTGCAGCTCCGCCAACCGATCTATCAGCCCCCTACCGCTGTAGTCATTAAAATCAACGCCACTAGCCCCAATCTCTCTAATAGCAGGAATCAACTTTACTTTCGGCAGCTGAACCGAAGTCAAATTAACAATGGCATTCAGAGTTTCGGGAATCCAATTATTCTCTATGGTTCCGCCTACCCTTTTGGTCAATTGAGACCAAAAGTTGCGCCAAGTCTGAGCATCAAGGACATCCTTTAGGCCGGGTTTCTGTTCAATATATAGACCGTGACCGGCCCTAAAATGCAACCACACAAGACCTTGGTCGGATATAGAGTCTATGACTCTTTCCGCCGTGCGAACATAGAAAATCTGCTGCTCGAAAAACAATGACACTTTCCGCAACGCTTCTCTCGACGGAATTCCATACGCAAATCTCACCCCCTCCCCACCTGACGACAAGTTAACTTCTACAGGCGCGAAATTTCTAACCCATCGCTCATCCAATCGCGGCCCACTTGGATGCAGATGAGAGGAAATAAACTGAAGTACCGCAGACTTTCCAACGTTATTTGGCCCAATCATGAAATTAATATCACGGAATGGACCGAGGTACTGCATCTCCCGACCGATCCCTCGATAATTCGCTAAACCGAGTCCGTGCAAAAAAGTTGAGGCCATATTCCCTTCCTTGAGCTGATCGAGCCACACTAAGAAAACGCCCGCATTCGCGGGCGTCCTCACGTACATGTTTCACATGTTGCGCCGGTACTCGCCGCCCACGTCGTACAGCGCGTGGCTGATCTGCCCCAGGCTGTGGGTCTTCACCGCTTCCATCAGGCTGGCGAACACGTTGCGGCGTTCGCGCGCGGCGGCCTGCAGGCCGCGCAGGCCCTCGCTGGCGTAGCCGTTGCGGCCGGCCTGGTAAGCCTGCACGTTGTCGATCTGCTGGCCCTTCTCGCCTTCGGTCGAACGGATCAGTTCGATCTCGGTGACGATGTCGCCGCCGTGGTCCTTGGGCAGGAAGGTGTTGACGCCGACCAGCGGCAGCGAGCCGTCGTGCTTCTTGTGTTCGTAGTAGAGGCTCTCTTCCTGGATCTTGCCGCGCTGGTACATGGTGTCCATCGCGCCGAGCACGCCGCCGCGTTCGCTGATCGCCTCGAATTCCTTGTACACGGCCTCTTCGACGATGTCGGTGAGCTTGTCGACGATGAAGCTGCCCTGCCAGGGGTTCTCGTTGAAGTTCAGCCCGAGTTCCTTGTTGATGATCATCTGGATCGCGACCGCGCGGCGCACGCTTTCCTCGGTCGGGGTGGTGATGGCTTCGTCGTAGGCGTTGGTGTGCAGGCTGTTGCAGTTGTCGAACAGCGCGTACAGCGCCTGCAAGGTGGTGCGGATGTCGTTGAACTGGATTTCCTGGGCGTGCAGCGAGCGGCCCGAGGTCTGGATGTGGTACTTCATCATCTGGCTGCGCGGGTCGGCGCCGTAGCGCTCGCGCATGGCGCGGGCCCAGATGCGGCGGGCGACGCGGCCGATGACGGTGTACTCCGGGTCCATGCCGTTGGAGAAGAAGAACGACAGGTTCGGGGCGAAGTCGTCGATCTTCATCCCGCGGGCGAGGTAGTACTCGACGATGGTGAAGCCGTTCGACAGGGTGAAGGCGAGCTGGCTGATCGGGTTCGCGCCGGCTTCGGCGATGTGGTAGCCGCTGATCGACACCGAGTAGAAGTTGCGCACGTTCTTGTCGACGAAGAACTGCTGGATGTCGCCCATCATGCGCAGGGCGAACTCGGTGCTGAAGATGCAGGTGTTCTGGGCCTGGTCTTCCTTGAGGATGTCGGCCTGGACGGTGCCGCGCACGGTGGCGAGGGTCTTGTCGCGGATCTTCTGGTACGTCTCGGCATCGACGATCTGGTCGCCGGTGACGCCGAGCAGGCCCAGGCCGAGGCCGTCGTTGGTCTCCGGCAGCAGGCCGCTGTATTCGGGGCGCTTGCGGCCTTCGAACAGGGCTTCGATCTTGTCGTGGGCGGCGTCCCAGCGGGCCTGGTCTTCGCGCAGGTACTTCTCGATCTGCTGGTCGACGGCGGTGTTCATGAACATCGCCAGGATGATCGGCGCCGGGCCGTTGATGGTCATCGACACCGAGGTGCTCGGCGCGCACAGGTCGAAGCCGGAGTACAGCTTCTTCATGTCGTCCAAGGACGCGATGTTGACGCCGGAGTTGCCGATCTTGCCGAAGATGTCCGGGCGCACGGCCGGGTCTTCGCCGTACAAGGTCACGCTGTCGAACGCGGTCGACAGGCGCGCGGCCGGCTGGCCGACGGACAGGTAATGGAAGCGGCGGTTGGTGCGCTCCGGGGTGCCCTCGCCGGCGAACATGCGGATCGGGTCTTCGCCGGTGCGGCGGTACGGGTAGACACCGCCGGTGTAGGGGTAATAGCCCGGCAGGTTTTCCTTCTGCAGGAAGGTCAGCAGTTCGCCCCAGCTCTTGTAGGTGGGCGCGGCGATCTTCGGGATCTGCTGGTGGCTCAGCGATTCGCGATAGTTCTCGACCCGGATGACCTTGTCGCGGACCTTGTATTCGTTGACTTCGTCGGTGATCGACTTCAGCCGCGCGGGCCAGTCGCGCAGCAGCTTCAGGGCGTCGGAGGTCAGCGATTGGACGGCGTCGTTGTAGCGTTGGCGCAGGGTCAGCAGGGTGCGGTCGGCCGACGGGGCTTCGGGCAGCAGCGCTTCGCCGTTGTAGAGGTCGAGCGCCTTGGGCAACTGCGGGTCTTCGAGGTCGTGCAGCGACTGCCAATACGACTGGGCGCGGTCGGCGATCTCGGACTGGGTTTCGATCTGCTTGTTGATCGAGCGCCCCTGCTCGGCGATTTCGGCCAGGTAACGCACGCGCGCGCCGGGAATCAGCACGGTGGCGCGCGGTTCCTTGAGGTCGGTGTTGACGTCGGGCGTCCACTTGTCGGCCGGCAGCGACAGCTTTTCGCGCAGCAGGCGGCACAGGTTGGCGAACATCCAGCTGACGCCGGGGTCGTTGAACTGGCTGGCGATGGTCGGGTAGACCGGGACGTCTTCGTCCGGGGTCTGGAACGCGACGCGGTTGCGCTTCCACTGCTTGCGCACGTCGCGCAGCGCGTCTTCGGCGCCGCGCTTGTCGAACTTGTTGAGCACGACGAGTTCGGCGTAGTCGAGCATGTCGATCTTTTCCAGCTGGCTCGGCGCGCCGAAGTCGCTGGTCATGACGTACATCGGGAAGTCGACCAGGTCGACGATCTCCGAATCGCTCTGGCCGATGCCGGCGGTTTCGACGATCACCAGGTCGTAGCCGAGGCTGCGCAGGTAGCCGATGCAGTCCTTCAGCACGGTGTTGGTCGCCGAGTTCTGCCGGCGCGTCGCCATCGAGCGCATGTAGACGCGGTGGCTGCGCAGCGAGTTCATGCGGATGCGGTCGCCGAGCAGCGCGCCGCCGGTGCGGCGGCGGGTCGGATCGACCGAGATCACCGCCATGCGCATGTCGGGGAAGTTGGCGAGGAAGCGGTTCAGCAGTTCGTCGGTCACCGACGACTTGCCGGCGCCGCCGGTGCCGGTGATGCCGACCACCGGGGTCTTGCCGCCGGCCAGTTGCCACTGCTTGCGCAGGTGAGCGAGCTGGGTTTCGTCGAACGCGCCCTCTTCGATCGCGCTGAGGGTGCGGCCGATGCTGATTTCGTCGCCGATGCTGGAGACCTGCGGGCTCGACTCGGTCGGCAGGCGCGCGTCGCTGGCGCGGCGCACCACGTCTTCGATCATCGCCACCAGGCCCATGTGCATGCCGTCGTTCGGGTGGTAGATGCGCTCGACGCCGTAGGCCTGCAGCTCGCGGATCTCTTCCGGCGTGATCGTGCCGCCGCCGCCGCCGAACACGCGGATGTGGCCGGCGCCGCGCTCCTTGAGCATGTCGACCATGTACTTGAAGTATTCGACGTGGCCGCCCTGGTAGCTCGACAGGGCGATGCCGTCGGCGTCTTCCTGCAGCGCCGCGCGGACCACGTCTTCGACCGAGCGGTTGTGGCCGAGGTGGACGACTTCGGCGCCCTGCCCCTGGATCAGCCGGCGCATGATGTTGATCGCGGCGTCGTGGCCGTCGAACAGGCTGGCGGCGGTGACGAAGCGCAGCGGGGTCGCGTCGGGCTGGGCGGCGGGGAGGTTCGCGGCGGTGGTGCTCATGGGCATCTCGATACGCTGGACGGTCTGCTCGTATTGTAGCTCTGTGCGCGCGGCCCCGGTTTGCCGGGCGCGTGCGGGGGCGTAGGGAGGCGCGGCGCTAGCGGAGTCGGGCGACCGGCGTCAATAGGATGACGGCGGCGCGGCGGCCGGCGAAGTGGCGGGCGGGTCGCAAGTGGAGGCGGCGGCCGGCTGCAAGCGTTTTTGTGGGAGGGCCTTCGGGCCCGACGCTCTCCGACCGGATCGCCGCGATCCGAAACGACAGCGTCGGGCCTGAAGACCCTCCCACAAACGCCCGCGCCGCCGATGAAACCTCCCTGTAGGAGCGGCGCGAGCCGCGACCGCGACATCACGATTGCGACGCAAGCCTGCGACGCGAACGGCCGGCCCGCGGTCGCGGCTCGCGCCGCTGCTACAGGGAGTTTGCCGGCATTGCCGTCAGCGTGTGCGGGCGCAACATGCGCAGCGCGGCGGTTTGTTTCGGCAAGCCGGCCTTCAGCAATCCCGCGCATCCCTGAATGCGTTCGCCTGCGCCGTCAACAGCCGCGCATGCGCGGCGTTGCCAGCGGTAACCGGCGGGTGGCCGCCGATGCGAGGAGAACGATCATGGCAATGCGTCCTTTGATGGTGGCGGCGGCGATGGGCCTGGCGGCGATGATGGGCGCGCACGCGCCGCAAGCGCAGGCGCGCGCGTATGTCGATGTGGACGTGCGTGTGGCTCCGCCGCCGCCGCGTTATGAGCGGGTGCGAGTGCGTCCGGGCTATGTGTGGACGCCGGGTTACTGGCGCTGGAACGGCCGCCGCCATGTCTGGATCGGCGGCAGCTATGTGGTCGCGCGACCGGGTTACGCCTACGCCGCGCCGCGCTGGATCTCGAACGGCCCGGCCTGGCGCTTCCACGCCGGCCGCTGGGTGCGCCGCTACTGACGCCGTCGCGGCGAGCGCTGGCCGCGCGCGCGGGGCTCGGCTAGGCTGCCGCCGATGACAGACGACTCCGAACTCGCCGGCCTGCGCCGCAACGCCGAAGGCGGCGCGGCGCCGGATCTGTATCGATGGGCGAGCGCGCTGCTGCGCCGCGGCGCCGCCGAATCGGCGCGCGCGGCGTATGCGCGCGCGGCGGCTCAAGGATTGGCCGAGGCGCGGATCGAGTTCGCGCGCATGGCGATGCACGGCATCGGCGGCGATACCGACCTGTCCGCAGCGCACGCGGCGCTGGACCAGGCCGAACGCGCGGGCTCGGCCGTCGCCGGCTATTTCATCGCGCTGATGGCGGTCGGCCGCGGCGATTTCGCGGCCGCCGAGCACGACCGCCGCTTGCTCGCCGCCGTGCGCGCCGAGTATCCGCCGGCATTGCGCGCGGCGGCGTTGCTGTTCGGCCGCCGCCACGACGACGAGGCGGCGCAGAACGCCTGCCTGCAACTGCTCGAACGCGCGGCCGCGCACGGCGACGCGATCGCGGCGCGGCTGCTGGCCGAGCGCTTGCTGCGCGGCGAAGGCTGCGCGCCGCAACCGCAGGCGGCGGCGGAGTTGATCGGGCAGTTGCGCGCGCACGGCGCCCGGATCGAACTGCCGCCGATCGCGGTCGGCGCGCCGGCGCAACGCGATGCCGCACCGGCCGATGCCGTCTCGCTCGCCGATGCGGCGCAGCCGGTCGCGCTGGCGCCGTTGTCGGCACACCCGCGCGTGGCCCAGGTCGATGCGCTGTTGTCGGCCGACGAATGCCGGTTGCTGGTGGCGCTGGCTCAGCCGTCGCTGCGGCCGTCGCAGACCGTGGACGAACGCAGCGGCCGCGCCGTTCCCAATGCCTTGCGCGACAGCAGCGACGCCAGCCTGGACCCGGCCGGCGAAGACCTCGCGCTGCGCCTGGCGCAGTGGCGGATGGCGCGCGCGGCCGGTCTCGACCTGGTTCATGGCGAACACCTCACCGTGCTGCGCTACGCGCCGGGCCAGGCCTATCGCCCGCATCGCGACTATCTGTCGCCGCAGGCGCAGGCGCGCGACCGGCCGCAGGCCGGCGACCGCCTGCGCACGGTCTGCGTCTATCTCAACGCGGTCGAGGCCGGCGGCGCCACCGAGTTTCCGCACGCCGCGCTGGCGGTGACGCCGCAGGCCGGGCGCGCGCTGGTGTTCGACAATCTCGATGCCGACGGCCGGCCGGAGCCGGCATCGCTGCACGCGGGCACGCCGGTGCTGGCCGGAGAAAAATGGCTGGCGACGCTGTGGTTGCGCGAGCGGCCGTATCGCGCGTTCTGATTGGGTCGCGCCGGATTCGGTCGGCCTTCGCCGGCGGGTTCGCGGCGCGCATTGCGCATCGTTACGTAAACGGTCGCTGCCGCGCGCCACCGTGCGTTGCGCGATCCTCGCGTCGCCACGCGCGCCGGTCGCTGGCGCAGGTCGCTAACGCCTGCCGTGCTCGTGCGGCGCGTTTTCACCATCGCATTCAGCCTGCGCTGCACCCGTCGAATCCCGCCCTCGCCGCCTCGCGCAGGCGCGCGCCGCGCTTTTGGATCGAGCCAAACGGCAAGCCCGGCAAACCGCCCGCGCACTCGCCGGCGCATCCCCCCGCGACCGGGCAGGCATACCTAGCCGTATTGCCCGATTGCTTTAGACTAGCGGCCCTGCGCCGGCCGAACGATCCGCCGCCGCACAGGCGATTTCTTTCCACTTCAACGACTTAACCCACAGCCAGGCGTAACCGCGCTCGCGCCAGCGCCGCGCAACCCGCCCGGTTCGGAGCACCCGATGATTTTCGAAACCCTCGACACCTTCGGCCATGAGCAGGTCGTGTTCTGCCATAACAAGGACGCCGGCCTGAAGGCCATCATCGCGATTCACAACACCGTGCTCGGCCCGGCCCTGGGTGGCCTGCGCATGTGGCCGTACAAGACCGAGCAGGACGCGCTCAACGACGTGCTGCGCCTGAGCCGCGGCATGACCTACAAGAACGCGGTCGCCGGCCTCAACATCGGCGGCGGCAAGGCGGTCATCATCGGCGATCCGTCCGCCGACAAGTCCGAGGCGCTGTTCCGCGCGTTCGGCAAGTTCGTCGATTCGCTGGGCGGCCGCTACATCACCGCCGAGGACGTCGGCATCGACGTCAACGACATGGAATACGTGTACCGCGAGACCGAGTACGTCACCGGCGTGCACCAGGTCCACGGCGGTTCGGGCGATCCCTCGCCGTTCACCGCCTACGGCACCCTGCAGGGCCTGATGGCGGCGCTGAACAAGCGCTTCGGCGACGAGGAAGTGGGCAAGTACAGCTACGCCGTGCAGGGCCTGGGCCATGTCGGCATGGAGTTCGTGAAGCTGCTCAAGGAGCGCGGCGCGAAGATCTTCGTCACCGACATCAACAAGGGCCTGGTCGACAAGGCCGTGTCCGAGTACGGCGCCGAAGCGGTCGGCCTGGACGAGATCTACGACGTCAACGCCGACGTGTACTCGCCGTGCGCGCTGGGCGGCACCGTCAACGAGCAGACCCTGCCGCGCCTGAAGGCCAAGATCATCTGCGGCGCCGCCAACAACCAGTTGGCCAACAACGCCATCGGCGACGAAGTGGCCAAGCGCGGCATCCTGTACGCGCCGGACTACGCGGTCAACGCCGGCGGCGTGATGAACGTGGCGCTGGAACTCGACGGCTACAACCGCGAGCGCGCCATGCGCATGATGCGCACGATCTACCACAACCTCGGCCGCATCTTCGAGATCGCCGAGCGCGACAGCATCCCGACCTACACCGCCGCCGACCGTCTGGCGGAAGAGCGCATCAGCGCGATCGGCAAGCTCAAGCTGCCGCTCGGCCGCTCCAACCCGAGCTTCCGCGGACGCATCCGCAGCGGCCACTGAAGCACACCTCGACGGGGCCATCGGCCCCGTCGTCGTATTCGCGGTAGGGTTTTCGCGTGCCGCTGCGTTTAGCGATACGTGCCGCCGTGCGAAGCACCCCCACATCGTCCCGCCAGCCCTGGAGCCAAGCCATGCGTTCGTCCGAGTTCGCCGTGCCTGCCGTTGCCGTGCTGTCCTTCGCCCTCGCCGCCGCCTTCGCCGCGCGCGCCGAACCGCCGGCCAAACCGGCCGCGGCCGGGCACCACGAGGTCTACGACTACGACCGCCAGGAAGCCTGGCAGGCGCTGCACGACAAGTCGCAATCGCCGATCGACATCGTCGCCGCCGGCGCGCTCGCGGCCGATCCGGCCGAACCGGGCGCGATCGAGTTCAGCCACACCCACGGCGCCGTCGACAAGGTCGAGGACAACGGCCACGCGGTCCAGGTCGACACCCACGCCACCGAGGCGATCATCCGCGGCCGCCACTTCAAGCTGGCCCAGTTCCACTTCCACGCCCAGAGCGAACACACCCTGGACGGCAAGCATTTCCCGCTCGAAGGCCACTTCGTGTTCAAGGCCCAGGACGGCCGCCTGGCGGTGGTCGGGGTGATGTATGAACAGGGCGCGGCCAATCCCGTGGCGCAGGAAGTGCTGGACGATCTCAAGCCCGGCAAGGCCAAGCCGGCCCAGCACGAGATCGATATCGAGGGACTGATTCCGAAATCGCACGGCTACTACCACTACCTGGGCTCGCTAACGACCCCGCCGCTGACGGAAAATGTCGAGTGGTACGTGATGCCGGCGCCGGTGACCATGTCGAAGCAGCAGATCGACGGGTTCCTTTCGCACTACCGCCGCAACAACCGCAACATCCAACCGCTCAATGGGCGGCCGCTGATTCGTTACGAGGGCTGATATGCGCAGTTTTCCCCTGGGTGAAGAGATCGACGCGCTGCGCGATGCCGTGCGCCGTTTCGCCGAAGCCGAAATCGCTCCGCGCGCGGAGCAGATCGACCACGACAACGCGTTCCCGCAGGACCTGTGGCCCAAGCTGGGCGAGATGGGTCTGCTCGGCATGACCGTGCCGGGCGAGTTCGGCGGCAGCGAGATGGGCTATCTGGCCCATCTGGTGGCGATGGAAGAGATTTCGCGCGCCTCCGGCTCGATCGGTCTCTCCTACGGCGCGCACTCCAACCTGTGCGTGTCCAACCTGTTCGCCAACGGCAACCAGGCGCAGCGCGCGAAGTACCTGCCCAAGCTGTGCAGCGGCGAGTGGAAGGGCGCGCTGGCGATGAGCGAGCCCGGCGCGGGTTCCGACGTGGTCGGCTCGATGTCGTGCCGCGCCGAGCTGCGCGACGGCGTGTGGGTCGCCAACGGCAACAAGATGTGGATCACCAACGGCCCCGAGGCCGACGTGCTGCTGGTGTACATGCGCACCGCGGGCAAGGACGCCGGCAGCAAGTGCATGACCGCCTTCATCGTCGAGAAGGGCATGAAGGGCTTCAGCACCGCGCAGAAGCTCGACAAGCTCGGCATGCGCGGCTCCAACACCTGCGAGCTGGTGTTCGAGAACTGCGAGATCCCGGCCGAGAACGTGGTCGGCGAAGTCAACCAGGGCGTCAAGGTGTTGATGAGCGGGCTCAACACCGAACGCCTGGTGCTGACCGGCGGCCCGCTCGGGCTGATGCAGTCGGCGATGGACATCGCGCTGCCCTACGTGCGCGAGCGCAAGCAGTTCGACGCGGCGATCGGCACCTTCGGCCTGATGCAGGGCAAGATCGCCGACATGTACACCTCGCTGCAGTCCAGCCGCGCGTTCGCCTACCAGGTCGCGCGCGACTTCGACTCCGGCTACAAGAGCCGCGTCGACGCCGCCTCGTGCCTGCTGCACGCCTCCGACGCCGCGGTCGAGGTCGCGCTGGAAGCGATCCAGACCCTCGGCGGCAACGGCTACATCAACGAGTACCCGACCGGCCGCATCCTGCGCGACGCCAAGCTGTATGCGATCGGCGCGGGCACCAACGAGATCCGGCGCATGCTGATCGGGCGCGAGTTGTTCGACGGCAAGAGCTGAGCGCAGCGCGGCGGACGTCGCGAAGGTCGGAAACTCAAACGCCGCCGTGGCGACACGGCGGCGTTTTCGTCGCGGCGGGCGAGTCGTAATCCGGGTGATCGCGGGCGCTTCGGGGGTTCGTCGCGATTGGGGTTTCGCGGTCGCGGCTTGCGCCGCTCCTACAGGGCGAGTCCGGAACTGCGCGATCTACCTGTAGGAGCGGCGCAAGCCGCGACCGCGAACCCGCGACGTCCGGCGCGACCGACGGCCACCGAGGCGGCCACCGCTCAGAACGGCAACGACCAACTCGCGAACGCACGCGGGTACTGCCGGCCGAACTCGTAACGATTGTCGAAATCCAGCGCGAACGCCCCACCGCGCGCGAACCGCGCGCTGAAGCTCAGCCCGAGCACTCCGGCTTCGCGCGCGAACGGGTCGGCCAGGATCGGCGACCACGCCTCGATGCCGGTGAACCGCGCATCGATGTAGCGCCCGGATTGCGCCAGGGTGCGCTGCCACTCCGCGCGTCCGCTCAGGCTCAGTTGCGCCGAACCCAGTCGCCACTGCCGCTCCAGCCGCGCGCCGGCCAGCAACTGGGTCGCGCCGAGGCGGGAATCGCCGGCGCTGAGGCCGAAGCCGGCCGCGCCGGCTTCCTCGAAGCCGCTGCGATCCAGGCGCAACGCCTGCGCGCCGACGTAGGGCGTCAACACGCCGCCGCCGACGCGCAGCCGCTGCCCGGCCTGGACGCCGAAATTCAGGTAGCGCTCGGCGTAATCGGCGCCGGTGCCGAAGCGCATCTCGCCCAGTTGCACTTCGCGCTGCAGGTCGCGGCTCATCCGGCCGAACGCGGCGCGCCCCAGCACGTAGGCGTCGCCGCGGTTGAAGGCGGCGTAGAGCTGGCCTTCGGTCTGGCGGTTGCGCTCGCGGTCGCGGCGCTCGCCGCTGTGGGCGACGCCGTCGGTCTGGCTCAACGCCGCGCCCAGGTTCCAGGCGCCGACGCGCTGGTCGTGGCCGACGATCCAGCCGCGCGCGTCCAGGTCCAGGCGTCCGGCCATCGCCCGTTGCGCGTCGAGGCGGCCGCTCCAGGCGCCGCTGCGCGCGGTGTCGAGGAACTGCGCGTCCAGGCGCGATTCCAGCGCGCGCCGGTTGGCTTCGATCGCCATCAGCGCGAACGCCGCATCGGCGCTATGCAGCTCGCCCGAGAGGCTGGCCAGCGAACGCTGCGCCGCTTGCGCGGTGGCCGAGCGCTGCAGCGCGCCGGCGGCGGCGGAAAACGCCTGCGGGCCGCCCGGCGCGGTCACTCTCGCGCCGCCGTCGAGCCCGTCCAATGCGCCGTCCACGCGCGTGGCCGTCGCCACGTCGGCCGCGCCCATGCCCAGCGACTGCGCCGTCGCGGCGATGCTCAAGGCGCTGATGTCGAGCCAGGCCTGGGTGCCGCTGTAGCCCAGCGTCGCGGTCAGGAACACGCCCGGCGCGGTCGACAGGCTGGCGAACTGGCCGCTGACGCTGCCGGCGTTGAGGAACACTTCGCGATTGGAGCGCACGTAGCCCGGCAGTTGGCCGAGCACGCGCGCATCGCCGCCGAGCGTGGCGGCGCCGCCGACGTCGAGCTTCGAGCCGACGAAGAACTGCAATTGCCCCGCCGCCGATTGCGCGTAATCGCCGTCGATGCGCAAGCCCGCGCCTTCGACCCGCAGCGCGCCCTGGTTGTCCACGCGGTTGGCGATCTTGGCGCCGTTGCCGCCGGCAAAGGTCGCGCCCGCGCGCACCGTCACCGACGAGGCCAGGCTGCCGCCGTCGTTGAGCCGCAACGTGCCGCCGGCGACTTCGGTGGCGCCGGTGTAGGTGTGGGCGGCACTGCTGTCCAGGCGCAACGTGCCGCTGCCGTCCTTGCTCAGGCCGCCGGCGCCGGTGAGCGGGTTGCTCCAGGTCGAGGTGCCGTCGAACGCGACGCGCACGTCGCCGAAGTCGAGCCGGTGCAGGCCGCGCACCGCCGCGCCGACGTCGAGCAGGCCCTGGCCGAACACCGGATCGACGCCGGGCGCGCCGAGGTCCTTGGCATTGCCGAGCAGCGCCTGCCGCACCAGATCGTTGTTGAAATAGGGGAACGCCTGCCACACCAGCGCCGCCGCGCCCGATACCTGCGGCGCGGCGAACGAGGTGCCGCGCACCACCCAGTAGCTGGGGTTGCCGACCGCGTCGTTGACGCCGGTGGCCTGGACGTCGCCGGGCGCGACCAGGCAATAGTTCATGGCGATGCCGCAGGCGTTGGAATAGCTCGCCAGCCGGGTCGGGTTGAGCGTGTCCAACGCCGCCGCGACGATCCAGCCGCGCTCGAGCACCTGGGCGCCGGCGCCCTGGCTCGGCAGCGAGGCGTTGTCGGACGGCTGCGGCTTGGATTCGTTGCCGGTGGCGAACACCACCAGCCCGCCGTTGTCGATGAAGGGCTGGTAGGCGGCGATGAAGCTGCGGGTGACGTTGTCGCCGGTCCAGTACAGGCCGCCCCAGGAGTTGTTCATGATCCGCACGCCGGCGTTCATGAGGTCGCGGCTGACGATGTCGAGCCCGCCGTTGTCGCGCGCCTCGTTGCCCTGGCCGCTGCCGTCGTCGCTGGGCCGGGTGTCGGCGAGGATGCGCGCGGAGACGATGTTCGCGCCCGGCGCGATGCCGCCGGGCCAGGCGCCGACCGCGGTGCCGGCGATGATCTGCGAGACGTAGGTGCCGTGCCCGAGCACGTCGTCGACGCGATGGTTGTTGCTGCGCGGATCGGTGTAGACGAGCATCGGCCCGACCCGGCCGTTGAGCGCGGGGTGGTCGCGGCGCACGCCGCTGTCGACCACGCCGATGCGCACGCCCTGCCCGGTCAGGCCCAGCGCCTGCGCCGCGCGCGCGTTGGTCAGGTCCAGATGCGCGCCGATCGGCGGCGGCGGCGTGCTCGGCGGCGTGGTCGGGGGCGGCGTGGTCGGCGTGCTCGGCGGGGGCTCGCGCACGTTGCCGCCGCCTCCACCGCCGCCGCAGGCGCTCAACACCGCCACCGCGAGCGCGCACAGCGCCCATTGCGTATTGCGCCGCATCGCAGGTTCGAGTCGTTTCATCGGTGGGCCCCACAGCGCTCTGGATCAATGGGAAGACGTGGCCGCTCCCCAGCGGCCGGCCGCGAACCCCGCGGCGTTCGCGCCGCGACGTTCTTTTCAATCCGAACCCGCTCGTTTTAATGCAAACCTGCGCGGCCGACAAACGAATCCGCCGGCGGGACAGCAAAAGCGCGCGAAGGTCGGTTCGGGCTCGGCCCCTGTCGCCGCGACGGCGTGGCCGGCTTTTGTGGGAGGGACTTCACTCCCGACGCCTTTCGGTCAGATCACCGCTAGCTGAGACGAAGCGTCGGGACTGAAGTCCCTCCCACAAAAGCTGAAGTCCCTCCCACAAAGGCTTGAAGTCCCCCCTGCAAAACAGGCCGCGAGGCTGCGGAATGTTCAGCTTCGAGCCGTCCGCAGCGCCGATTCGTTTGTTTTTCGTTATCCCCAGTCCCCGCTTTTCCCCTGCCCGAAAGGGCATTTGCGGCACCGCAACACGGCGCCGCATAATCGAGGGGTTCCGGTCCCCGGCCCCCGCCCGGCACCGGCCCTCACACGCCACAGTTTTCCGGAGTTCCGCCATGAGCGATGTCGTCATCGTCGGTGCCAAGCGCACCGCCATCGGTTCCTTCCTCGGCCAGTTCACCGGCGTCCCGACCCCGACCCTGGGCAGCGCCGCGATCGCCGGCGCGCTGGAACAGGCCGGCGTGGCCGCCGACCAGGTCGACGAAGTCATCATGGGCTGCGTGCTCCCGGCCGGCCTCGGCCAGGCCCCGGCGCGCCAGGCCGCGCTCGGCGCCGGCCTGCCGACCGCCGCCGGCTGCACCACCATCAACAAGGTCTGCGGTTCGGGCATGAAGGCGATCATGCTCGCCCACGACCTGATCCAGGCCGGCTCGGCCAAGGTCGTCGTCGCCGGCGGCATGGAGTCGATGACCAACGCTCCGCACCTGCTCAACAACTCGCGCACCGGCATCCGCTACGGCAGCGCCGAGTTCCTCGACCACATGGCTTGGGACGGCCTCACCAATCCGTACGACGGCAAGGCCATGGGCGTGTTCGGCGACGCCGCCTGCGCCAAGTACGGCTACGATCGCGCCGCCATCGACGCTTATTCCGAAGAGAGCGTGAAGCGCGCGCAGGCCGCGCAGTCGGCCGGCCACTTCAAGGATGAAATCGTTTCCGTGACGGTCAAGGGCCGCAAGGGCGACGTCGTCGTCGACGCCGACGAAGAGCCGGCCAAGATCGACGTGGCCAAGATCCCGACCCTGCGTCCGGCGTTCGGCAAGGACGGCGTGCTGACCGCCGCGGCCTCGTCGAAGATCTCCGACGGCGCCGCCGCAACCGCGCTGATGAGCGCCGACGAAGCCGCCGCGCGCGGGCTCAAGCCGCTGGCGCGCATCGTCGCCCACGCCAGCCACGCGCAAGCGCCGGAGTGGTTCACCACCGCGCCGGTGAAAGCGATTTCAAACGTGCTCGAAAAGGCCGGCTGGAAGGTCGGGGACGTCGATCTGTTCGAGGTCAACGAAGCGTTTTCGGTGGTCGCGATGGCGCCGATGACCGAGCTCGGCATCGCCCACGACAAGCTCAACGTGCACGGCGGCGCGGTCGCGCTGGGCCATCCGATCGGCGCCAGCGGCGCCCGTTTGGTGGTCACGCTGATCAACGCTTTGCGCATTCGCGGCGGCAAGCGCGGCGTCGCGTCGCTGTGCATCGGCGGCGGCGAGGCGACCGCGATCGCGATCGAACTGCTCTGAGCCCGCGCAAAATCGGGCTGCGGTAAAAGGTTAAAAACGCGTTGCACAAAAAAAACCGGCAGGCCGCTTGACACACGTCACCGGCTTGTCATCATGTTATCGGCGCGCTTTTGCGCGTTGCCTAACTAAACGACGAGGAAACCGAATCATGAACTTCAACAAGGCGCTGATCGCCCTGGCTCTGGGCCTGGCCCTGGCCGCTTGCTCGAACCAGAAGCAGGCCGAAGAAGCCTCCGCCGACGCCGCTGCCGCTTCGACCGAAGCCCAGGCCGCTGCTGACACCGCCGCTGCCGCTGGCGACGCCGCCACCGCCGACGCCGCCGCTGCTTCGGCCGACGCCGCTGCCACCGCCGCCGACGCCGCCGCCACCTCGGCCGACGCCGCTGCTAACGCTGCGACCCCGGCCGCTGCCGACGCCGCCGCCGACGCTGCTGCCGGCGCTGCCGACGCTGCCAAGGACGCTGCCGGCGCCGCCAAGGACGCCGCTGCTCCGGCCGAAGAAGCCAAGAAGTAATATCGCGCAAGCGATACTGCAGTTCCGGCGCGGGGAACCGCGCCGAACGGGAAAGCCGCCGGTTATCCGGCGGCTTTTTCCGTAAGGTCAGTGAACGATCGAAGCCGGCTTGCCGGACCGCTGCGAGCACTGGCGTTGCCTGACAGATGCACCCAGACGTTTTTCTCAGACAACTCCTCAGGAGACAGCTCATGAAGACCCATCTCTACGTCCTGCTCGCCGCCGCCGTTCTGGCTCTGTCGGCTTGCGCCCAGAAGACCGAAGAAGCCAAGGACGCCGCCGCCGAAGCCTCGGCCGCCGCCGAGCAGGCCGGTGCCGACGCCGCCAAGGCCGCTGATTCCGCCGGCGCCGCCGCCGTCGAAGGCGCCAACGCCGCCGGCGCTGCCGCGTCCGACGCCGCCAACGCCGCTGCCGGCGCCGCCACCGACGCCGCCAACGCTGCCGGCGACGCCGCCGCCAAGGCGGGCGATGCCGCCGCCGCCGCGACCGACGCCGCCGCTGCCGGCGCCGCCGACGCTGCCGCCAAGGCCGCCAACGCGACCGCCGACGCTGCGCAGAAGGTCGCCGACAAGGCCGACGCCGCTGCCGCCGAAGCCAAGAAGGAAGAAGCCAAGCACTAATCGGCTTGCGCTCTCGTTCGCTGAAAGGCCCGCCTCGTGCGGGCCTTTCTTTTTGCGGTGGCAGTGCGGTGCGGACGCCGCGCTTTTGCGGCGACCGCTGCGGTCCTTTGCCGCGGCGGCGACCGGTCCTTTGCAGTGGCGCGGGCTGATGGTTGGCACCGGCTGATGGTTGGCACCGGCTAATGGTCGGCACCGGCTGATGCATGGCGTCGGCCGATGGCTGGGCCCAGTCGATGATGGGCGTGGCCCGACGGTTTTGTCCGGCTCGCCTCGGACCGGTTTTGTGGGAGGGGCTTCAGCCCCGACGCTTTTGTTTCAGATAGCGGCGAACTGAAACAAAAGCGTCGGGGCTGAAGCCCCTCCCACAAAAAACAAGCACCTTCCATAAAAACAGGCCCCCTCCACAGAAGCCACTCCACAGAAGCACGCCGCTCCCGCGCAAGCAGCCTTCCCTCGCAGTAGCACGGCCGTTTCCGCCGAAGCCAGCCCGCCGACCGGCGCACCACGCCCACCAAAACCAGGCGCGCATGTCGCATTCCGTGCGCATACGCCCGCGTTCGCAGGTGCCGCCTCCGCCGTAAGCCATTGGCCGGCGCAGGCGCTTTGTGCTTTGATGCCGCGTCTCCCGCTTCCGGCCGTTCCCGCAATGCCCGCGATCACTTCCCAGCTCGACCCGCGCTCGCAGGACTTCCGCGACAACGTCGCCTACCACCGCGCGCTGGTCGAGGAACTCGATGCGCGCCTGGCGCGCGCCGCCCACGGCGGCGGCGACAAGGCCCGGGCCAAGCACACCGAACGCGGCAAGCTGCTGGTGCGCGACCGCATCGCCGCCCTGCTCGACCCGGGTTCGCCGTTCCTGGAAATCGCGCCGCTCGCCGCCGAAGGCATGTACGACGACGCCGCGCCGGCCGCGGGCATGGTCGCCGGCATCGGCCGGGTACAGGGGCTGGAAGTGGTGATCGTCGCCAACGACGCCACCGTCAAGGGCGGCACTTACTTCCCGATGACGGTGAAGAAGCACCTGCGCGCACAGGAGATCGCGCGCGAGAACCGCCTGCCTTGCGTCTATCTGGTCGACTCCGGCGGCGCGTTCCTGCCGCTGCAGGACGAGGTGTTCCCGGACAAGGAACACTTCGGCCGCATCTTCTACAACCAGGCCCGGCTAAGCGCCGAGAACATTCCGCAGGTGGCCGTGGTGATGGGCAGTTGCACCGCCGGCGGCGCTTACGTCCCGGCCATGTGCGACGAGTCGGTGATCGTCAAGGAACAGGGCACGATCTTCCTCGGCGGCCCGCCGCTGGTGAAAGCCGCCACCGGCGAAGTCGTCGACGCCGAAGCGCTCGGCGGTGCCGACGTGCACACCTCCGTCTCCGGCGTGGCCGATCACTTCGCGCAAGACGACCGCCACGCGCTGCAGATCGCGCGCGACATCGTCGCCACCTTCAACCGCAAGAAGGTGCTGCCGGTCGCGGCGCAACCGGCGCGCGAACCGCTGCACGCGGCCGACGAGCTGTACGGCATCGTGCCCAAGGACACGCGCAAGCCCTTCGACATCCGCGAAGTCATCGCGCGCATCGTCGACGGCAGCGAGTTGCAGGAATTCAAGGCGCGCTACGGCAAGACCTTGGTCACCGGCTTCGCCCACTTGCACGGCTATCCGGTCGGCATCGTCGCCAACAACGGCATCCTGTTCGCCGAGAGCGCGCTCAAGGGCGCGCACTTCATCGAGCTGTGCAACCAGCGCGGCATCCCGCTGGTGTTCCTGCAGAACATCACCGGCTTCATGGTCGGCAAGAAGTACGAGAACGCCGGCATCGCCAAGGACGGGGCCAAGATGGTCACCGCGGTGGCGTGCTCGCACGTGCCCAAGTTCACCGTGGTCATCGGCGGCAGCTTCGGCGCCGGCAACTACGCCATGTGCGGCCGCGCGTACGGCGCGCGCTTCCTGTGGATGTGGCCGAACGCGCGCATCAGCGTGATGGGCGGCGAGCAGGCCGCATCGGTCCTCGCCACGGTCCGCCGCGACGGCATCGAGGCCGCCGGCAAGTCGTGGTCGGCGCAGGAAGAGGACGACTTCAAGGCGCCGATCCGCGAACAGTACGAGACCCAGGGCAACCCCTACTACGCCAGCGCGCGGCTCTGGGACGACGGCATCATCGACCCGGCCGACACCCGCCGCGTGCTCGGCCTGGGCCTGTCGGCCAGCCTCAACGCGCCGATCGAAGAGCGCACGCGCTTCGGCGTGTTCCGCATGTAATCTGTGCGCTCCATCGCAATGGACTGTAGGTTCGTATGATCGTCGGCATCGACCTGGGCACCACTCATTCGCTGATCGGCGTGTACGCGGCCGACGGCCCGCGCCTGATCCGCAACGCGCTGGGCTCGTTGCTGACGCCCTCGGCGGTCAGCGTGGACGAGGACGACCGCGTCATCGTCGGCCTGGCCGCGCGCGAG
This sequence comes from Lysobacter enzymogenes, assembly GCF_023617245.1. Classification (NCBI taxonomy): domain Bacteria; kingdom Pseudomonadati; phylum Pseudomonadota; class Gammaproteobacteria; order Lysobacterales; family Lysobacteraceae; genus Lysobacter; species Lysobacter enzymogenes. The sequence goes on from NZ_CP067396.1 coordinate 3,787,817, forward strand.
CGCCTGGTCTCGCACCCGCGCCAGAGCGTGGCCGCGTTCAAGCGCTGGATGGGCAGCGACCGGGTCACCGCGCTGGGCTCGCACCGGTTCCGTCCGGAGGAGCTGTCGGCGCTGGTGCTCAAGTCGCTGATCGCCGACGCCGAGGCCGACCTCGGCGAGCGCGTGGCCGAGGCGGTCATCAGCGTGCCGGCCTACTTCTCCGACAGCCAGCGCAAGGCCACCCGCATCGCCGGCGAGCTGGCCGGGATCAAGGTCGAGCGGCTGATCAACGAGCCGACCGCCGCGGCCCTGGCCTACGGCCTGCAGCAGAGCGACGACGGCGGCCGCTACCTGATCTTCGACCTCGGCGGCGGCACCTTCGACGTGTCGATCCTGGAGCTGTTCGACGGGATCATGGAAGTGCACGCCAGCGCCGGCGACAACTTCCTCGGCGGCGAGGATTTCTCGCGCGCGCTGCTCGACGGCTTCCTGCGCGAACACGGCCTGTCGGCCAGCGCGCTGCCGCTGGGCGAGCTGGCGGTGCTGGAACGGCGCATCGAGGCGTTCAAGCAGCAACTCGCCAGCGGCGGCGAAGCGACGCTCGAACTCACCCTGTCCGGCCAGGCGCGCAGCTGGCGTCTCGACGAGGACGGCTTCGCCCGCCTGTGCGAACCGCTGGTGCAGCGCCTGCGCGCGCCCCTGGAACGGGCGATGCGCGACGCCAAGCTGACCCCGGGCCAGCTCGACCAGATCGTCCTGGTCGGCGGCGCCTCGCGCATGCCGCTGTGCGCCAAGTTGGTCTCGCGGATGTTCGGCCGGCTGCCGCTGCGCCACCTCAACCCGGACGAGGCCATCGCCCACGGCGCCTGCGTCGCGGCCGGGATGAAGGCGCGCAACCAGGCGCTGGAAGAAGTGGTGCTGACCGACGTGTGCCCGCACAGCCTCGGCGTGAGCACCGGCCAGGAAGTCGACGGGCGCTACGTCAACGGCCTGTTCTCGCCGATCATCCACCGCAACAGCACCGTGCCGGTGAGCCGGGTCGAGCGCTATTTCCCGGTGCACGACCAGCAGCGCAAGGTCGAGCTGGAGATCTACCAGGGCGAAAGCCCGCGGGTGGAGAACAACGTGCGGCTCGGCGCGATCACCATCGAGCTGCCGGCCAAGGCGCGCCAGGACAATCCGATCGATGTGCGCTTCACCTACGACATCAACGGGCTGTTGCAGGTCGAGGCCGAAGCGGTCGCCAGCGGCCTCAAGCGCGAGGTGGTGCTGGAGAAGAACCCCGGCGTGCTGAGCCCGGAACAGATCCGCGAGCGCTTGCAGGCGCTGGCCGCGCTGAAGGTGCATCCGCGCGAGCACCAGGAGAACGTGGCGCTGGTCGCGCGCGCCGAGCGCCTGTACGAAGAATTGCTGTGGGCGCGCGAACAGGTGCAGCTCGCGCTGGTGCGCTTCCGCAACGTGCTGGATCTGCAGGACGACGCGCTGATCGCCGAGCACCGCCGCGATTTCGCCCACTTCCTCGACGCGGTCGAAGCGCAGGCCAACGGCGCATGAACCCGTTCGCCGCGCTCGGCCTGTCCGCCGACGCGGACGAGGCGCAGATCAAGCGCGCCTACGCCAAGCTGCTGCGCACGAACCGGCCCGACGACGATCCGGCCGGGTTCCAGCGTTTGAACGAGGCGTATCGGCAATGCCTGGAATCGGTGCGGCGGCGCGCGGTGGCCGAGCTCGCGGCTGCGACGGATCCCGCCGGGTACCAACACGAAGACGAACCCGACGGCGAGGCCGCGCCGGAGCCGCGCACGCCGCCGGAGCCGCGCATGCCGCCGCCGGTTCCGCCCGCGCCCCGCGACGGTCCGACGGCGCCGCAACCGCCGGCCGCGTCGGCGCCGTTCGCGCCGGCCGCACCGAAGACGCCGTTGTCGGCCGCGGCACCGCCGGCGCCTGACCCCACGCACCCGCAGGCGCCGGCCGCACCCGCGGGTACGCCCGCACCGGTCGCGCCGGGCGCGCCCACAGCGCGGGTCCCGGTAGCGCCGCCCGCGCCGGCCGCAGCGAAGACTCCACGCGCGCCCACCGGTGGCGCGGCGCAAACGGCGCCGGCGGCCGCGTCCGGATTCGATACCAAGGGCTTCCTCGACGAACTTTATCGCCACGCCGAAACCGACTCCGTCGCCGAACTCGAGCGCTGGCTCATCAAGCACCCGGCGCTTTACCAGTTCGAGCGCAAGCACGCGCTGGCGCCCGCCGTGATCGCGCACTTGAGCGCGCGGCCGCCGCTGTACCTGCCGCAACTGGACGCGCTGCTGCGCTTCTTCGACCTGGACAGCGTGCACGCGCATTCGGCCGGGTTGCAGGCGCGCATCGTCGAACTGCGCGCGCAAACCCGCCGGCGCGGCGTGGACCTGCGCGAGATCCGCTTCGATCCGGATCCCAAACCGGGCAAGCGCGGCAAGCATCCGATCGAGATCGACGCCGGCACCATCGTCTATCTGCTGCTGGGGCTGGCGATCGTCGTGCGCATCATCGCCGCCTGGGCCGGAACCGGGCCGGCATGACGCCGTTCCATCGGCTCGGACTGGCGCCCGACAGCGACGAGCGCGCGATCAAGCGCGCGTACGCGCGCGAACTCAAGCGCTGCCGGCCCGACGACGATCCGGACGGGTTCCAGGCGCTCAACGAGGCCTACCAGCAGTGCCTGCGCATCGCGGCGCAACGCGCGTTCGCGCTCGCCGCCGCGCAGGACGCGGAAGGCGGCAGCGACGACGCGCAGACCGAAACAGCGGCGCGCGAGATGCCTGGCCCCGTCGCGCCCGCACCGCCCTCGCCGCCCGCGGCGCCCACGCGCGCACCCGCGCCGGCAGGCGAAGCCGCGCCGCCGCGGCCTCGGCCCGCGCCCGGGTCGCGGCCCGCAGCGCGCGAGGAACCGCAACACGCCGCCGAGCCGCAACCGCGCTACTTCGACCTGCAAGCCTTCCTCAGCGAACTGTTCGACTTCGCCCAACGCCGCCTCACCGTCGACCTGCAACGCTGGCTGCGCGATTGCGAGCCGCTGTACTCGCTGCAACTCAAGCACGCGCTGCGCGCGCCGGTGGCGCATGCGCTGGCCGAATGCGAACCGCCGCTGGCGCCGGCGGCGACCGACGTCATCGCCGAGTACTTCGATCTGGGCGCGCTGTACGATCCCGATCCGCGCCTGCGCCATTGGCTGGCGGTCGCCAGCGACCGCGGCGCGCGCAGCGCCGCGTTCGAGCGCATCCTCGGCGAATACCGCAACGCCCACGACCGGCTGGTCGACCGCTGGCTGTTCGACGAACTGCAACGGCCGGCGTTGTGGCCGCGGCGCGCGCTGATCGCGCTGATCCCCACGCTGCCGAGCCGCCTGCGCGGCCTGTTGCTGCGTTTGCAGCGGGTCGGCCCGGAATGGCTGGAGCAGCGCCTCAACCCCGGCGCGGTCGGCTTCTGGCTGCGCGCCTGCGATCCCGAGCGCCTGGATCCGCGCCGCATCGCCATCGCCGCCGCGCGCATTCCGCTGTACTACCTGGCCGCGATCTGGTTCCTCTCGATGCTGATGGGCTTCGATCCGGCGCCGCGGGACAACGCCGCGCGCAACATCGGCCTGGTCTTCGCCGGCTGGGCCGCCGCGGCGCTGGCCTGGATCGGGCTGCGCCGCATGCAGCGCTGGATGGTGCAGCGCATGCGCTGGGATCCGCTCAGCGCTTACACGCTGGCCCTGCTCGCCGCGTGCGCGGCCTGCGCGTACTGGCTGCCGTTCCAGGCCGCGTTGATCGCCGGCATCGTCGGCTTCGTGCAGGCGCGTTCGCGCGCCACGCCGGTGCCGGCGATGGTCTGCTTGCTTGTCGCCGCGCTCGCCGCCGTGGCGATAACGCCGCCGGCCGCGCGGGCTTACGACGCGACGGCGCCGTTGGTCGTCGTCGCCGCCGCGGCGGTGCTGCCGCTGCACGACCTCGCCCTGGCCCGCCGTTTCGGCGTAACGCTGGCCGAAGTCCGCGCCGGCGCCGGCAAGCTCTGGCGCCTGGCCCAGATCCTGGCGGCGGTGGCCGTGGCCGGTTACCTGCTGCACTGAGCCGAGCCGACATGACCCCGCACCAACGCCTGGGAGTGGAGCAAGACGCCGACGAGCGCGCGATCAAGCGCGCCTACGCGCGGGCGCTGCGCGGAACCCGTCCGGACGAGGACGCGCAGGCCTTCCAGACCTTGCACGAGGCGTATCAGGCCGCGCTGTCGATGCTGCGCCAGGCCGAGTACGAGCGCTGGCTGCAGGAGAGCGAAGCCGAGCCGGAGCAGGACGAAAGCGCCGAGGCCGACCACGATGCGCCGCCCGCCAGCGCTGCGGAAAGCCGCGTCGATGCGTCGTCGGCTGCCGCAGCCGACGACGCGACCTTCGCCGGCCACAACGACAACGACAACGACAACGACGGCAACGGCAACGGCAACGGCAACGGCGACGACCGCATCGAACTGTCGATCGACCAGATCGGCAACGCCGTCATCCTCGGCGCCTTGCGCCTGTCGCCGGGCGACTACGAAGCCTGGCTGCGCGAATTCCCGCCGCTGTATTCGCTCTACGTCAAGGACGTGATCGCCCCGCAATTGCCGCGCGCGCTGGCGCAGGCGCCGCAGCTGCCCAGCGCGCAGTTGGAAGCGATCGTGCGCTTCTTCGACCTCGACGCTCTCGGCACGCTCGACACCCAAGGGCATTGGCTGCTGCATCGCCTGCGCCAGCGCAGCGGCGTCGATTTCGGCGCGTTCCTGGCCGAACTGCGCGAGCGCTGCGCGCACCGCAATCCGGAGTCGCTGCGCAACTGGCTGATGTATCGCGAAGAGGTGCGCGACCCGGACCTGCGCGACTATGTCGGCGCGCTGCTGTATCGCGAGCTGGAAGCCGGCCGCGGCGCCTCGACGCTGCCGCCCGACGCCATGCAGCTGGTCTGCGAGTTCTTCGCTTACCCCGAGAACGACCCGCTGCGCCTGCGCAACAACGCGTTGTGGGCGCTGACGCACGAAGACGCGCGCGCGTTCGGGCATCCCTCGCCGAAAGTGGTCGAGGAACTCAAGCGGCCGTACTCGCCGTGGCGCGCGCTGAGAGTGGCGACGCTGCAATCGGAACTGTCGCGCGCCGTCGCCCGCCTCGGCGGCCAGTTGCGCCAGGCCTGCGGCGAACTGCCGGCGTCGATCGATCCGCGCCAATACCTGTTCCATGCGCGCCTGGCCTATCGCGGCTACTGGGGACCGTGGCGCTGGGCGATCTACCTGCTGCGCACCGCGCTGGTGCTGTTGCCGCTGTGCTGGTTCACCGACCTGGAACTGGCCGCCTCCTGCGCCGGCGGCGTGCTGCTGGCGCAGGTCGGCTGGCTGGCCTACGACAGCCTGTTCGGCCATGGCCCGGCGCCGCCGCGGCCGATCCGGCCCGCCGCGCGCGAGCCGGATCCAGACAGCGCCGGCGACCCGGCCTGAGCGTTTCCGCAGCGCCCGAACGCCAGCCTCGATCGGTGGTGGCCGCCTCGCCCGATGCGACCACGGCGCAGCGCACCGCATTCATCGATCTGAAATATTTCTTAATCACTGTCGTGCGTGCGCGCGTTCGCGCGCGCGCCGCGAACGTGCGCACGCGTGCGCCGCAAGGCCGCGCGCGAGGGGTCGAAACTGAATCCGCACAGGCCTTCGCGGCCGCGCCGAAACGGTGAGATTCATCACAGTGGGCACTTCGTATCAGCGTGTTAGGCTCCAAAGTTCACGCGTGTCATCACCTGATCCCCCGACTTTGAGGACCACCGCGTCATGGCCATCTTCAACCAGCCCGCACCGCCCAAGCGCGACACTCCGCTGCCGCCGCTGCAGCCGGAAACCGCTCTCAAGAAAGAACCCGACACGGCCAACGAATTCAGCTTCGGCCAGCCCAGCGCGCCGACGCCGGCGCCGATCAGCGCGCCCGCGCAGGCGCCCGCGCCGCAGCAGCGTCCGGCCGAAGCGCGCGAGACCGCCAAGGAATCGCTGATCGCCGCCGACCTCACCATCGAGGGCAAGATCCACGGCGCCGGCCACATCCGCATCGCCGGCCGCTTCAAGGGCGACGTGCAGGTCGACGGCGACCTTACCGTCGAACTCGGCGCCAAGGTCAACGGCGGCGTGCGCGCGCGCAAGGTGGTGATCGCGGGCGAACTGGAAGGCAACATCGATTCGGCCCAGCGCGTGGAGCTGCTGGAGAGCGGCGTGGTGGTCGGCGACGTCAAGGCCGGCACCGTCACCGTCGCCGCCGGCGCGCGCGTGCGCGGCCAGGTCGAGTTCGGTTGGGAAGACAGCGGCAAGTCGGTGGCGCGCAACGACAAGAGCGACAAGAACGACAACGGCAAGTCCGACAAGGGCGGCAAGGCGGAGACCGGCGCCGACTCATGAGCGCGCAACGCCAGGGCATGCCCGGGGCGACGCGCGTTTGTCCGCACTGCAAGGCGACGATCCTGGAATCGGCGAGCGTGTGCCCGGCCTGCCGGCACCACCTGCGCTTCGATTCCGACGCCAACGCGCTGGCGGCGAAACGGTTCTCGCCGCTGCGCGTGGAAGGCAGCATCCGCCACCCGCCCAGCGACGGCGCGTGGGAGTATTCGATGGTGTTGTCGATCAAGAACGACCGCGGCGAGGAGATCACCCGCCAGGTCGTCGGCGTGGGTGCGCTGTTCTCCGGGGAGGAGCGCACCTTCACCCTCTCGGTCGAAGCGTTCGAAGCGGTCGGATACAAGGCCGCCGGCAAGGGCCGGCTGCGCCGCTGAGCGGCGGCGCGGCGGCGGTGTCATAGGAAAGGATCCCTCACGATGTCGGAACCCGCATCGCTGTACGCCCGTTTCACCCTCAGCCACGAGCAGTACGAAGCGTTCATGAACTCCGCGCCGGCGCGTCCGGCCGGTTTCGCCGATTGGCAATCCTGGTTCGACCGCCGCGAAATGAGCGGCGGCAGCCGCGTGCCGCCGGAGATCCTCGCCGACCTGGACGCCGCCAGCGTGGCCGAGGTCATCAAGGCCTGGCGCGAGGACGCCTGGACCGGCACGCCGCCGGTGGAGTACGACGAGATCCGCCGCACCCTGCGCATCGCCATGCTGCAGGCGTCGGAGAACTACCACGAGATGCTGCGGCTGCTGACGCCGCTGCGCGGCGCGGCGCGGTTCAACGAGCCGGGCGCGGACGATTTCGTGGTGATCCTGGACTTTCTCTGGGACGAGCAGGCGATCGAGGCCTATGTGCGCTTCGGCGACGGCGGCAGCCGCTTCGACGAGGACTGCGCGCCGGAGCACCTGGAGGAGGCGCGCACGTACCTGCGCGAGGCCCTGGACTATCTGCAGAGCCGCGCGGGTTGAGCGACGCGGCCCCGCGCGTTCCGATGCGCAAGCGCGGGGCCCGCCCCACCGAGCCCGCTAGGAGCGCTGGATGCCCGAACCGATCTATCTGTTGATCCTGGCGGCGTGGTCGCCGCCGCTGATCCTGGCGCTCGCGCGCCTGGGGTTCGGCCGCTACGGCGTGATCGTGCATGCACTGGCGCTGGCGGCGACGCTCGCCGTCGTTTACGCCGCCCTGCGCCTGTGCCTGGCGCCGCTGCGCGAACCCGGGACGGAGCAGGCGTTCGCATCGGTCGACACGATCGTGCGCCAGGTCGATTACTGGTGGGCGGTGTACCTGTTCGAACAGGCCTGGCCGGCGCTCGCGGCGGGGTACTTCGTCGTGTGCTGGCTGCTCGCCCTGCCCTTCGCGCTGCGGCTGAGGCGGCAACGCATCGCCGCCGCGCCGCGCGAAACCTAATCCGACGGCCCGCAGCTGTCGCAGCCGCCGCAATTCGGCCCGCTCGCGCGCGCCGGCGGGGCGATGCGTTTGCCCAGGCTGCGCAACCACGGCGGCCGGCCTTCGCGCACCAACGGCAGCGCGCAGGCGATGCGCAAGCGCCTCACCGCGCCGGGGAATTGCTTGCGCGCGACCACGATCGCGCTGACCAGCACCGCGATCGCGATCGCCACGTATTGCGCGAACAGTCCGGCGCTCATCGTTGCCTCCTCAGCCCGCGCCCAGCGCCACCGCGACCTGGTAGGTCAGCAGCGAGGCGAGGTAGGCCAGCGCGAACAGGTAGCCCGCGCTGATCGCCACTTGCTTCCACGAGCCGGTCTCGCGCCGGATCGTGGCCAGCGTGGAAATGCACTGCGGCGCGTAGATGAACCACACCAGCAGCGACAGCGCGGTCGCCAGCGACCAGGTGTCGGTGATGATCGGGGTCAGCGCCTGCGCGGCCGCGTCGTCGTCGGCCGCCGACAGCGCGTACACCGTCGCCAGCGACGCCACCGCGACTTCGCGCGCGGCCAGGCCCGGGATCAGCGCGATGCAGATCTGCCAGTTGAAGCCGATCGGCGCGAACACCGCCGACAGCGCGTGGCCGATGCGGCCGGCGAAGCTGTAGTCGATCGCCGGCTGGGTGGCGCCTTCCGGCGCGCCCGGGAACGAGAGCAGGAACCACAGCAGGATGGTCAGCGCCAGGATGATGCCGCCGACCCGGCGCAGGAAGATCCAGGCGCGCTCCCACAGGCCGATCAGCAGGTCGCGCGGATGCGGGATGCGGTAGGACGGCAACTCCAGCAGCAGCGCGTGCTCGCTCTTGTCGCGGCGCCACTTCTTCATCACCCACGACACCATCAGCGCGCTGACGATGCCGGCCATGTACAGGCCGAACAGCACCAGGCCCTGCAGGTTGAACGCGCCCCACACCTTCTGCTGCGGAATGAACGCGCCGATCAGCAGCGCGTACACCGGCAGGCGCGCCGAGCAGGTCATCAACGGCGCGACGATGATCGTGGCCAGGCGGTCGCGCGGGTCCTGGATCGAGCGCGTGGCCATGATTCCGGGAATCGCGCAGGCGAAGCTCGACAGCAGCGGGATGAACGAGCGGCCCGACAGGCCGGCGCCGGCCATCATCCGGTCGAGCAGGAACGCCGCGCGCGGCAGGTAGCCCGATTCCTCCAGCGCCAGGATGAAGGCGAACAGGATCAGGATCTGCGGCAGGAACACCACCACTCCGCCGAGACCGGCGATCACGCCGTCCACCAGCAGGCTGCGCAGCGGCCCGTCGGGCAGCAGCGCGCCGGCCTGTTCGCCGACCCAGGCGGTGCCGGCCTCGATCAGGTCCATCAGCGGCGTGGCCCAGGCGTACACCGCCTGGAAGATCAGGAACATCACCACCGCCAGCGACAGCAGCCCCAGCACCGGATGCAGCAGCCAGCGGTCGAGCGCGTCGTCGACCTTGGCGGTGCGGGTGGGCATGGTGACGGTGAGATCGAGCAGGCGTCGGGTCTCGGCGTGCAGGTCGGCGCCTTCGGCCAGGCGCGCGCGCGGCTCGTGCGGCGCGGCGGCGACCTGGTCGAGGGTGGCGACGAGTTCGCGCGCGCCGTCGCGGCGGACCGCGACGGTCGCCACCACCGGCACGCCCAACTCCTTCTCCAGCGCGGCCAGGTCGATGCCGATGCCGCGGCGCTTGGCCGCGTCCATCATGTTGACCGCGACGATCATCGGCCGGCCGAGTTCGCGCAGTTCCAGCACGAAACGCAGGTGCAGGCGCAGGTTGGTCGCATCGACCACGCACAGCAGCACGTCCGGCGCCGGTTCGCCCGGATAGAAGCCGCGCAGCACGTCGCGGGTGACCGCTTCGTCCAGGCTCGCGGCGCTGAGGCTGTAGGCGCCGGGAAGATCGAGCACCGCGTAATGCCGGCCCGACGGCGCGTGCAGGCGGCCTTCCTTGCGCTCGACGGTGACGCCGGCGTAGTTGGCGACTTTCTGCCGGCTGCCGGTGAGCAGGTTGAACAGCGCGGTCTTGCCGCAATTGGGATTGCCGACCAGGGCCACGCGCCGGGCGCTATCGGCGGCCTCGCGCGGCGCGCTCATCGCGGGAGCGGCGGCGCTCATGCCGCACCCTCCGCCGACAGCGGCTTGACCCGCACCCGCGCCGCTTCGCTGCGGCGCAAGGCGAACCGGGTGTAGCCGATCTGCACCAGCAACGGCTCGGCGGCGACGGGGCCGGCGGCCATCACTTCGACCCGCTCGCCGGCGACGAAGCCGAGTTCGCGCAGGCGTCTTGCGATGGTGTCGTTGGGCGCTTGGTCATCGACGGTCTCGACCGTGGCCGCGATACGGCGCGGCAATTCGGACAGCTTCAAGGGGCGGCTTCCTACGAAGGTGGCGTCCCAAATGGGAATTGTTCTCATTCTAGCACCGACCGCCGTACAGGGGCGGAGGGATCAAGCTGAACGGTATCATTCGGCCAACTCTCACAAACTTCCCCCATGCCGATGAACCACCCGCTGCTGAACCTGCGCGACGGTCCGGTCGCCCGCCTGCGCCTGAACCGCCCCGAGCTGCACAACGCCTTCGACGCGGTGCTGATCGCCGCCCTGACCGGCGCCCTGGAGGCCGCCGGCGCCGACCCGGGCGTGCGGGTGGTGGTGATCGAGGGCGAAGGCGCCTCGTTCTCGGCCGGCGCCGACCTCAACTGGATGCGCGGCATGGCCCAGGCCAGCGAGGCGGACAACCGCGAGGATTCGCTGGCGCTGGCGCGGCTGATGCGCACCCTCAACGAGCTGCCCAAGCCGACCGTCGCCCGCGTCCACGGCGCGGCCTTCGGCGGCGGCGTCGGCCTGGTGGCCTGTTGCGACATCGCCATCGCCGCGCCGGAGGCCAAGTTCGGCCTGACCGAGAGCAAGCTGGGGCTGCTGCCGGCGGTGATTTCGCCGTACGTGATCGAAGCCATCGGCGCGCGCCAGGCGCGGCGCTGGTTCGCCACCGCGGAGATCTTCGAGGCGGCCACTGCGCAGGCGATCGGCCTGCTGCATCAGGTGGTGCCGAACTATCGCCTGGACGAAGCGGTGGACAAGCAGATCGCGCTGCTGCTGAAAGCCGGCCCGCACGCGGCGGCGACGGCGAAGGCGCTGGTGCGGCGGGTCGCCGGCGAACGCGACGGGGCGCGGCTGGACCAGGACAACGCGGCGCTGATCGCGTCGTTGCGGGTGTCGGCGGAAGGCCAGGAGGGTTTGTCGGCGTTTCTCGACAAGCGCAAGCCCGGCTGGGTCGAGTAAGGCGCGGCGGCAGGTTGCTCGCTGCCGCGGGCGTAGGTTGCCGGCATTCGGCGGCGTGTCGGCTTTCGCCGTAGTCCGATTGCCGCGGTCGCGGCTTGCGCAGCTCCTACAGGGCTTCGGCCACGGCGACCGCAGCCCGCCTGTCGTCATTCCGGCGAAAGCCGGAATCCATTTTGATTCGTTGTTGCCGTTGCCGTTGCCGTTGCTGTTGCCTTCGCTCGTGCTCGCCCCCGAGCCCGATGCAGTCGTCCCGCAGCCCCGGAGGGCGTGCGCATGGATGCGCACGCGCGCCATGGGACAGGATGTCCCTTATGGCGCGGCCCCGCGCCACTTTCGAGCCCTAGTGGCTCTTGATCCGAAAAAACAAGGCCTTTTCTTTGGTTACTTTCTTTGTGGCTTAAGACAAAGAAAGTGACCCGGCCGCTTGCGGACGGAAGCTCTTGATCGTCGCTTCTCGTCACGCGGACGCACACACAAAGACGAACCCCATCGCGGCACGCCCCCTGTAGGAGCGGCGCAAGCCGCGACCGCGCCATCGCAAACGCAGTGAAAGTTTCGCCTTGGTTGCGTTGCCGCGGTCGCGGCTCGCGCCGCTCCTACAGTCGGATACGCAACCCCACGTCCGTCATTCCGGCGAAAGCCGGAACCCATGTTGACGTTGCTGTTTCTTTCGCCGTTACCGATGTCTCGCGCGACGACAAGCCACCATCAAAAGCTTTCGTCCGCAAGCGGCCGAGCTACTTTCTTTTGTCAGCGCGACAAAAGAAAGTAGCGCTGGTCTCTAACCTCAAGTGCATCACCTCAGTGAGGCACTGTGAATGGGTCAGCAGTATTCGCATCTGAGCGCAGAAGAGCGCGGGGCCATCATGGTCTTGATCGCCCAAGGGGCGAGCGGACGGCAAATCGCCCAGACGTTGGGTCGGGCGCAAAGCACAATTGCTCGCGAGTTGCGCCGTAATGGGTTTCGGTCCCATTCGGGGCCGCCGCTGCGCGGACGCCCTCGTTTCGACCCTGGCTACGATGCGACCCGGGCGGGCCGGCGGGCCCAGCGACTGCGGCGACGGGCGCGCGTGCGCCGCAAGCTGCGACGCGACACCGTGCTGTGGCGACGCGTGCGCTATTGGCTGGAACGGTGCTGGTCGCCGCAACAGATTGCCGACAAACTGCGGGATCTGTACCCGGACCGGCCCTGGCTGCGCGTGTCGCACGAAACGATCTATACCGCGATTTATGCGATGCCGCGCGGCGAATTGCGCCGCCAGGTGACCCGTCTGCTGCGGCAGGGGCGCAAGTCCGGCCGCCGCACGCGCCAGGGAAGCGACGCCCGCGGCCATCTGCCGGATCTGCCCAACATCCGCCTGCGGCCGCCGGCCGCGCATGAGCGCCTGATGCCGGGGCATTGGGAGGGCGACCTGATCGTGGGCGCGCACAACCGCTCGGCGATTGGGGTATTGGTCTGCCGCCGCACCTTGTACGTCAAGCTGGTCAAGCTCGCCGACGCGACCGCGCACACGGTGCTGGAGGCCTTCAGCTCGGCGTTCGAAGGCGTGCCGGAAAGTTTGAAGAAGACCTTGACCTACGACCAGGGCAAGGAAATGGCATCGCATCGGCAGTTGAGCGAACGCACTGGTTTAGCGATCTACTTCGCCGACCCCCATAGCCCGTGGCAACGCGGAACCTGCGAAAACACCAACGGCTTGTTGCGGCAATACTTTCCCAAGGGCACCGATCTGTCGGTGCATTCTGCGCAGCGCCTCAAAGAGGTGGCGTGGGAAATGAACAACCGCCCCCGCCGTAGCCTGGGCAGGCGCTCGCCCGTCGAGGTGCTCTACGAGGAACTCAAAAACCCGCGGGCGCAGGGTGATGCACTTGGACATTGACTCCGCCAACCAAAGAAAAACGCTTGTTTAAGGTCAAAAGCCACTAGGTCCAGCACCTTTCGCGGGGATGCGCCGTAAGGGGCATCCATGCCCCTACGGCGCACGCGCGCATCCATGCGCGCGCCCTTCGGGTCTGCGCGGCATGGGCTTCACGTGGAGCTACGTCAAAGCGAACGGCAACGGCAGTAACAGCAACGACAACGGCAACGGCAACGGCAACAGTACCGGCTCCGGCACCTTCAACGGCAAACCCAACAACAACGCCCAAACACCGCCTAAGCCACTGCCTCCCCCGACGCTTCAGCACCGTCCCGTATGGCGCCCACGACACACGCCCGAACCACATAACCGGGCATCCTGTCGCGCAAACCTCCCCGCCCATCGCAGCCCCGACGCGACAGCCGGCCCGCCTTCGGCCAAAATCCCCCCATCGCGCCGGTCCGCCGCCGCGGCCGTCCGCCTTCCCTTCCACGCGCGTCCGCGCCACCGACCTGCGAAGTGCCCATGTTCGAGAAGATCCTGATCGCCAACCGCGGCGAAATCGCCTGCCGGGTGATCCGCACCTGCCGCACGCTCGGCATCCGCACCGTCGCGGTCTATTCCGAGGCCGACGCCGACGCCCAGCACGTGCGCCAGGCCGACGAGGCCTATCCCATCGGCGGCCCGCGCCCGGCCGAGAGCTATCTGCGCGGCGACGCGATCATCGAAGTCGCCCGCCGCTGCGGCGCGCAGGCGATCCACCCCGGCTACGGCTTCCTCAGCGAGAACGCCGACTTCGCCGACGCGGTCGAGGCCGCCGGGATCGCCTTCATCGGCCCCAAGGCCGCGTCGATGCGCAAGATGGGCAGCAAGGCCGGCGCCAAGGAACTGATGCAGGCCGCCGGCGTGCCGGTGGTGCCGGGCTACACCGGCGAGGACCAGGACCCCGCCCTGCTCCAGCGCGAGGCCGACGCCATCGGCTATCCGCTGATGATCAAGGCCGCCCACGGCGGCGGCGGCAAGGGCATGCGCATCGTGCGCGAGTCCGGCGAGTTCGCCGCCAACCTGGAAAGCTGCCAACGCGAGGCGCGCAACGCCTTCGGCCGCGACCGGGTGCTGCTGGAACGCTACGTCGAGCGCCCGCGCCACATCGAGATCCAGATCTTCGGCGACAACGACGGCCAGGTGATCCACCTCAACGAACGCGAGTGCTCGGCCCAGCGCCGCTACCAGAAGGTGCTGGAAGAGTCGCCCTCGCCGTTCCTGACCCCCGAGCTGCGCGCGCAGATGGGCGCCGCCGCGGTCCAGGCCGGCCACGCCATCGACTACGTCAACGCCGGCACGGTCGAGTTCATCGTCGGCCAGGACGGCGGTTTCTACTTCATGGAAATCAACACCCGCCTGCAGGTCGAGCACCCGGTGACCGAGCTCGTCACCGGCCTGGACCTGGTCGAATGGCAGCTGCGCGTGGCCGCGGGCGAACCGCTGCCGCTGGCGCAGGACGCCATCGTCCAGCGCGGCCACGCGATCGAAGTGCGCCTGTACGCCGAAGACCCGGAGGCCGGCTTCCTGCCCGGCTCGGGCAGGCTCGAACGCCTGCGCCTGCCGGCCGCCGACGCCCACGTGCGCCTGGATTCGGGCGTGATCGAAGGCGACACGGTGACGATCTTCTACGACCCGATGATCGCCAAGCTGATCGTCTCCGATGCCGACCGCCCGCGCGCGCTGGCGCGCCTGCGCGCGGCGCTGGCCGACAGCGAGATCGCCGGCCCGAAGTCGAACATCGAATTCCTGGAACGGTTGGCGCGGCATCCGGCGGTGGTCGAGGGCACCATCGACACCGGCTACCTCGACCGCCACCTCGACGAGTTCATGCCCGCCGCGCAGGCCGACGAAGCCGGCGACGCCGACCTGCTCGCCGGCGCCGCGGTCGCCGAACTGCTGGCGCAGGAGCGCCGCACCCGCGCCGACGCCGCCGCCTCGAACGATCCGACCTCGCCGTGGGCCGTCGCCGACGGCTGGCGCCTGGGCCACGGCGGCCGCCGCAGCCTGGCGTTCCTGCGCCGCGACCAGCGCCTGGAGCTGTCGGCGCAGGGCAGCGCCGGCGACTACCGCATAGACGGCATCGCCGCCGCCACGGTCGAAGTGCGCGGCGCGCGCCTGGCCGGCGACGAGCTGAGCCTGCGCATCGACGGCCGAGCGCGCCGCCTGCGCGCGCTCGGCGACGGCGCGCGCGTGGTCGTGCACGACGGCGAGCGCCGCCTGCGCCTGGACGCGGTGCCGGTGTACCGCCACGAAAGCAGCGCCGCCGCCGGTTCGGGCAACAGCGTCAACGCGCCGATGCCGGGCCGGGTGGTGGTGGTCAAGGCCGCGCCGGGCGACGCGGTCGAGGCCGGCCAGGAGGTGATGGTGATCGAAGCGATGAAGATGGAGCTGAGCCTCAAGGCCCCGCGCGCCGGCACCATCGCCGAGATCCGCGCCGCCGCCGGCGACTTCGTCGAAGCCGACGCGGTGCTGGCGACGCTGGAAAGCGCCTGAGCCACGGCCGATGCCGTCGCCGGCGCAGAGGGGCCGGATCGATGCCGCGGCCGCGGGATGCGTCATGATCGCTGGCCCGGCCTCGGCCGGGCGGCGGCCGAACACGGCGACCGCCGGCCCGGCGAATCGCGGGCCGCGCGACCGTCGGCGCCGGACCGGACCGCCGCGCCGCAACGCTGTGTCGCCGCGACCGGGCCATTTCGCGCTTGCGCGGCCGGCCGGCGCCGCCATTTCACGTTTGTCCCGTTGGATGCTTTTTCCCTGCGCAAAGCCGCCATGAACCTGCCGACCGCCCCCCTGTCCCGCACCGCCCGGCGCCTGGCCCTGGCCGCGCTGCTGGCCGGCCTGTCCGCCTGCGTCGCGTTCGAGCACGCGCCGGTGGCCGAACTGCGCTGCGACCCGGACCTGGCCGGCGCCTGGACCGTCAAGGCCGGCAACGGCCTGAAGAAAACCGCGCACATCGACGCGCGCTGCCACACCGACGACTGGCCCGGCATGAGCGACAAACCGGTCGCGCTGGACCTGACCGGCTTCGTCATCGGCCAGGACCGCTACCTCGCGCTCACGCCCGT
Source organism: Lysobacter enzymogenes (assembly GCF_023617245.1). Taxonomy (NCBI): domain Bacteria; kingdom Pseudomonadati; phylum Pseudomonadota; class Gammaproteobacteria; order Lysobacterales; family Lysobacteraceae; genus Lysobacter; species Lysobacter enzymogenes. The sequence continues at coordinate 3,803,882 of NZ_CP067396.1, forward strand.
GCAGGCCCAGCTCGCGATGGGCGCCGACCCCGGCGCGCTGACCGAGGGCCTGCCCAAGGACGCAGTGTTCCTGGTGCTCTACCGCCTGGGCCCCGACGGGCGCCTGCAGGCCTGGCTGCCCGACTCCAAGCGCGCGCTCGACGCCATCGCCCGCGGCGAGCTCGACGGACGCCGGCTCAAGGAACAGTTCGCCCTGATCCAGGGCCCCCCAGAGCAGTTGCGCGATACCCTCGCGCAACGCCTGAATCTCTTGTACGACACCGACAGACAGGCCATGGTGTTCGAACGCGCCAAGGCCGCCCGCCAGGATTCTCCATGAACCAGCCCGCCACCCCGCCCGCGTCCGTGCGCATCGTCGAAGTCGGCCCGCGCGACGGCCTGCAGAACGAAAAGGCCCAGATCGCCACCGCCGACAAGATCGCCCTGATCGACCGGCTCTCGGCCACCGGCCTGCGCAGCATCGAAGCCACCAGCTTCGTCAGCCCCAAGTGGGTGCCGCAGCTTGCCGACGCCGCCGAAGTCTTCGCCGGCATCGCGCGCAGGCCCGGCGTGCATTACCCCGTGCTGGTGCCCAACGAGCAAGGCTACGAACGCGCGCGCGCGGTCGGCGTGGAGGAGATCGCGGTGTTCACCGCCGCCTCGGAGGCGTTCAACCGCAAGAACATCAACGCCTCCATCGACGAATCGCTGGCGCGCTTCGCGCCGGTGATGGCGCGCGCCAAGGCCGACGGCGTGGCCGTGCGCGGCTACGTGTCCACCGTGCTCGGCTGCCCCTACCAGGGCGCGGTGCCGGTCGGCGACGTGGTGCGGGTGGCGCGCGCGCTGTTCGATATGGGCTGCTACGAGATCTCGCTCGGCGACACCATCGGCGTGGGCACGCCGGGCAAGGCCCGGGCGATGTTCAAGGCGGTCGCGGCCGAAGTGCCGCTGGCCGCGCTGGCCGTGCATTTCCACGACACCTACGGCCAGGCCCTGGCCAACATCCTGGCCTGCCTGGAAGAAGGCGCGGCGGTGGTCGATTCGGCGGTGTCCGGCACCGGCGGCTGCCCCTACGCCAAGGGCGCCAGCGGCAACGTCGCCAGCGAGGACGTGGTCTACATGCTGCACGGCCTGGGCGTGAGCACCGGCGTGGACATCGACGCGCTGGCCGACACCGGCCGCTGGCTCGCCGCCCTGCTCGGCCGCGAGACCGGCAGCAAGGTCGGCAAGGCGCTGGCCGCGGCGTGAAGCCCGCACCGCCCACGAACGACCCGCCCTCCGGCGCCGCCGACGCGACGCCGGACGACGCGCTCGCCGCGCTGGAAACCGCGCTGGCCGATCCGCAGCTGCCCGCGCACCTGGGCGAAAGCCTGCGCCGCGCCACCGCCGCGCTGCGCCGCGAACGCGACGAGGCCGCGCTGATCCAGCAGGCCTTCGACGCCATCCCCGATCTGGTCACCGTGCTCGACGAGGAAGGCACGGTGGTCGAGATCAACCGCCACGGCACCGACGCGCACCGGCGCCGGCGCGAGGACATCCTCGGCCAGCCGATCCACGTGCTCAATCCGGAATTGCCCAAGGATCACCTCGCGCCGGTCTGGGAAACCCTCAACCGCGGCGACAGCTACCTCATCGAAGTCACCAACAAGCGCGGCGACGGCACCCGCTTCCCGGTGGAAGTGCATTCGGCCGGCTTCGTCCACGACGGCGAGCGCCGCATCGTCGCGGTCGCGCGCGACCTCAGCACCCGGCAAGAGGACGAACTGCGCTTTCGCGAGCTGGTCGAGTCCATCGACCGCGGCCTGATCGTGCAGGACCACTCGCTGCGCATCGTCTACGCCAACAGCGCGGCGATGAGCCTGCTGTCGCTGCACAACGGCCAGAGCATCGCCGACGAGTTGCGTTCGGGCCAGTGGATGGTGGTCGACGAACACGGCTGCGAACTCGCGCCGGAGCACTACCCCTCGCGCGTGGCGCTGGACACCGGCGTGGTGGTCGGCAGCCGCGTGCTCGGCCTGTATCACCGCACCCGCCGCGAACTGATCTGGCTGTCGATCACCGCCGTGCCGCAGTTCCCGCCCGGCGGCGACCGCCCCGACCAGGTGTTCGCGCTGTTCTCCAACATCACCGAACTCAAGCGCGACAGCGCGCTGTTCGACCGCGCCCAGGCCCTGGCCCAGATCGGCGGCTGGGAGTGGGACGCCGGCCGCGACCGGCTCTACCTGACCTTCGAAGCGCAACGCATCCTCGGCCGCGACCCCGCGCCGGCGCGGATCGAAGAGTTGATCGAGTGCCTGCAGCCGTTGGACCGCCACCGCCTGCGCAATGCGCTCGAACGCACCCTCGCCGGCGGCCGCAGCCTGGACCTGGAGCTTCAGGGCCTGCGCGCGGACGGCAGCGGCTTCTGGGTGCGCGCGATCGCCGACGCCGGCGCCGGCGACGTGATCCGCCAGGTCCTGACCGGGACCTTGCAGGACATCACCGAACGCAAGCAGGAAGAAGAACAACTGCGCATCCAGGCGCGCAGCGACCCGCTCACCGGCCTGCTCAACCGCGACGCCGTGCTCGACGACCTCGAACGCCGCCTCGATGCGTTCCCGCACGCGCCGCTCGGGGTGCTGTACATCGACCTGGACCGCTTCAAGGTGGTCAACGACATCCTCGGCCACGCCGCCGGCGACCGCCTGCTGGCCTCGGCCGCGCGGCGCATCCGCCACGCGGTCGGCGACCAGGCCCAGATCGCCCGCTTCGGCGGCGACGAGTTCCTGGTGGTGTGCTCGCTCGACGGCGACGCCACCCGCGCCGAGCGCCTGGCCGACGCGATCCTGGAGATCTTCGGCGACAGCTTCCGCGTCGACGGCGAAGAGTTCAGCATCACCGCCAGCATCGGCATCGCCCAGGCGCCGCTGGACGGACGCACCGGGCAGCAGCTGATCCAGAGCGCCGACGTCGCCATGTACGACAGCAAGCGCCGCGGCCGCAACAGCTGGCAGGCGTTCACCCCGGAACTGGCCGAGCAACAGCTGTACCGGCTGCAGTTGGAAACCCACCTGCGCCGCGCCGTGCACAACGACGAATTCCATCTGGTCTACCAGCCGCAGGTGAACCTGCACGACGGCCGCGTGGTCGCCGCCGAGGCGCTGATCCGCTGGCGCAACCGCTCGCTCGGCGAGATGCGCCCGGACCGCTTCATCGACCACGCCGAGACCACCGGCGACATCGTCGGCATCGGCGGCTGGGTGCTGCACGAGGCCTGCCGCCAGTTGCGCCAGTGGCGCGACCAGGGCCTGGCGATCGAGCGCGTCGCGGTCAACGTCTCCTACCGCCAGTTCCTCGGCGACGACCTCGGCCACACCGTCGCCGCCGCGCTGGCTGAACACGGCCTGCCCGGCAGCGCGCTGGAACTGGAATTCACCGAACGGGTGCTGATCGAAGACGCGCCCGACACCGTGCGCACCTTCGCCCGCCTGCGCGAACTCGGCGTGAGCCTGTCGATCGACGACTTCGGCGAAGGCTACAGCGCGCTCAACTACATCCGCCGCCTGCCGATCCACGGGCTCAAGCTCAGCCAGTTGTTCGTGCAAGGCGTGCCCGACAACCAATCCGACGTCGCGGTCTGCCAGGCGGTCACCGGCATCGCCCGCAGCCTCGGCCTGGGACTGGTGGCCGAAGGCGTGGAAACCGAGCGCCAGCGCGCCTTCCTGCGCGAACTGGGCGTGCTGATCGGCCAAGGCTTCCTGTTCGCCCCCGGCCTGCCGCCGGACGAACTGCGCGACTACTGCCGCGCCCAAGTCCGCCACTGACCGCACGCGCAAGCCCACCCTCGATAGGAGCGACGCAAGTCGCGACCGCGGCCTCGCCCCGGCGACGCACGCGCGGTTTCGCGGTCGCGGCTCGCGCCGCTCCTACAATCGCGAACCCGGCATCCTCACGCGCCGCAGCCGCGACACCCAACCACGACGCAACCGCCACTACCGACTGTAGGAGCGACGCAAGTCGCGACCGCGACCTCCCAACTACGACGCAAGCGCGACCAAACGCGTCGCTCCGGCTCAACCGCCCCCGGACCCGCCGCCCTTGCCGTCGCCATCCTTGAAGCACTCGCCCAGCAACGGATTCAAGACGCCGCCGATCTTCTGCGCCGCCAGCGGATTGGACGACACCGTCGCCGCGCGCAGTTTCTGGTAGGCCGGCGACGCCATCGCCGCCTTGGCCTGCGCCCATTCCTCGGCGCTGAAGGTCTTGTCGGGGTCGGCGTTGCTGAGCATCGCGGCCTGGTACTTCACGCCCAGCGGGCTGGCGTAGAACGCTTCGAGGTAGGCGCGATCCTGCGCGTCGAGGCTGGCCTCGATCACTTGCTGCACCGGCGCGGCGACCGCGTCGTCGGCCAGCGCGCGCGCGCACGCGATCTGCGCGGGCTTGGCGTTGCGGTCCTGCTGCGCGCCCTGGCGGATGCCGGCGACGATGCCGGCCGACACCGCCCGGGCGGTCGCGCCGATGCCAGCGGCGGGCGCGGCGGCGGCAGGCTGGGCGGCAGCGGGCGTGGCGACGGCCGGTTCGAGGGCGGCCGCGGCGAACGGCGCCAGCAGCGCCGATGCGAGCAGGACGAGGGTCGGCAACGGCGATGCGGCGCGGGGCATGCGGAATCCTGGGCGAAGGGCGATGGAGATGACGGCGACGATAACGCAGCCGCCGCGTCCGGTCATGCCCCGCGAATCCAAGGCGTCCGCGCCGGCCCGCCCCGGAACGCGCGATGCAGCGCAAGCAGGAATGACGACGACGACGGCGCATGGGTCGCCGCGCGGCGCATCCATCCGATCAAAGCCATCCGCGACAACATCGGCCAGACCGTACGCGCCGCTTCGCCCCGAAGCGGACAGGAATGAACCGCGCGCCTCAGCGCAAACCGGATCCTGCCGCCGCCGCGCCGGTCGACGGCACGATCCACGGCAGCGGCACCTTCGCGCGCAGCCGGCGATAGCAATCCCCGCCCGCGCGCTCGCGGGCGACGCCGTCCACGCATGCGCCGACGTCCTCGTAGCGCACCTGATCGACCGGGATGCGCTGCAACGCATCCGGCAGGCGATCGGCGACCACGGCCAGCGCGACCTCGATGAGCTCCGCGCAATGCGCCCGGCGCTGTTCGAGCGATGCCTCGCCCGCACTCCACGGGCAATCGACCGCGACCGCCTCGCCGTTGGCGCGCAGCACGCGCTCGTCGGCCATGGCGAAATCGTAGATCGCGCACTGTCGGCTGTCGGGCAGGCACGGCGATGCATCGGCCCGCTCGCGCACCGCCGGCGCGTTGGCGCAGGCGGACAGCAACAGACAGGCGGCGAGGACGGCGAAGAATTTCACGGGCATCGTTCCTTTGAATTCGTGCGCTGCGGCCGTCGGCATCGACCCGGCCGCGGCTCGACCGCAAGCGATTGTAAGCCCGCGGCGCGCGCGGGCTCCGACGCCGACGCCGACGCCGACGCCGACGCGCAAAGCGCCGTGCCGGCCGCGACGGCGCGGCTGCGACCGACCGCCTATGGGCCGTCGCCGTTGCCTTCGCCGACGCTGGCCGCGAGCTCTTCGAGCAAAAGCCGCTGCAACTGCGGATCGAGCTGGAAGAACCCGCGCGCCCCGAGGATGCGATGGTTCGGATTGGGCCGATAGCTGTCGGCGACGATGCGGCCTTCGGCGACCTGGAACGCGCCGAGGATGTCCTCCGGCGGTACCGCGTCCTGCGGTGTTTCGGCACGGCCGTCGACGATCGCGACGATGCCCTCGCCCTGGCGCTGCGCTTCGGCCTGCAGCGCGGGCAGCGACGGCGCATGACGTGCGATCACCCTGTGCAGGAACTCCACGAACACGCGATTGCGGGCGAAGTTGTCCGGCTCGATGCCGGGCCGCTCGGGATCGATGATCTGGCCGACGATCTCCTGCGGCGCGATGCCGCGCGTGGACAGGTCCTGCTGCGGGGTCAGGGTCACATAGGCCACCGGCCCGTCGGGCTGGTTGACCTTGCAGACGAGCATGGGCAGGTCGGATCGCATCGAAGCCTCGGAGCCGTTGCGCCGCGGACGCGCGGCGGCGCCATCGTAGCCGGGCGCGGATCGCCGCGCAGCCACCGCGGCGCCGGCGCGTGCGAGCGCCGCGGTTCCGCGGCCGCGATGCACCGCGACGCGCAAGCCAGGCGAACGACTGCTTCATGATCGTCATGGACGTTATGGCGTCGCTGTCGCTTGACTCAGAAGGGACGCACCCTCGCCGCGGCGGCACCGACCTCGGCCCGCATCCGCCGCCGACCGTTCCCACGCGCCAGTAGCCAACGGAAAACTGGGGTCTCGCCCACAAAAAGTGCGACCGATCGCACCTAGGATGGGCGGGCTGCGCACGGATCGCCAGCTTGGCGCCCCGGCCGGCCTCGCCACTTTCCAGGAGGTTTTCGATGAAGAAGCAAGGAACGTTCCGTCTGGCCCTCGCCGTGTTCGCCTTCGGCCTGTCTTTCTCGTTCAGCAGCGTCGCCGCATTCGATTGGTGCGCGGCCTGCGAGAACGATCTCCAGCGTTGCCTGGACGCCAACATCAAGACCGATCAGCAGTGCTACACCACCTACTTCAGCTGCATGCGCCGCGGCGACGGCCAGGGCCATCCCTGCCCGTTGTAATTCCGCCCTGCCGTTCGTCCGCGCGGATCGCTTCCGCGCGGACGGCCGGCGCACGCCGGCTCCGCAATCCCGATCCGCAAGGAGGCTTCGATGAAACCGCATACCCGCATCCGCCTGGCGCTGGCCACGTTCGCGTTCGCCCTGGCCGCCTCGCTCGGCGCCAACGCCGCCACCGATGTGTGCAAGCGCTGCGAGAACAACTACCTCTCCTGCCAATCCACCGGCACCAGCGAAGCGCAGTGCTACCAGTGGTACCTGGAATGCGCGCGCTACGGCGACGGGCATCGGCCGTGTCCGACGCCGCGCTGAGCGCAGGCCCAAGCTAAGGCTGCGATTCGCCGCGCACTTGATCGATCCGCGCCTGCGCCATGTTCGCGACCTTGCGGTTCGCGTCCGCGGCCAGGGCCGGCGACAGTGTCCGGAACAGATCCTCCGGCAGCGAATCGAGCACGCAGGCGCAGCGAAAACGCACCTGCCAGCGCGCGTCGGCCGCGAACCGCGGCCACAACGCCAGCAGCCCGGGATACTCCCGGGCCGCCTTTCGCAGCCAATATTCCGTGCCTTCCCACACCCCGCCGCGCCCCTCGGCGAACGCGACGTACGCAGCCTGCTGCAACGCCTCCTGGGAGCCGACGCCCTCGATCAGATCGTGCACCGCATCGATCACCGCCAACAGTTGCGAGGCCTGATCGGGGTCTTTGAAACGTGACAGCGCAGTGCGCTTTTCGTGGTCGCGGCCGAAGGTGAACATCGCGGTCAGCTCGATTGGGTGGTCGGAAAGAAGAGGGAACGTGCCGGCCGCTCCGGACGATCTGACGCAGCCGGCGCCGAACCTTGCCGGCGCGCCTCGACGGAAGCCGAAGCCGCACGCGGGCTTGGATTAAACCGCATGTTCATGGCGTCCGGAACACTCCGGCTGCCTTGTCTCAATGCACCGCCTCAGCAGGCACGCATCGACGTTCGCGCATCCCCATCCAGAACGCGAGGGGATTACGGGCGTACATCCGACCGCGTCACGGCGCGTCGGGACGCGGGCAACGCTCGCCGACCGGCAGGCCGTCCTTCAGCGCATACAGTTCCAGGCACTTGCGCCCATCGCGTTGCACCGGCCGCACAGCGAATTCGCCGGGACACAACTCGCTCGTCGGTACCGCCCGTCCTCGCCACGTCCATTCGTCCAAGGCGAAACGGCAACCGGGCGCCAGCGCCATCCACGCCCAGATCGCCAGCATGCACACGCTTATCGCCCCCAGGACCTTGGCGAAGGCAACGACGATTCGCCCTGGCATTGCTCCGGTCCACTCCATGGTCCGCTCCGATCCTTGCTCGCAGGTAGACGCTGGCGGCCGATAAATCAATCCGAGGCTTCGAACCAATGCTCGCCGCGCCGCAATCCGCGCGCCCAATAACCGCGGCAGGCATCGTTTTCGAGCTTCTGCGGCAGCTCGACGTAGCGGCGCACCGTGTGCTTTACCGGAAACCCGGCGCCCCAATAGAAATCGACGATCCTGCCGCAGCCGGGCTCATGGCTGACGCGGACCAGATAGGCAAGATCGCGGGCCTCGGGCGGGATCGGGACATCGACCCGTTCGCCGGGCACGGCGCGCGCGAGCGCCCACTTGGCCATCGCTTGATAGCGCGGCAGGTCGCGTTCGAAGCGCCAGGTTCTTAGTTCTTGCCCTACTTCTACGCCCAGAGGCATCGCCGCCAGCAATGCAGCCGGGGCGAGCAGTCCGCCGAAACGCAATTTGTCCCATTGCCGCACCGCGCGCACCAAGCACGCCAGTAATGCCGCCAGAAGCAGCAACGACAGGCCCATCGCCAACAGCTGCCGCAACCCGGTCGGGCGCATGGCGAGAACCGCGCTGGCGGCCGCGCCGGTCGCGGCCAGCGTGTAAGCCGCGAGGTCCGCCCACCGCAGGCCCGGGCGCTTAACGCTCATCGCCTGACTCCGCTTCGGCCAGCGCCTGCATGACCTGCGGCAAGGTATACGCCTGCCATGCGATGACGCCGGGCTCGTCCCAGTCGCGCGAGTGTGCGCCGGCGTCGAAGGCTGCGTAAATGCGCATCGCGAACTCGGACAGTTCGAGCTCCATCGACAACGACATCAGATCGTCGATGGCGCAATCGGCATCGGCATACGACAACTCGCCGCGCGCGAACTCCTGCGCGATGAAGCGCGCATAGGCATCGCAGAACGCGTCCCGGCTCAAGCCGCCGCGTTCGCAGGCTTGCTCGACCCGTTGCAGCGTGAGGGTGTTGCAGCGGGGCTGGCGGACGCTGGTCAGCACCAGCGCGTGGAATTCCTGTTCCAGGGCGCCGCCGTGGTCTTGCGAATACAAGGGCGAGGCCGCCGCCAACCGCTGCGCGTTGATGGTTCCGGCGGAGTCGTCGCCGCCTTCGGTCCCGGACGGCCCGCGCCGGCGTTCGCGCATCGTCAGCCAGAACGCCAGCGCCGCCACCGCGCCGATCAGTCCCCAGAATAGAAGATCACCGGCCTGCCAGGCCTGCGCCCGGCCCAGGACCGCCACGATTCCCGCGCCGCCGACCGCGCCGGCCAGCGCGCACGACCACCAGCGCAGCCAGCCCAGCCAGCGCAGGGCCAGGAACGTCGGCAATCCGATCGATGCCACCACCAGCCACGCGGCGTAGAACGCGAGCAGCGCCACGCCGATATCGTCGGGCGACAGCGCGCCTCGGCCCCAAGCGCTACGCGCGACCAGCGAAACCGCTACGGCCGCCGCCGCGACCATCGTCGCGCCCCACAGCGCCGCCGCTCCCGTCTTCATTCCCGCGTTCGCGTCGCGTTCCATACGTCCGCCTGCAGTGCATTCCATTCGAGCCGATCCCGGTGCCGTCGTCGCTACGCCTCGTCGTCGGACAGCAGACGTATCCTCGGCTCGGCGCTGAGTATTTCATGCAGGACCGCGTTCAATCGCTCCAGCGCCGGGGCCGCATCCACATCCGTGAACCAGCGCTTCCACCACGGTATCTCCGCCATCGCGAAGCACTGCCACACCACCCGCTCCGCCGGCGGCGGCGGGTCGCCGGGCCGGGCGGTGTCGTAATCGACCTCGTTGCCGCAGCCCACCCACAACGCAAAGGGCTCGCGCGCGCACATCAGGCAGCGTCCCCAATCCTCTTCGATGACCGGCTCGACCGGGTAGCCCCGCCGTTCCAATTGCGCATTGAGCCATTGCGCGAACTGGCGCCCGTACCTGCGCGGGTTGATGTCCTCGTCCTCGCCGGGCTCGATCCGGAACAGGTCGGTGGTGAAACGGTAGCCGTCCATCGCCTTCCCCCAAGACCTGCGCCGCGCGCGGTTCGCGCCGCGCAGCAGTATGCCCGAGGCCGCGGCGCGCGATGCGCGGCGCAAACGAAAACGGGAAGGGCTTTCGCCCTTCCCGGTATCAACATAGTACTCCGTCCGGGGCTTGCGGCAAGCCCCCGCCGCGGGCGCAGGATCGCCGCCCTCCGCCGCGTTCGGCGCATACGGGAGTAGCGACATGCGAGTTCTGTTGTCCACCTTCGGTTCGCGCGGCGACGCCGAACCGCTGGCCGCCCTGGCCGCCGCGCTGCAGGCGCAGGGCGCTCAGGCGCGGGTCTGCGCCTCGCCCGACTTCGCCCAGCGCCTCGACCAGGCCGGGGTGGAACTGTTCCCGGTCGGCACGCCGGTGCGCGACTGGATCCGCGAGGTGATGGCCGATCCCACGCCCGACATCCCCGGCCGCGGCGCGCAGATCATGGCGATGTACCGCGACGCGCTCAGCGTCGCCATCGAAGACTGCGACGCGGTGGTCGCCACCGGCCTGTTCCCCGCCACCACCGCCGCGCAGATGCTGGCCGAGCGCCACCGCCTGCCGTACGTCTACGCCGGTTACTGCCCGACCTATCTGCCCTCGGTGCACCACGCCCCGTTCCAGTTCCCGCACAGCCCGCCGCCGCCGGCCGATGCCGACAACCGCGAACGCTGGGCGCTCAACGCGCGCGCGATGCAGGACACCTTCGGCGACACCGCCAACCGCCATCGCGCCGAACTCGGCCTGCCGCCGACGCAGCACCTGCGCGACCGCGTCTTCACCGCCCTGCCCTGGCTCGCCACCGACCCGGTGCTGAGCCCGTGGGCGCCGACCAGCCTGTGCGAGGTCGTGCAGACCGGCCACTGGATCCTGCCCGACGACCGTCCGCTCGCGCCGGACCTGTGCGCGTTTCTCGACGCGGGCGAACCGCCGGTGTACGTCGGCTTCGGCAGCATGCCGTTGCCCGCCTGGGGCGGGAGCGCCGCGCGCATCGCCATCGAGGCCGTACGCGCGCAGGGCCGCCGCATCGTCCTCGCCGGCGGCTGGGCCGGCTTGATCCCGGTGGACGCCAGCGACGACTGCTACGCCGTCGGCGAGGTCAACCAACAAGCGCTGTTCCCGCGCATGGCCGCGATCGTCCACCACGGCGGCGCGGGCACGACCATGGCCGCGACGCGCTCGGGAACCCCGCAGGTGATCGTGCCGCAGATCGCCGATCAACCGTATTGGGCGGGACGCGTGGCCGACTTGGGCATCGGCGTGGCGCATGCGGGGCCGGTCGCCAGCGTGGAATCGTTGAGCGCTGCGTTGGCGACGGCGTTGATGCCGCGAACGCGGGTGCGGGCGGAGGTGGTCGCTGGGATGGTGCGGGGAGATGGGGCGGCGGTGGCGGCGAAGCGGTTGATCGATGAGGTCGGCGGCGACCGCAGCTAAGACCTGAGCCGCGAAGCGCGCGCCCGGTTCATCCGGCGCGCGCTTCGATTCACCCCCGCTGGCGTCGGGGCGCTGCAGGCCGCCGTCACTGCGCGCTCGCAGATCGCAGGCAATCGCTAGGAGCCGTTCGCGCTCCCCGGCGCGGACTTCGCCTCCATCCGGTCATTCATGGTTTGGTCGATCCAGCCGACATACCGGCTCACCCGCACATTGCAACTCGAATGGCCGTACTGCGCAGGGCGCGTAGTGCGCACATCGCCTTGGACGATCTTCCACGACGCCAATCCGGCCAGACGCCAGCGTCCGAGAGCGCGCAGCAGCACCGGCCCACCACTGTCGCCATTGCCCGCCATGCCTTCCAGCGGCAGCGCCGCGGGCGGACGGTCGAAGGTGTAGCAGAGCCAGCGCGCGTCGGCGCGATCGATGCGGTTGCGGGCGCGGCGCAGTTCGGTGCGGTGCGATCCGTCGAGATCGTGTCCGCGCGCGCCGGTACCGGTGGCGCCCTTGCCGAGGATCTCGACCGTCTTGCCCAGTTCGCCCTGCCCTCGATACAACGCGACCGGCGCCGCATCGGCGACCGGCTCGACCAGCTTCACCAAGGCGACATCGTCGGACGCGGACAGGAACGCCACGATCTCGTTGCCGTCGCCGCCGGCCAGCGCCCGGTCGATCAACGCCTGCGGCAGCCGCTTGAATCCGGGATGCAGCACGACGCGCTCGACCCGCCGGGGCTTGCCGGCGATGACGACCCGATCGACGTGTTCCTGCCACGACACCGCATGCGCCGCGGTGAGCACCCATTGCGGCGCGATCAGTACGCCGTGGCCTTCGCCGGGCAAATCGGCAAGGGCCGGCAAATGGGTTGCGGCGACGCGGTACTCGGCATCGCCGGTATCGTCGCGGATCGTAATCGCATCGGCCCTGCACGACGCAACCAGAAACAAGAAGGCGATGGGAGCTGAAAGGAACCGCAGCGTCATGGAGTCCTGGCCTTAGTCTTCGGCGCCTCGCGGCCCAGCAACTCGAATTCGCCCAGATACCCGACCAGGCCAACGCCATCGGCCATGCGCGCTCCAACGAACTTCCGGCCGCCAAGCTCTTCGCCCTGGACGACGATCACCGGCACCCGTTTGTCGCCGTCGCGATGGTAGGCGTACTGGGGAATGAGTAGCGGCAGCGGCTTGCTGGCCGGCACCGCCCCATGGGCCAGCGCGAATTCCGCCCGGCCCGCCTGGACGTCGGCGGGAGTCGCCGCGCGACCGGCAATGAAACCGGAGGTGGGCAAGCGGGGCCACGCCACTTGCGCGGATACGGCCCCGATACCGATCGACAGCGCCAGAGCGAGTGCAACCGCAGCCAATCTCTTAGCGCTCACTGGAACTTTCCTCTGGTTGGATCGGCCCGCGCCATCCCTGCGGCCGCGGCTCCCAATCGCCCTCTCCCAACACCGCCTCGACCAGATTTTCCACCGGGTACTCCAACCGCTCGGCGGCTTTCGCGCCGCCGTCGTCGCGATGGGCGGCGAGTACGAACGGCACGAACGCGGCATGGTCGTGCGCGGCCAGCGCAACCATTTTTTTGGCTAGGTCGTAGGACAGCAGACTGCCGTCGTCGGCGCGATGGAAGGCGGCGCCGGACCAGAATTCCTGAATGCGTTCGACCGTCCAGAACGTGCTGTGTTTGCGTTCGATTTCGTCCGGCGTGTAGAGCTGCGCGCTGGGATGGGCCAGATGCGGGAACAAGCTCTGTTCGGTGTTCACCGCCATGCCCTCGTTGAGCCAGGTCGGGATCGGCAGGTGGGCGAGCAAGGCGTGGGTGAGCTCGTGGGCGATGGTCGATTGCATCGCGTCGGCGTGGCTTTCGCACAGGGCGAAGTGGCCGTAGCCGGCGTTGAGGAAGACGCCGGCCGACATCGCGTATTCGCCGCCCTCGGGGTAGTAGTGGGCGATGTAGTCGTAGTACGCGTCGTCTTCGATGAAAACCAGGCACACGTGCTTGCCGCCGCCGACCGGCTGCGCCAGCGGGCCGAGGTTGCGCACGATCCGCCGGCGCGCGGTCTCGCAGAACTTGAGATAGGCCTGGGCCTGCGCGGGCGGCATCGCCGTCAGCAGGAGGAAACGATCCGAGCTTTGTACGCGATAACCGGAGCCGAGGGATTCGGCCAACGCCAGCAGCCAATGCTCGGCGGCGGCGGTCCAGAAGGCGTCGCTCTCGGCGATGCTCCAGTCTGGACGTTCGGCGACGGCAATGCGCTCCCAATCGGGAATGGGCCGACGGGTGTCGCCGAACCAGTGCATGTGGATATCGGGCGGCGGCGTGGAGACCGCCGGCGCGGGCGCCTGGGCGGCACTGGAGCGAAACAAACGGCGTAGGTGGGTCAGCATGCGGGGGCCATCCAGGGCGGAAGAACGCGGTCGTCGCGAAGACGATTCTGGCCCGGCCGCAGGGCGGATGCCAGCGCCGGCACGCGTGGCGGCGGGACGTTCCGCGGCGAGTGTCGTGCACATAGAGCGCGGCACGAGGGGATGCGCTTGGCGCACGAGGCTATTTGCGCGGGCCGCAAGGCGCTTTGCCCCGCGCCTGCACCACGGCGCTTGGCACGCAAGCCATTTTGATTGGCGCTACTAGCGAATCCACTCGACATCAGACTTCACAGGCCCAGCAGCAAGGCTCAGCGTCTCGCGCGCAAGCCTTTTTTCCCCAGTCGCGCAGCAATTTGGTTCAACGTCGCCGCCGAACAGGTTGCGCACAAGCCAATGGATGTCGCGCGCAAGCCGTCGCGGCTTGCGCGTGGGGCGAAATTCCTCGCCGAATCGGGCGCGGATCGTTTTCGGCGAGGCTTTTCGGCCCGAACGCGAGCCATCGCGGCTTGCGCGCAAGTCCTATCGCCTTGCGCGCAAGCCTCGCCCGCCTCGGCGCCGCCCCAATCCGGGGCGCCGCCGGGACTTTTTGCCTTGCGATCGGACCGGCCGCGCTTGCGTGCAAGCCCGCAAGGGTTGCGCGCGACGCTTCAGCGCTTGCGCGCCGCCCTGCCCGGGCCAAACGCCGGCCTCAATCCGCGTCGCGATCCACCCGCGGCAGCGGCGGCGCGTCGCTCAGGTCCACCGGTGCGGCAGCGCGCACGCCGCGCGAGTTGGGCACGGACTCGGCGACCACCGGCGGCTGGCTGCGCAGGTTCTGGTAGTAGTTGCGGATGCCGCCGGTCACCTGCAACGAGTAATCGGTGGTCATGAACTGACTGCCGTCCTGCGTCTCCAGATGCGCCCCGTCCGCGATCGGCTTGAAGAACTCGTCGAACTTGTCCATCGGGAAGTCGCTGGGCTTGTTCGCGCTGAACACCGCCATCGCCATCGGCCGGCCGCGGTTGACCGGGTCGGCGGCGTTGGCGAAGGTGCCGGCGCGGCCGTGGCAGGACACGCACGAAGAAATCGGGCTGTCGATCGGGCCGTTGACGCGGCCGCCGAGTCCGTGGTGGCGCACATACGCGCGATTGCCGTAATCCCAGCCGGGTTGTTCGACCAAGAAGCCGTTGATGCGCGACTGGGTCAGCGCGGTGTTGACGAACACGCCGTTGCGCTGGGCGTCGGTGCGCACCGATTGGTCGTCGCCCCAGATCAGGCCGACCGGGCTCATCCGGTCCCACACGGTCTTGCCGGGCGAGCCGCCGTCGTAGACGAAGGTGCCGAACACCCAGCCGCTGCTGCGCGCCAGGCGCGGATCCTTCACCGCCACGTCGAGCTGCAGCAGGCGCATTTCCTTGTCCACGCGCGGCTTGTTGTAGTTGGTGTCCGGATAGATGTTGGCGGTCCAGACCTTGCCGTTGGCCAGATACGGCACTTGTTCGACCGGGGCGTCGGTGAACAGCAATTTGCAGGCCACGGTGTTGGGCGGGAACGTGGATTTGGCCGGGTCCGGGCGGCCGTCGGCGGTCAGCCAGACCTTACCCAGGCCGACGCCGCCGCGGTCGTTGTAGAAGCCCACCGCCCAGTTCTGGCCGCGCCCGGTCTGCTTGCTGTGCAGTTCGAACGGGCGCGACATGCGCTCGCGGGTCATGCCGCGGCGCCACTCGCGGCCGCCGCCGAACTGGCTGCCGTCGTCGTGCAGCCACGGCGCGTGGTACCACTTGCGCACGCGGTTGTCCTGGACGCGGAAGTCGACGTCGACGTTGCCTTCCAGGCAGTAGTTCAGCACCGCGCGCAGGTATTCGTTGGGGAAGGCCTTGAAGTCGATCTTCTCCCACGCGAAGGTGTCGGCGGCGTAGGTCTTGGGGAAGTCCTGGCTGAGCTGGAACACCTGCGCCGGCGGCGTGCCCGGCGGCGGCGGGTAGCGCGGGTCGTAGCTGGGGAAACGCGGCGCGGCGGCTGCGGCGGCCGGCGTCGGTGCGGCGGCTGCGCTGCGCTCCTGCGAGATCGCGCTGGCGGCGACGCAAGCGGCCGCGGCCGCGCCCAACATCCAGATGGATTTCATCGCCCGCCCCTGTGCGTGCCTGTGTGTTCCCTTGCAAACGCAAAGGCCGCCCAGGCCGGGACACGGTGGCCGCGATGGGCCATCGGACTGCGACGCCCTTCGAGAATCCAGCAGCCCGGACGGGGTGGGCCCCGGATCGGCGACCGGTTCGCTCGCCGCCGGCAAGCGCCGTCGCGCCGATCCGGACCGCCGCCCTGAAACCATCGGCGACCCGGCGGCCCCGCCCCGGGCTTCGCATCGCGTCCGCCGCCTGCGACGCAGGCATCTTCGCAACCGCTCCGCGCTGAGCGAGGATGTCGCCTTCGCGAACGAAGGAACGCCGCCCGCCATGACCCTGCCGCCCGGAACCGTACTGCGTCCGATCCTGCCGCGCGACGACGCGGCGCTGGCGGCGATCGCGCGCCAGGTGCTGGCCGAATTCGGCTCGGGCCTGGCCAGCGATCCGCAGGTCGATGCGATGCAGCGCGCCTACAGCCGGCCGCGCAGCGCCTACTTCGTGGTCGAGCGCGACGGCCGGCTCGGCGGCGGCGTGGGCATCGCGCCGCTGCTCGGCGGCGAGGAAGGCGTGTGCGAGCTGCGCAAGTTCTATCTGCTGCCGAACGTGCGCGGGATCGGCCTGGGTCAGGCCTTGCTCGACCAATGCCTGCTGAGCGCCCGCGGGTTCGGCTTCGGCCAGTGCTATGTCGAAGTGCTGGATCGGATGAGCGAGGCGCAGCGGTTGCTGGAGCGCAACGGCTTCCAGTTGTTGCAGGCGCGGATGGGGTATGGGGAGTTGCGCGGCAGCAATACCTGGTATCTGCGTTCGATTTGAGTAGCGGGCTGGATTCGAATGGGGTCTGGGTTCGCCTAGCGTCCGGTCCGCTTCGGGCAGGCCGCTTTTGAGCGGCCGCGGCTTTTGTGGGAGGGCCTTCAGGCCCGACGCTTTCCGGTCGGGTCGCCGCAACCTGTCAGCAAAGCGTCGGGCCTGAAGGCCCTCCCACAAAAGCCGGAAGCTTCGGACTGCAGGCCCGCCTACAAAAGCTCGAAGCTACGAACTGAAGGCTGTCCCACACAGCCAGGACTTCGGGCCGCAGTTCCTCACAAAGCCAGAGCTTCGGGCTGAAGGCTCTCCCACAGGGCGAGGCTTCGGAGCCGAGGGCCAACACACAGTAAAGCGGGCTCGGGCCCGCAAAACCGCACCGCCCAGGCCGACCCAGCGCAAAAAATGCCGACGCCGCCCCCGTTCCGGCGGCGGACGCCCGCCCGGCCCGGGGCGGCGCCCTCCTCCTGGGTCCTTTAGAATGGCGCCTTTTCCGCCCTCAGGACCGCCCCATGCAACTCGAAAATGCCCGCGCCGCGATCACCGGCGGCGTTTCCGGCCTCGGTTTCGCCGTGGCCCAGCACCTGGTCGCCCGCGGCGGCAAGGTCGCGCTGTTCGACGTCAACGACGACAAGGGCGCGCAGGCCGTGGCCGCGCTCGGCGAGGGCAACGCCCGTTACTTCCGCACCGACGTCACCGACGAGGCCGGGGTGTCGGCCAACATCAAGGCGGCCCAGGAGTTCCTCGGCGGCCTGAACGCGACGATCAACTGCGCCGGCATCCTCGGCGCCGGCCGCGTGCTGGGCAAGGAAGCGCCGATGGCGCTGTCGCAGTTCCAGACCACGGTGATGGTCAACCTGGTCGGCAGCTTCAACGTGGCCAAGGCCGCCGCCGACCTGATGCAGCACAACGAACCCGGCGCGGACGGCGAGCGCGGCGTGATCGTCAACACCGCCTCGGTCGCGGCGTACGAGGGCCAGATCGGCCAGGCCGCGTACTCGGCCAGCAAGGGCGGCGTGGTCGGCATGACCCTGCCGATGGCGCGCGAACTGGCGCGCTTCGGCATCCGCGTGATGACCGTGGCCCCGGGCATCTTCTGGACCCCGATGGTCGACGGCATGCCCGAGTCGGTGCAGCAGTCGCTGTCGGCCTCGATCCCGTTCCCCTCGCGCCTGGGCAAGCCGGAGGAGTTCGCCGATCTGGTCGCCTACATCCTCGGCAATACCTATCTCAACGGCGAGACCATCCGCCTCGACGGCGCCACCCGCCTCGCCCCGAAGTAACCCACACCCGCTACCTGCAGGAGCGGCGCGAGCCACGACCGCGACAACGCAACTACGCCGAAGCCTTCGGCGCGACCGGCCACCCCGCGGTCGCAGCTTGCGCAGCTCCTGCAGTCGGAAACGCAACGAACATCTCGATCGGAATCGACGCAATGAAGGCTTACGACGTCAAGAAAGGCAACGTCATCGAACACAACGGCACCGTGTACCAGGTGCGCGACATCGAACGCAGTTCGCCGCAGGGCCGCGGCGGCAACGTGAAGTTCCGCTTCACCATGTACTCGGTCCCCGGCGGCACCAAGTTCGACCTCAGCGTCGGCGCCGAGGACGAGCTCAAGGAAGTCGAGCTCAGCCGCCGCCAGGCGACGTACTCGTACAAGGACGGCGACGCGTTCGTGTTCCTCGACGACGAGGACTACACGCCTTACACCCTGGACACCGACGTGGTCGGCGACGCCGCGGGCTACATCATCGCCGACCTCGGCGGCTTCTACGTGCAGATCATCGACGACCTGCCGGTCGGCCTGCAGCTGCCGGCCAGCGTGTCGCTGGAAGTGATCGAGACGCCGCCGGAGCTCAAGGGCGGCACCGCGACCAAGCGGCCGAAGCCGGCCAAGCTGGAGACCGGGATCGAGATCATGGTGCCGGAGTACATCGGCACCGGCGAGCGCGTGCTGGTCAACACCGCGACCGGCGAGTTCGCCGGGCGTGCGGACTGATCTCGCGCGCACCGCCGCGGCCGCCCTGCGGGCCGCGGCGATGCTGAGCGCCGGCGCCGCGATGGCGCTGGCGGCGGCGTGCTCGCGCCCCGGCGCGGGCGCGACGGACGGGACCGCGGCCGCTGCGCAGTGCGAGATTCCGCAATGGCTGCAGCCGCCGCACCGCGACGGCTTCTGCGACCTGCCCGCGGACCTGCGCGGGTTCGTCGCCGAATACGAAGAATTCAAGGCGTTTTCCGGCGGCGAACCGTCCGATGCCGCGGCAATGGAAGCCCTCGCCCGCGAACACGAGCGGCGCGTGGGCGAGCAGCGCGCACGCTGGTCGCGACTGCGCGCCCGCTACGCCGCCGACACCGCCGTCTCGCGCTGGATACAGCGTTACGGCCAAGAGCAGGACCGCTTTTTATGACCGCCACCGACTACCGTTTCGCCGCAGCCACCGCCGCCGACATCGAGCGGCTGATCCCGGTGCTGCGCGAGTTCTATGCAGTCGAGCACCTGCCGTGGAACGAACCGGCGTTGCGCCGCGCGCTCGGCGCGCTGGTCGCCGACCCGAACGCCGGACGCTTGCGCCTGATCGTGCGCGACGGCGAGATCGCCGGCTATTTCGTGCTGGGGTTCTGCTTCAGCCTGGAATTCGGCGGGCGCTTCGGCCTGCTCGACGAGTTGTTCGTCCTGCCGGCGCATCGCGGCGGCGGGCTGGCCAAGCGCGCGCTGGGCGAAGTCGAAGCGCTGTGCCGGGCCGAAGGGCTGGATGCGCTGCGGCTGGAGGTCAACGACGACAACGCGCATGCGCGCGGGATTTACAAGCGCGCGGGCTATGTGGCGCATCCGCGGCGCTTGATGACCTTGTGGCTGCGCGATCAGGGTACGGCGACCTGAGCGAAGGGCGTCGGGCCTGAAGGCCCTCCCACTGGCCGCCTGCGCTGCCGTCATTCCGGCGAAAGCCGGAATCCATTTTGATCTTGCCGTTGTCGTTGCCGAACGTAACGGGCGAAAACGAAAGCAAAATGGATTCCGGCTTTCGCCGGAACGACGGTGTCGACGATCGCGCCACCATCGCAAGCTGCGCACATCCCAACCAATACGTCGCGGCGCCTCCCAAGCCAAGCAACGCTGTACATCGATAGCAGCGACGGCCTTCACATAAAAATTCGGGAAAAACCACTCTGCCGGCTTGCGGTTGCGTGATCGCGCGCACCCGCCCGGCGCTGCCACGAACCTGCAATCTGCCGCTTCCAGGCTTTATCGTTTCCCCCGGCGGCGCATCCGCGCCGCGCCCAGCTCTGGAGCAAGGCCTTGGCATCCCCGACCCGTCGCGATTTCCTCAAGCTCGCAGGCTCCACCGCCGCGCTGAGCCTGCTGCCGCCCAGCATCCGCACCGCCCTGGCCACGCCGGCCGCGCGGGTCACCGGCACCATCCAGGACGTGCAGCACGTGGTGATCCTGATGCAGGAGAACCGCTCGTTCGATCATTACCTCGGCGCGCTGCGCGGCGTGCGCGGTTTCGACGATCCGCGGCCGATCCCGCTGCCGGGCGGCAAGACCGCGTTCGAGCAGCCCAAGTCGGCGAGCAACCCCAACAGCGTGGTGCTGCCGTTCCATCTCGACACCGCCAGCACCGCGGCGCATTGCCTGGCCGACATCGACCACAGCTGGAAAGGCGCGTATTCGCGCTGGAAGGACTACAACGCCTGGATTTCGGTCAAGGGCCCGATGTGCATGGGCCACTTCACCCGCGAGGACATGCCGTTCTATTACGCGCTGGCCGACGCGTTCACCGTCTGCGACGCCTATTACTGCTCGCACCACGGCCCGACCAATCCCAACCGCATGCACCTGTTCACCGGCACCAGCGGCATGACCGTGGGCGACTACGGCGCGCAGGCGGTCAACAACGCCGACGACGGCAACTGGACCGGCGACATGGCCCGCGACAAGCCGACCTTCGCCGGGCACAAGTGGAAGACCTATGCCGAGCGCCTGCAGGACAAGGGCATCGCCTGGCGCGTCTACCAGGAGCACGACAACTACGGCGACAACTCGCTCGCCTACTTCGCCGCGTTCCGCAAGCTGGATACGAATTCGCCGCTGTACAAGCGCGGCCGCGCGATCGTGCCGGGCTCCAACGAGGCCAACGCCAAGACCTCGCGCGGCGAGCACCTGATCGCCGAGTTCGCCAAGGACGTGCGCGAGGGCACTCTGCCGGCGGTGTCGTGGATCGTGCCGTCCTACATCATGAGCGAACACCCCGAGGCCACGCCGGCCTACGGCGAATCGCTGACCGCGCGCCTGCTGGAAGCGCTGGTGGCCAACCCCGAGGTCTGGTCGAAGACCGTCTTCATCATCAATTACGACGAGAACGGCGGCTTCTTCGACCACGCCGCCGCGCCGCTGCCGGCGATCAACGCCGACCTGGGCAAGAGCACGGTCGACACCGCGACCGAGAACTACAACGGCATCCCGGTCGGCCTGGGCGTGCGCGTGCCGATGTTCGTGATCTCGCCGTGGAGCAAGGGCGGCTGGGTCAACTCGCAGGTGTTCGACCACACCTCGGTGCTGCGCTTCCTGGAAGCGCGCTTCGGCGTCGCCGAGCCGAACATCAGCGCGTGGCGCCGCACCGTGGCCGGCGACCTCAGCACCGCGTTCGACTTCGCCACCCCGAACGCGGCGTGGCCGGCGCTGCCGGACACCGACGACAGCATGAGCAACGCCGATGCCAGCTGCCGCCTGGCCGCGCCCAAGCCGCCGGCGCAGCAGCGCCTGCCGAAGCAGGAGCGCGGCCAGCGCCCGGCGCGCGCGCTGCCGTACGAGTTGCAGGTGAGCGGGCGCATCGAAGCGTCCAGCGGGCGCTACTGGCTCGACTTCGGCAACAGCGGCGTCGCCGGCGCCTGCTTCAACGTCTATGCGGGCAACCGCAGCGACGGCCCCTGGTACTACACCCTCGATGCGGGCACGGCGTTGTCGGACTACTGGAGCGCCAGGCAGGTCACCAAGGGTCTCTACGACCTCTCGGCGTACGGTCCGAACGGTTTCCTGCGCGCGTTCAAGGGCGACCTCAACAAGGCGCTGGCGGCCGACGGCGCGAATCCGGAAGCGACGGTGCGCCACGACGTCGCCGGCGGGCGCCTGCTGATCGAATTGGTCAACACCGGCAAGGCCGCGTGCACGCTGACGCTGAAGCCCAACCGCTACAGCGCCGCCGCCGCGCGCAGCTACGCGCTGGCGCCGGGCGCCAAGCGAAGCGACAGCTGGCCGCTCGCGGGCGCGCGCGGCTGGTACGACCTCAGCCTGACCTCGGACAAGGACGCGGGCTATCTGCGCCGTTTCGCCGGCCATGCGGAGAACGGCGAGCACAGCGTCAGCGATCCGGCGATCGGCGCCTGATCGGCGGCAGCGCGCGGCCGCCCGCCCAGCGGGCCGGTGGCCGCGCGCACGATGCCGGCCGGCGCGCGGCGCGCCGGCGCGGCGCACTGCGAACACGCTCGGCGGACGCGGCGCGCGGCGTCGCGGACGAGCGGTGGCGATCCCGCGCCGCCGCTTTGCTACGGTGTCGCCAGCCTTAGCCGGAGCCCGCCGATGACCGACGCCGACCATCGCAACAACCGCCGCACCGTCGCGGCGTACGAAGGCTATGCGCGCGGCTACGCCGCCGCAGTGCCGGCCACGCCGTCGCCGCAGGCGGCCGCGGATTTGCGCCGCTTCGCCGCCGCCCTGGCGCCGCCGGCGCGGGTGCTCGAGATCGGCTCGGGGCCGGGCTGGGACGCCGATTTTCTCGAAACCCTGGGCGCGCGGGTGCGGCGCACCGATGTCACCGCGGCGTTCGTACGGTTTCAGATCGAACGCGGCAAGCAGGCGTATCCGCTGGATCTGCTGAGCGACGAGATCGAGGGAACTTACGACGGGATCTTGCTGCTGTACGTGGTGCAGCACTTCGAACGCGACCAGCTCGATGAGGCGCTGCGCAAGCTGGCGCGGGCGCTGACGGCGCAGGGCGTCGCGCTGCTGTCGCACATGCTCGGCGACGGCGACGAGTGGGAAGGCGATGCGGGCGACTACCGGGTGGTGCGCTGGTCGGCGGCGGCGATGGACGAGCGATTGCGGCGCGCCGGGTTTGCGGTCGAGTGGGAAAGCTTCATCGATAGCGAACGGCGGCCTTGGCGGAGTGTTTTGGTGCGCAAGCTCGGGTAAGTCGTGTTGTCTGCGGTCGCGCGGCACGGTGAACGGCGCGTCGTGGTTGCGTTGGCGCGGTCGCGGTTCGCGCCGCTGCTACAGGGGGCTGCGGATGTCGCGTTTCCTGTAGGAGCGGCGCGAGCCGCGACCGCGAACTCGCCCGGCACGGCGTCGGTTCCGCCGCGCTACAGCTTCATCCCCAGCCAGATCACCGTTTCGGTCGAAGCCGACACCACCGGCGAGAGCAACCGCGACCAGAAGCGGTCTTCGTGCAGGTGCCCCGCCGAGGTATCGTGATGTTCGCGTTCTTCGTCGAGGATCGCGGAAATCGCCGCCACCGCCGCCGGGTCGCGGCCTTTCAACAGGTCCAGCTGATGGGCCAGATGACGCAGCACCACCCGCTCCACCGCGACCGTGGTCGCGGCGATGGCGCGGGCGCCGAACAGGCCGGTGATCAGGCCCAGAGCGTAGCCGCCTAGGCCGCACAGCCCATAGCTGCGGCAGCGCGCGCGGCCGCGGCGTTCGAGTTCGGCCCGGAACAGCGCGCGGTGGCGTTGTTCGTCGGCGCGGAACGCGCTCAGTTCTTGCAGCAGATGCGGCGCGGTGAGCCGGGCCATGCGGATCTGGCCGGCGTAGATGTTGACCGCGCCGTGTTCGCCGGCGTGGTTGACCTTGAGGATGCGGTGGCCGAGATCGGTGTCGCTGCCGGCAGCTTGCGCGATGGCGCTCATGTCGTGCGCGAGCGCCGCGCGGGCTTCAGCCAGCGCCGCAGCTGCGCATACACCTGCGCATCGCCGAGCAAGTCCAGATGATGCAGGCCGTAGCCCAGCCATTGCCGCGACGCGGGAATGCGCAGGTCGAACGCGGGATTGCGGTGCCGGCCCAGCGCGCTGGCGACCGGCACCAGCCCGTCGCCCGACGGCGGGTCGTCGCGGCGCTGATCGCCCTGGTCGCGCGCGCGCCGGGCGTCGGTCGACACCGCGATCGCGTAGCTGCGCACGCCCTTGGGCAACGGCACCGGCGTGCGGGTGTCGGCGCGCGCGTCGGCGCCGGCGCGCTTGCGGTCGGCGTGCGCGCGCCAGTCTGAATCGAGCAGGTTGCCGTGGCGCAGGTCCTGGATGCCGGCGCTGCGGATCTTGCCGAGGCGCGCGAACGGCGCGGTGTACGGGCTCAGTTGGATCACCGTGTCGAACCAGCTGCCGGCGCGTTCCAGCGGCGCGCCCTGATGCGGCGTGCCGAGAAACACCAGGCTGTCGAGCTTGTCGATCCAGCCATGCCGCGCCTGCGCGGCGGCGTGGCAGGCGCTGCGCGCGACCAGGCCGCCCATGCTGTGGCAGACGATCGCCAGGCGTTCCACCGGCACCGGCCAATCGCGCAGCAAGCGTTCCAGCCGGGCGGAGAAATCGCGGCCGTTGAACGAAATGTGGCGGCCGCTGTTGTAGCGCAGATAGACCGGCGTCCAACCCGCGTCGCGCGCCAGCTCGGCGCCGTAATCGTGGCCGTTCCAGCGCCACTGCCGGTCGTTCATGCACAGGCCGTGGACGAATACGACCAACTTGCCGCCGGCCTGCGGCAGCGCCGCGCCCAAGGCCTTGCGGCCCGACGGCAACGGCCGGCCGCCGCTGCACAGGCGCATGCCGATGGCCAGCGGGTTGCCGGTTTCGTCGAGGTGATCGCCGAGCACGCCGTTGAGCGCGCTGATCGCCGCGTCGCGTTGCGGCAACGATTCGATCCGGTCCAGCCACGGCGCGACCTGCGCCAGTCCCAGGTCCAGCGCGCCGCCGACCAGACGGGCGACGCCGCGCACGCCGCGATACACCTGCCCGGTCAGGCCGCGGGTCGGGTCGTAGACCGGCGCGCCGAACGGGCCGGGCAAAGCGGCGATGGTGGCGTGGACGGATTCGACCAGATCGGCGACGCCGGTGATCGCGTCGATGGTGAGGCGGCCGATGCCGCGCAAATCGCCGCCGTAGCCGGTTTCGTTCGGGGCCGAGCGTTTGGTCGACATGCGGCGGCGCGGGCGGAAGAGGGGCTCAGCGTAGCGCAGTTGCCTGCGCATCGCAGGCGCAGGCCGCGCAAGCGCCGGAGGCTGCGTCGCAGTCCGGCGAGTCGACCGCCCGCCCCCGCATCGGGGCGCCGCCGCGCGGGCGACCGCTTGTGCAGACCGCGCTCAGCCGCCGCGCGCCAGCCACTTGCGCGCCAGCCGCCGCATCGAGTCGTCGCTGTCCGGATCGGCCAGCACCGCGTCGATCTCGCGCCAGGCCAGCGCCAGCGATTCTTCGCCGACCACGAACGCTTCGCTGTCGCCCGCGCGCACCACATAGCGCAGGTCGTAATGCCAATGGCCGGGCACGTCGCCGCGCTCGGGAATCCAGTGGCGGTCGAGGTCGAACAGCTCCGGCTCCACGCTGAGGCCGGCGAGCCCGGATTCCTCTTCGGCTTCCTTCAGCGCGACCGCGGCCAGGTCGCGGTCGCCGTCGGCGTGGCCGCCGAGCTGCAGCCAGCGGCCGAGCTTGCGGTGGTGGGTCAGCAACACGCGCGCGCCGGCGCGGTCGACCAGCCACGCGCTGCCGGTGAAGTGGCCGGCCAGGCGCTCGCGCCGGAACGGGTCCGGCCATACGGCAGCGTCGTGCTGCAGCGCACCACGCGCTTCGTCGGTCTCGGCCAGCAGTTCCAGGAACGGCGCCGTATGTCCGGCTTCTTCCGGCCAGCGCCGGGCATAGTCGCTCAGTGTGGAACGAAGTTCGGCGATGGCGTCGGGGCGTTGCGCTGGCATGGAGAGGGGCTGGCGATTCAGGAACGGGGAGCCGGGATTATCGCCGCCGGGACCATGACCGTGTGCGCTTGCCGCTTATTTACACCCTGAGTTAAGGTGGCCCGCCGCCCCGCTCCGGGTGCGAGTCATCGTCGTCGCCAGAACGACGGGCACAGATCACTTCTTACGAGAGAGAGGGGAGTTCGATGTCGAGAGGCCTGTTCATCACCAAGCCGGTGGCACCCGCCGGCCATGTGGACGCCGGCGAGCCCGTAGAGGGCAGCCTCCAGGGCGAGGCAACGCTGAAACGGTCTCTGACCGCGACCCAATTGGTGATGCTGGGCATCGGCGCGGTCATCGGCGCCGGCATCTTCGTCCTCTCCGGCCACGCCGCGGCCGAGCACGCCGGCCCGGCGATCGTGCTGAGCTTCGTCGTCGCCGGCATCGCCTGCGCGCTGGCGGGCCTGTGCTACGCCGAGTTCTCGGCGATGCTGCCGGTGTCGGGCAGCGCCTACTCCTATTCTTATGCCACGCTCGGCGAGTTCGTCGCCTGGTTCATCGGCTGGAACCTGGTGCTGGAATACCTGTTCGCCGCGTCCACCGTCGCGGTGGGCTGGTCGGGCTACCTCAACAGCCTGCTGACGACTTTCGGCGTCGGCCTGCCGGCGTCGCTGTCGGCCGCGCCGCTCAACATGGTCGACGGCGCGTTCGTCTACACCGGCGGCCTGGTCAATCTGCCGGCGGTGGTCATCGTCGCCGCGCTCAGCGGCCTGTGCTACGTCGGCATCACCCAGTCGGCCTTCATCAACACGATCATCGTCGCGATCAAGGTCGTGGTGATCACCTTGTTCGTCGCTTTCGCCGCCAAGTACGTCAACCCGGACAACTGGGTGCCGTTCATTCCGGAAAGCCAGGGGCCCGGCAAGTACGGCATCGACGGCGTGATCCGCGGCGCCTCGGTGGTGTTCTTCGCCTACATCGGTTTCGACGCGGTCTCCACCGCCGCCGGCGAAGCCAAGAACCCGCAGCGCGACATGCCGATCGGCATCCTCGGCTCGCTGGTGATCTGCACCATCATCTACATCATCGTCTCCGGCGTGCTGACCGGCCTGCTGCCGTACCACATGCTGAGCACGCCCAAGCCGGTCGCGACCGCGCTGGAAGCCTATCCGGCGCTGGGCTGGCTGAAGCTGGTGGTCGAAATCGGCGCCATCGCCGGCCTCAGCTCGGTGATCCTGGTCATGCTGATGGGCCAGCCGCGCATCTTCTATTCGATGGCGAAAGACGGCCTGCTGCCGCAGTTCTTCGCCAAGGTGCATCCGAAGTTCCAGACCCCGTACGTGGGCACGATCATCGTCGGCGTGTTCGCCTGCATCCTGGCCGGCCTGTTCCCGATCAACCTGCTCGGCGAACTGGTGTCGATGGGCACCCTGCTGGCGTTCGCCACGGTCTGCGTCGGCGTGCTGATCCTGCGCAACACCCGCCCCGACCTGCCGCGTCCGTTCCGCGTGCCGCTGGCCGTCGTGGTCTGCCCGCTCGGCGCCGCCGCGTGTCTGTACCTGTTCTGGAAGCCGTTCTCCGAGCATTGGCACCTGATGACCGGCTGGACCGCGATCGGCATGCTGATCTACTTCGGCTACGGCTACCACAACAGCAAGCTGCGCAAGGCGGCGGGCGGCAAGGCCTGAACCCGGCGCTTTCATGATTCGAGGCCGGCGGGATATCCCGCCGGCCTTTTTCCTTTTACAGCGGCACGTTTCCATCGCGTCCGGCTTCATCTCAGACAGGCCTCGCCCGAAGCCGTCATTCCCGCGAAAGCGGGAATCCAGAGACTTCAGAGTCTTGCATCGGTGAAGCCCTGGATTCCCGCTTTCGCGGGAATGACGGATCGGACAGACGCAGCGCGCGGACAGACGCAACACCAGGACGAACCACCATGCTGGAACAACTCCGGGCGACCAAACACCCGCACGCCGCCCACACCGAGGCCGAAGGGCTGAGCCTGCACCGCACCCTCGGCCCCTGGGGCCTGACCGCGCTGGGCATCGGCGCGGTGATCGGCGGCGGCATCTTCGTGATCACCGGCAAGGCCGCGGCCGAGCACGCGGGGCCGGCGATCATGCTGTCGTTCGTGCTCGCGGCGATCTGCTGCACCTTCTGCGCGCTGGCCTACGCCGAATTCGCGGCGATGGTGCCGGTCTCCGGCAGCGCCTACACCTACACCTACGCCACCCTCGGCGAACTGGCCGCGTGGTTCATCGGCTGGATGCTGATATTGGAATACGGCGTATCGGCCTCGGCGGTGGCGGTCAGTTGGACCGGCTACTTCCTCAGTCTGTTGCAACACTTCGACATAACGCTGCCCGCGGCGCTGGTGCAGGCGCCGCTGGACGCCAAGCTGCGCCCGACCGGCGCCATCGCCAACCTGCCGGCGGCGGCGATCGTGCTGTTGCTGACCTGGCTGTGCTACGTCGGCATCCGCAAGTCCTCGGCCATGAACATGGCGATGGTGGTGCTCAAGTCGGGCTTGATCGTGCTGGTGATCGCGGTCGGCTGGAAGTACGTGAACCCGGACCTGTGGCAGCCGTTCATCCCCGAATCGCAGGGCCACGGCAAGTACGGCTGGGAAGGCGTGCTGCGCGGCGCCTCGATGGTGTTCTTCGCCTACATCGGCTTCGAGGCGGTGTCGGTGGCGGCGCAGGAATCGCACAAGCCGCAGAAGGACATGCCGATCGGCATGATGGCCTCGCTGGCGATCTGCACCGTGCTGTACATCGGTATGGCCGCGGTGATGACGGGCCTGGCGCCGTACTACACCCTGGGCACCGACGAGCCGGTGGTGACCGCGATCGCCGCGCATCCGGCGCTGAACTGGCTGCGCATCGTGGTCGAGGTCGGCGCCCTGGTCGGGCTGTCGTCGGTGGTGCTGGTGATGATCATCGGCCAGCCGCGCATCTTCATGATCATGGCCCGCGACGGCCTGCTGCCGCCGGTGTTCACCAAGATCCATCCCAAGTACCGCACCCCGCACATCAACACCGTGATCACCGGCATCGGTATCGCTCTGCTGGCGGCGCTGTTCCCGCTCGACATCCTCGGCGACATGACCTCGATGGGCACCCTGATCGCGTTCGCCTCGGTCTGCCTGGGCGTGCTGATCCTGCGCCGCACCCAGCCCGACCTGCCGCGGCCGTTCCGGATTCCGTTCGCGTGGCCGATCTGCATCAGCGGCATCCTCAGCTGCCTGGTGCTGCTGTCAACGATGAGCGCGCACAACTGGATGCTGATGGCGGTGTGGACCGGGATAGGTTTCGCGATCTATTTCGCCTACGGTTTCCGCCACAGCTTCCTGCGCAAGTCGCGCTGATTGCGGACGCCCCCACGAGGCCGGCCCCGGGACTCCCAGGGCCGGCCTTTGGTTTTTGTAGGGCGGCTCTTGTGGGAGGGCCTTCAGGCCCGACGCTGTCCGGCGGGATCGCCGCGACCTGAGACAAAAGCATCGGGCCTGAAGGCCCTCCCACAAGAGCAGGCCTGCCGCCATAACGCTGCGTTATGGCAAAAACGAGGCAACCGCCACATCCGGGCGCTAAACTGGCGGGCATGAACAGCCCCCTGCCCTACGATCCGCAGCGCCTGGCGCATTGCGCCGGCGAGATCATCGTCAATGTGCGCGAGCTGGCCCAGCGCGGCTGGACCCC
This sequence comes from Lysobacter enzymogenes, assembly GCF_023617245.1. Lineage (NCBI taxonomy): Bacteria > Pseudomonadati > Pseudomonadota > Gammaproteobacteria > Lysobacterales > Lysobacteraceae > Lysobacter > Lysobacter enzymogenes. Next base: position 3,833,143 of record NZ_CP067396.1, read on the forward strand.
GGCCACCAGCAGCAACTTCTCGCGCCGCATCGACGGCCAGCACGTGGCCATCACCGTCTCCGGCCGCGACAAGGGCCGGCTGACCGAAGACGACATCATGGTCGTCGACCTCGACGGCGCCCCGGTCGCCACCAGCCACCGCCCGTCCGCCGAGACCCTGCTGCACACCCAGCTGTACAAGCGCTACCCCGAGATCGGCTGCGTCCTGCACACCCATTCGCAGACCCAGACCGTGGCCTCTCGCCTGTACGCCGGCCAGGGCCACGTGCACCTGGAAGGCTACGAGCTGCTCAAGGCCTTCGCCGGCACCACCACCCACGACACCGAGCTGGACCTGCCGGTCTATCCCAACACTCAGGACATGCCGACCCTGGCCGCCCAGGTCGACGCGACCCTGGACCAGCAGACCCTGTGGGGCTACCTGATCGACGGCCACGGCCTGTACGCCTGGGGCCGCGACATGGGCGAGGCCCGGCGACACCTGGAGGCGTTCGAATTCCTGCTGGGCTGCGAACTCGAACTGAGGAGGCTGCGCCGATGAGCCGCTTGCGTATTTTCCGCGAAGACCAGCCCGACGCGCCGAAGCTGAGCACCAGCGACCAGGCCGAGATCGCGCGCGAACTGGCCAAGATCGGCGTCGGCTTCGAGCAGTGGCAGGCGTCCAAGCCGGTCAAGCCGGGCGACACGCCGGAGACGATCATGGACGCCTATCGCGCCGACATCGACCGCATCACTGTCGAGCGCGGGTTCAAGACCGTCGACGTGGTCAGCATCGCCCCGGACAACCCGCAGCGCGAGACCATGCGCGGCAAGTTCCTCGACGAGCACTACCACAAGGAAGACGAAGTGCGTTTCTTCGTCGCCGGCTCGGGCCTGTTCACCCTGCACGTCGAACCGAATGTGTACGAGATCAAGTGCGAACAGGGCGACCTGATCTCGGTGCCCGACAGCACCCTGCACTGGTTCGACATGGGCCCGGAGCCCAGCTTCGTCGCGATCCGCTTCTTCACCGAGCCGGACGGCTGGGTCGGCTACTTCACCGGCACCGATCTCGCGCAGCAGTTTCCGCGCTACGAGAAAGGCCAGGCGGGCTGAAAGCGAGACGCGAGCGTAGAGGAGTGAGGAGCGAGCGAAAGCCGCTCCGCTCCGGTTCGCTCCCGCGCTTCGCCCGCCGCTTCCGCTCACTCCTCACTCCTCTACGCTCACTTCTCGCCCCATGCCCATCCGCGCCATCCTCACCGACATCGAAGGCACCACCAGCAGCATCTCCTTCGTCAAGGACGTGCTGTTCCCTTACGCGCGCCGCGCCCTGCCGGGCTTCGTCGCCGCGCGCGGGCGCGAGCCGAACGTGCGCAAGTGGCTGGACGCGGTGGCGATGGAACACGGCGGCGTGTGCCAGGATTCGGTCGTCGTCGAGGTGCTGCAGGGCTGGATCGACGAAGACCGCAAGCACACCGCGCTCAAGGCCCTGCAAGGCATGATCTGGGCCGACGGCTACAAGAGCGCGGACTTCACCTCGCACATGTACCCCGACGCCGCGCCGGCGCTGCGCCAGTGGAAGGACGCCGGCCTGCGCCTGTACGTCTATTCCTCCGGCAGCGTGCCCGCGCAGCGCCTGCTGTTCGGCCACAGCGACGCCGGCGACCTGACCGAGCTGTTCTCCGGCTTCTTCGACACCGAAGTCGGCGGCAAGCGCGAGGCGGCGAGCTACGAGCGCATCCGCGAGAGCATCGGCCTGGCGGGCGACGAGATCCTGTTCCTGTCCGACGTGGTCGAAGAACTCGACGCCGCGCGCGAGGCCGGCCTGGAGACCGTGCTGATCGACCGCCGCGAAGACTACCCGCAACCGCGCGAAGGCGACGCCACCCACGACCACCCGCGCGCGACCTCGTTCGACCAGATCGAGCTCTGACGCGCCGGCGCATGGGCTGCCTGTAGGAGCGGCGCGAGCCGCGACTGCGAAAACACAACTACGCCGCTGCTGCCATCGCGCGAGAAACCTGCGACCTGCGGTTGCCGGGCCCTGCGCAGGCCACCGCCGACTTCGTCGCAAATGCAGTGTCGCGGTCGCGGCTCGCGCCGCTCCTACAGGTAGCCCATGTAGGAGCGGCGCGAGCCGCGACTGCGAAAAGGCAACCACGCCGTCACTGCCATCGCGTGCGAGACCCGCAACGCTCGGTCATCGGGCGCTGAGCCAAACACCGCCGATCAAGCCACGCGGATCTACAGCAGGCGACTCAAATTGCGGACCCGCACTTCATCGCGCTCCACGCCGTGCGCGTGCGCGGCCTGGCGACGGATGCGGTCCAGCAGTTCGGCCGGGTCGAAGTGTCCGGGTTCGTCCGGCGCATAGTCCAGCGTGGCCTGGCCCCAGACGATGAAACGCCCGCCGACCAGGATTTCGTAGTCGGCGAAGTAGCAGTAGTGCGTGTCCATGGCCGTGCCGGCTCAGGTGCCGACGTGGATGTCGTTGCCGCTTTCGGCGCAGCCCAGGTGCTCCAGCGCGATCGACAGCGCCAGGGTGTAGCTCTGCGCCGAATAGCCGTGGACCAGGCGCAGGCGACGGCCGCAGCCGGGCGCCAGGCTCGGCTCCAGCGCGTTGGTGTCGTCGTCGTGGACTTCGATGTACGGCACCGTCAGCTGTTCCAGCGCGCCGCGCAGTTCCGCGCTGGCCGGCAGGCAGGCGCCCGGGTCGAGCAACAGCAGCTCGGCGTTGGCCGCGCGCATGTTGCGCAGGCATTCGACCAGTTCGCTCTCGCTGCGACAGCTGCGCAGCGCCAGCGCCTTGCCGGCGCCGGCGGCGCGCTCGACCAGGGTCGCGCGCACTTCGCCGGCCAGCGGCGGGACCATCGAATCGACGGCGGCATCGGTGTGGGGGCCGCGCAGGATCAGGATCGACACGTTCGGACTCGCTGCGCACGCGGGACGGTGCGCCGTGGCCATCACTGTAGGAACGCGCGGCATAAAGGCGCTATGCGGCGCGGCCGGCGGGCGCGTAAAGCGCGCGTCAATTCTCGTTGCGGGGGCGGCGTATGGAGCGGCGGTCGGTGTCGTGTGGCGATCATTTCAGGCTGCCGCGGACTCGAATTCAAACTTGAATTCAAACGCGGACTCGGACTCGGACACAGACTCGGGCACGGACACGCATGCGCATGTGGATACGGACAACGTCCCGCACTTCGGCTACGACGCCCTCCCCCTCGTCATTCCGGCGAAAGCCGGAATCCATTTTGCTCTTGCCCAGCACCGCCAGCGGACAAGCGCATCGCTTGCGAGAATCGAACCAGCGCAACAGCAAAACGGATTCCGGCTTTCGCCGGAATGACGGAGCATGGAGATCGGGCATTCGGCCGACCGCCTCGTTCAACCGTGGATCTTCTCGCCCCGCCCCAACATCTCCACCAGCTTCGCGATCCGCGCCGCGCGCGTTTCGGCCTTCTTCGCTGTGTGCACCCGCCACAACACGGCGTAGCGGTTGCCCGCGTCCAGTCCTTCGAAGAACTCGCGCGCCTTCGGCGACTTCGCCAGCGCCGCGGCCAGGTCCTGCGGCACCTCGATCTTGCTCGACGACGCGTACGCCGCGGCCCAGCGCCCGTCGGCGCGGGCGGCGTCGATCTCGCGTTGCCCGCCCGGCCGCATGCGTCCCTGCGCGATCAGCGCCTCGCACTTGCCGATGTTGATCTGCGACCACAGGCTGCGCGGCCGCCGCGGCACGAAGCGCTGCAGGAAATAGACCTCGTCCAGGCTGCGCTTCTGTCCGTCGATCCAGCCGTGGCACAGCGCCACGTCCAGCGCCTGCGCGTAGTCGACGGTGACCGCGCCCTTGCCCTTCTTGGCGATCTTCAGCCACAAGCCGCGCTTGGCCGGCGGCGTTTCCAGCCAGCGCTCGAACGCGGCCGCGTCGTCGAACGCGATCACCGGCAGGTCGTCGGCCGGCCCGGTCGGCTTGGCGCTCATGGCGCGGCGTCCAGCAGGCGGTAGGCGGTGCCCAGGCGCTGCTCGCCCTGCCAGGCGTCGAACGCCCGCACCTCGACCGCGTGCTCGCCGACGGCCAGGTCGGTCGGCAGCAGCGCGCTCCACAGGTGCGGGGTCGGCGTGGCGGTCGCGGAGCGGTCGTAAGCGCGCAGCTGCGCGGCCGCGTCGTCGCGCGCGTTCTCGGCCAGCAGCGCCGGGTCGGGCTGAGCCACGCGGCGCATCGGCTTCCAATCGCCGCCGTCGATGCGGTACTCCACGCGGCTGTCGTCGCGGCCCATGAACACGTTGGCGTAGACATCGCGGATCGGATACGAGCCCTGGCGCAGCGCCTTGGGCGCATACAGCCGCAGGTAGTCGTTGGCGACCGCGGCCGTGTCGAGCGCGCGGCCCGCCGACGGCGCCGGGTGCCAGCTCAGCGCGTAGCCGGCATCGGCGCGCACGCGCAGGCGCGCGTAGCCGTTGGGCGTGCCGTCGCTCATGGTCGCGTCGGGCAGGCCCTGCGCGTCCTTGATCCCGGACCAGAACGCGCCGCAGGCCGCGCCGACGTTGTACTCGTGCAGCGGCGCGGCGCCGCGCCAGCCGCTGTCGCCATTGTGATAGACGTGGCGCTGGGCGTGGCTGTGGCCGCTGAGCACCAGCACGTGCGGGAACTCGCGCAGCAGGCCGAACAGGCGCTCGCGGTCGGCGTGGCGGAAGCTTTCCCGGCCCGGCGCGGCGTCGAACAGCGGGATGTGCATCGCCAGCACCAGCAACCGGCGCTTGTCGGCGGCGGCCAGGTAGGCTTCGAGGAACGCGAACTGGTCCGGCCGCAGCCCGCCGATGTACTCGGGCTTGGAGCCGGGCCGATAGACCACGTCGTCGAGCACCACGAAGTTCGCCTGCGCCTCTTCCCAGGCGTAGGTGTCGGGGCCGTAGACGTGGCGGTAGCTCAGCAGCGAGTCCTCGTCGTCCTTGGCGTCGAAGTCGAGATCGTGGTTGCCGGGCGCATGCAGCCACGGCACGCCGAGGCTCGCGGTGACGGCGTTGATCCGCGGGTACAGCGACAGATCGTCGTGGGTCAGGTCGCCCAGGGTCAGGCCGAGGTCGGCCAGCGGCGCGCGGCCTTTGCGCTGCGCCCGCAGCGGTTCGACGATGCTGCGGCGGTAGTAGCCGACGTCGGTCGCGCTCTTGGTCTGCGGGTCGGCGAACACCAGCACGTCGAGATCGCCGCCGCGCGGCGTGCGCGGTTCGGGAATCAACGGGTAATCGCGGCAGGTCGGCGCGGCCTGCGGCATGCCGCCGTACTTCAGCGCCGGCCCCTCGGCGAGGGTCGTGTTGAGCCAGTAGTCCGGCAGGCCGCTGTCGGCGCGCGCGGCCAGGCGATAGCCGGCCGGCTTGATCACGAACTGGCTGCCGCGCTCGCGCAGCGGCAGGGTGTAGCGGCCCTGGGCGTCGGTCAGGACGATGCCGCGGCCGTCGGAGACGCGCTGGCCGGCCAACCCGGGCTCGCCCGGATCGCGGCGGCCGTTGCCGTTGCGGTCCTCGAACACCGTGCCGCCTTCGCACGGCGCGGGCAGCGACTGGGCCAACGCCGACGGCATCGCGACGGACAGGGACAGGGCGAGGATGCAGACGCGCAGGCGCATGAAACGGTCTCCGGAACGAAGCCGGCATTATGCGGCGGGCGCGGGCGGGGCGCGGGGCCGCGGCTGGCGCAATCAGGCCGGTGGGCGTCCGCGATGAGGCGTGAGGGCGGCACGGGCGTCGGCCGGTTTCGTCGTGGTCGCGTTGGCGCGGTCGCGGCTTGCGCCGCTCCTACAGGGCTTCGGCTGCGGCATGGGCTACCTGTAGGAGCGGCGCAAGCCGCGACCGCGCAATAGCCGCAGCGACGAAAGCTGCATCCCAAGTGAGCTACTCGGCCGACGTGAACCCGCGATGCGGTTTGCCGTGGCGCTGTTGCAGCACCGCCACCGCATCGGCCAGCGACAGGCCGCGCGCGCGCAGCAACACCTGCAGATGGAACAGCAGATCGGCCGCCTCGCCGGCCAACGCGGCCTCGTCCTGGGCCACCGCCGCCAGCGCGGTCTCCACGCCTTCCTCGCCGACCTTCTGCGCGATCGCGCGCACGCCGCGTTCGAACAGGCCGGTGGTGTAGCTGCCGGCCGGGCGTTCGCGCTCGCGGGTCGCGACCAGCGCGTCGAGTTCGGCGAGGAACGCCAGGCCGTCGCCGGGCGCGGACGGGAAACAGCTGTCGCGGCCGAGGTGGCAGGTCGGCCCGTGCGGCAGCGCGCGCACCAGCAAGGTGTCGCGGTCGCAGTCGGTCTCGATCGAGACCAGGTCGAGGAAGTGGCCCGAGCTCTCGCCCTTGGTCCACAGCCGTTGCTTGCTGCGACTGAAGAAGGTGACGTGGCCGCTGGCCAGGGTCGCGTCCAGCGCGGCGCGGTCCATGTAGCCGAGCATCAGCACGCGCAGGTTGGCCGCGTCCTGGACCACGGCCGGCAACAGGCCGTCCTGCTTGTCCCAGTCCAGCGCGTCGATCTCTTGCGGGCTCAGCGTCGCGTCCATCAGTGCAGCTCGCGCACCGGCACGCCCTGCCCGCTCAGCGCGCGCTTGAGCGCGGGAATGCGGATGCTGCCGGAGTGGAACACGCTCGCCGCCAGCGCCGCGTCGACGTCGGCCCGCAGGAACACGTCGCCGAAGTGCTCGATCGCGCCGGCGCCGCCGGAGGCGACCAGCGGCACCTCGCAGATCGCGCGCACCGCGCGCAGTTGCTCGATGTCGTAGCCGCTGCGCACGCCGTCGCTGCCCATGCAGTTGAGCACGATCTCGCCCGCGCCCAGGCGTTGCGCCTCGACCACCCAATCCAGCGTGCGCTTGGGCAAGGCCTGGGTGCGCGAAGGGTCGCCGGTGTATTGGCGCACCCGCCACTGGCCGTCGGGATCGCGCAGGCTGTCGATCCCGACCACCACGCACTGCACGCCGAATTCGGCGGCGATTTCGCTTATCAGCTCAGGCCGCTCCAGCGCGGGCGTGTTGATCGAGATCTTGTCCGCGCCGGCGTTGAGCACGCCGCGCGCGTCGGCGACCGAGCGGATGCCGCCGGCCACGCAGAACGGGATGTCGATCGCGCGCGAGACCCGCTCGACCCAATCGCGATCCACGCTGCGCCCCTGCGGGCTGGCGGCGATGTCGTAGAACACCAGCTCGTCGGCGCCTTCGTCGCGGTAGCGCAGCGCCAGTTCGACGATGTCGCCCATGTCGACGTGGTCGCGGAAGCGCACGCCCTTGACCACGCGTCCGTCGCGGACGTCGAGGCAGGGCACGATGCGGCGGCTCAGGAGCGTGGAGTTCAGCAACGGCGTACCTGCTTCAAGGCATCGGTGAGTTGGAAGCGGCCCTCGATCAGCGCCTTGCCGAGCACCGCGCCGGAACAGCCGATGCTGTCGGCGGCGACGATGTCGGCGATGTCGCGGATGCCGCCGGAGGCCTGCAGCTGCACGTCCGGCGCGATCTCACGGATGTGCTTGTACAGGTCCAGGTTCGGCCCGGCCATGGTGCCGTCGCGGGAGACGTCGGTGCACAGCAGGTGGCGCAGGCCGGCCTGGGCGTAGCGCTCCAGCAACGGTTCCAGGCGCACGCCGCTGTCCTGGGTCCAGCCGGCGACCGGCAGTTCCCATTCGCCGCGCTCGTTCTGGCGCACGTCCAGGGCGATGGTGATGCGCTCGGAACCGAAGCGCTTGAGCCAGGCGATCACCAGGTCCGGGTCCTTGACCGCGAGCGAGCCGACCACGACCCGGTCGGCGCCGGCGTCGAGGATGGCTTCCACGTCGGCCTCGCTGCGCACGCCGCCGCCGGTCTGCACCCGCATCCAGCTGGAGGTGGTGATCGCGCGCAGCAGCGGCGCCAGGGTGTAGCCGCCGTAGCGCGCGGCGTCCAAGTCGATCAGGTGCAGCCACTTGGCGCCGGCCTCGGCGTAGCGCGTGGCCAGCGCCAGCGGTTCGGTCTCGTAGCGGGTTTCCTGGGCGTAGTCGCCCTGGTGCAGGCGCACGACGCGCCCGTCGCGAACGTCGATCGCGGGGTAGAGGGTGCTGTTGCCCATGTTCATGCCTCCAGCGCCAGGAAGTTGGCGAGCAGGCGCGAGCCGACCGCGGCCGAGCGCTCCGGGTGGAACTGGGCGCCGAAGCAGCGTCCGCGCCCGGCGACCGCGGTGAAGCGGCGGCCGTAGCTGGCGCTGGCCAGGGTGTCGGCGGTGACGGGGGCGGCGTAGCTGTGCACGAAATAGGCCTGGTCGCGCTCGCCGATGCCGGCCAGCAAACGCGCGCCGGCGTTCGATTCATGCTTCTGAAGGAGATTCCATCCCATATGAGGCACTCGTACTCCTGGTCCGGGGGGCAGCTTGGTGATACGGCCCGGAAGGAGCCCGAGGCATTCGACCTCGCCCTCCTCCGAGGACTCGTACAACAGCTGCATGCCCAGGCAGATCCCGAGCAGCGGCTGCTGCAAGCGGCGGATCGTGGCGACCAGGTCGAGTTCGCGCAGACGCGCCATCGCGGGGGCGGCGGCGCCCACGCCTGGCAGGATCACGCGATCGGCTGAGGCGATCGTTGCAGGGTCCGCGGTCAATACCGACCGCGCACCCAGCCGCTCCAATGCATAACGCACCGAGCCGATGTTCCCCCCACCCGAATCGATGACAGCTACAACCGTCATCACAGAACTCCCTTCGTACTCGGGAGTTCGCGCCCTTGACGGGCGATGGCCTGGCGCAGCGCGCGCGCGACGGCCTTGAAACAAGCCTCTATCTTGTGGTGATCGTTATCACCTTCCACGTTCAGGTTGAGATTGAGCCCGGCGGTTTCGCACAGCGAGCGGAAGAAATGCGCCAGCAGTTCGGTCGGGAAGTCGCCGACCCTGTCGCGGGCGAAGCTGCCGGCGAAGACGAAGTACGGACGGCCGGAGAAATCCAGCGCGGCGCGCGCCAGGGTCTCGTCCATCGGCAGCACGAATTCGTGCGCCGGCGGCTCGGATCCGTCGCCGCCAGCGGCGCGCGGCTCGAACCCGTAGCGGCCGATGCCGCGCTTGTCGCCGAGCGCCTCGCGCAGCGCCTGCCCCAGCGCCAGCGCGCTGTCCTCGATGGTGTGGTGCTCGTCGATGTGCAGGTCGCCCTCGCAGCGCAGCTCCAGGGCGAAGCCGCCGTGCTTGCCGAGCTGCTCGAGCATGTGGTCGAAGAAGCCCAGGCCGGTCGCGACCTTGGGTTCGGCGGCGCGGTCCAGATCGACCTTCACCTCGATCCGGGTTTCCTTGGTGTTGCGCGCGACCCGCGCGGTGCGCGGACGATCGGCCAGGACGTGGGCGATGCCGGCCCAGTCCCACTCGCCGCCGAACTCGGCCGTGCGCAGCTGGAACGCGCGGATGCCGAGGTTAGCGGCGAAGCCGTTGTCGGTCTCGCGGTCGCCGACCATGGCCGATCGTTCCCAGTCGATGCCGCGATCCTTCAGCAGCGGCAGCGCCAGGCCGATGCCGGGCTTGCGCGTGGGCAGGTTCTCGGCCGCGAAGCTGGTGTCGATCAGCACGTCGCGAAACGCGATGCCCTGGCTTTCGAACACCTGCATCATCAGCTGGTGCGGGCCGTCGAAGGCCCAGCGCGGGAACGACTCGGTGCCCAGGCCGTCCTGGTTGGTGACCATGACGAATTCATAGCCGGCGTCGCGCAGTTTCAGCAGCGCCGGGATCACCCCGCGCACGAAGCGCAGCTTGGCGTAGCTGTCGATCTGGAAGTCGGCCGGCTCCTCGATCAGGGTGCCGTCGCGGTCGACGAACAGGACCGGCTTGAGCGCGCTCATGCCGCCGCTCCGGTCGCGACCGCCGCCGAGGCGCGCAGCGCGCGCCCTAGCACTTCAATCACCGCAGCGTTCTGCTCCGGCGTGCCCAGGCTGATGCGCAGCGCATCGTCCAGCCCCGGCGCGTGGCGGAAGTCGCGCACCACCACGCCGGCGTCGAGCAGGGCGTCGAGCGCGGCCTGGGCGTCGTCGAAGCGCAGCAGCAGGAAATTGGCCTGCGAGGGATACACCCGGCGCACGCCGGGCAGGCCCTGCAAGGCCTGGAACAACGTGTCGCGTTCGCACATGGCGGTGGCCACGCGCGCCTTGGTGGTATTGCCCGGCACCTCGCCGAGCGCGCGCAGGGTCAAGTTGACGCACGGCGTGGGCAGCGGATACGGCGCCTGGCAGCGCTGCAGCGCGGCGATCACCCCGGCGTCGGCGATGGTGCTGCCGATGCGCGCGGCGGCCAGCGCGTGGGCCTTGGACAGGGTGCGCAGCACCGCGACGTTGCGCCGGCGCCGCAGCAGGCTCACCGCCGATTCGCCGTCGGCGAATTCGATGTAGGCCTCGTCGACCACGACGATGGCGCGGCCGCTCAGGCGCTGCGCCAGCGCGTCGATCGACGCCAGCGGCAGCAGGGTGCCGGAGGGATTGCCCGGCGAACACACGAACACCAGCTTGGCCGCCTCGCGCTCGGCGGCCTCGGCCAGCGCGTCGAAATCGCAGACGAAGCCTTCGGCGCAATCGCACAACGGCACATCGACCACGCGCGCGCCGTGCAGGCGCGCGCTGACCGCGTACATGCCGAAGGTCGGCGGCGCGATGACGATGGCGTCGCCGCCGGGGCGGCAGAACGCGCGCACCAGCAGGTCGATGCCCTCGTCGCTGCCGCGCCCGGCCAGCAACTGCTCCGGCGCGCAGCCGTACAGCCGCGCCAGCGCCTCGCGCAGCGCCGGCGGCTGCGGATCGGGATAGCGGCGCACCGCGCCGTCGCAGTCGGCCACGCTCGGCCAGGCCGCTTCGTTGGCGTTGAGCCAGACCCGGCCGCTGCGCTTGTCGCTGCGCGCCGACTTGTAGCCGGCGAAATCGCGCAGGTCTTCGCGCAGCAGGTCGAGGGGATTGTCGTCGCGGGTCTGGGACATGGTCGGGCCGGTGATCCGTTGTGCTTGGTTCTGCAATCGTCCGGCGCCGGGCCGGACGGACTCGCTCAGGCGCGCTGCGCCGGGGCCGCGGCCTCGGCCAGCGCCGCCAGCCGCAACGCCACCGCCTCGCGGTGCGCGTCCAGCCCTTCGGCCTGCGCCAGCACCACCGCGCAGGGGCCGATTTCCTGCAGCCCGCGCGGCTGCACTTCCTGCACCGTGATCGCGACCTGGAAGCTTGCGACGTTGAGGCCGCCGGAATAGCGCGCCGCGCCGCTGGTCGGCAGGACGTGGTTGGTGCCGCTGCAATAATCGCCCAGCGCTTCCGGCGCCCAGTCGCCGAGGAACACCGAACCGGCGGCCTCGACCTGCGCCAGCCACGCGCGCGCGTCGCGCAGGGCCAGGATCAGGTGCTCGGGCGCGTAGCGGTTGCTGACCTGCATCGCGCTGGCGATGGAATCGACCTGGATCGAGCGCGACTTGGCCAGCGCCGCGCGCGCGGTGTCGGCGCGCGAGAGCCGCGCCAGCTGGCGTTCGAGTTCGACATCGACCGCATCGAGCAGGGCCGCGTCGTCGCTGAGCAGGATCACCTGCGAGTCGGCGCCGTGCTCGGCCTGCGACAGCAGGTCGGCGGCGACGAAGTCGGCGCGCGCGCCGGCGTCGGCGATCACCAGCACTTCCGACGGCCCGGCCGGCATGTCGATGGCGGCGCCGCCTTCCAGCAGCGCGACCTGGCGCTTGGCTTCGGTGACGTAGGCGTTGCCCGGGCCGAACAGCTTGTCGCACTTGCCGATGCTGTCGCTGCCGAACGCCATCGCCGCGATCGCCTGGGCGCCGCCGACCTTGTAGACCTTGCCGATGCCGCAACGCCGCGCCGCATACAGCACCGCCGGGTCGGCGCTGCCGTCCTTGCGCGGCGGCGTGCACAGCACCACCTCGCGGCAGCCGGCCAGCCGCGCCGGCACGCCGAGCATCAACGCGGTCGAGGGCAGCGGCGCGGAACCGGCCGGCACGTACAGGCCGACCCGCGGGATCGGCCGCAGCACGCGCTCGCAGCGCACGCCCTCGGCGGTGTCCAGGGCGTAGGCCGGGGTCATGCCGGCGGCGTGGAAGCGTTCGATCCGGCGCGCGGCCTCGTCGATCGCGGCGCGCAGTTGCGCGCTCAACGCGGCGTCGGCGGCTTCGAATTCGGCCTGGCCGACGGCGAAAGATTCCAGCGCGACGCCGTCGAAGCGCTGGCCGAAGCGGCGCAGCGCGGCGTCGCCGTCGGCGCGCACCTCGGCCAGGATCGCGGCGACCGCGTCGGCGGTGGCCTGGCGGGTTTCCTGGGCCGGACGGCGCAGCGCCTGCGCGCGCGCGTCGGCGCTCAACGCGCCCCACTGGTAGCGCTGCATCGCAGCGGCGGTCGCGGGGAGGTTCATGCCAGCATCCCTTCCACCGGCAGCACCATCAGCCCGCGCGCGCCGGCGCGCTTGAGTTCCTCCAGCCGCTGCCAGGTCACCGCGCCGTGGCACAGCGCCTGCAGGGCGACGTCGTCGCCGTCGTCCAGGCGCATCACCGTGGGCTGTTCGGCATCGGGCAGCAGCGGCAGCAGTTCGCTCAGTAGGCCGCGCGGCGCCTGGAACATCAGCAGCTTGCTGTTGCGCACGCGCAGCGCGCCGTCGAGCCGGCGCAGCAGCAGGTCGGCCAGTTCGCCGCGCACGTCGTCGAAGCGGTCGACCGGCCCGGCCAGCACCGCCTCGCTCTCGACCAGCGTCTGCACCGCCTTGAGCTGGTTGGCCGACAGCGTGGCGCCGCTGGAGACGAGGTCGCAGATCGCCTCGGCCTGGCCCAGGCGCGGGGCGATCTCCACCGAACCCGACAGCAGTACCACCTGCGCGTCCACGCCCTGCTGCGCCAGCCACTGCGTCAGCAGCGCCGGATAGCTGGTGGCGATGCGCTTGCCGGCCAGGTCCTGCGACCCCTGCCATTGCCAGGCGTCGGGCACGGCGATGGCCAGGCGGCAGCCGCCGAAACCGAGCGCGCGCCATTCGCGGAACGCCGGCGCGCGGCCGTTGCCGCGGCGGTCGCCGTCCTGTTCCAGCAGCACGTTGCGGCCGACCACGCCGAGGTCGCAGACGCCGTCGGCGATCAGTCCGGGGATGTCGTCGTCGCGCACCAGCAGCAGGTCCACCGGCAGGGTTTCGCCGTAGCAGAACAGGCGGTCGCGGCTCTCGCGCCAGCTCAGACCGCAGGCGGCGAGCAGTTGCCGGGCCGGGTCGGCGAGGCGGCCGGACTTCTGGATCGCGATGCGCAGGCGGTCGCGCACGGCGGCACTGGCGGGAGGGCTCATGGACTCGGTCTCGGGGGAAGGCGTGGGCGGTGCGGGCCGGCGGACGCCGGCGGCGGCGGATGCAGCGGCCGTCAGCGATGTCGCGGGCCGCGGCGCTGCAGGGCCGCGGCGTAGCCGCCGGCGCCGCGCTCGAGCACGCGCGCGACCCGGCCGATGGTGGTCACGCTGACCTGGGTGCGCTCGTGGATCTCGCGGTACGGCACGCCCTCGTCGAGCAACGGCACCACCCGCCAGCGGTCGCTCATCGCTTCCAGTTCGGCCGGGGTGCACAGGTCTTCGAGGAAGGCGCGCACCTGCTCCGGCGCGCGCAACGCGGACAGGGCCGCGGCGAGTTCGCCGAGGGCGTCTTCGGTGGCTTCGACGGTGGCGACGGCGCGGCGCTTCATGGACGGGGTTCGGATCCGGGGTTGCGGTTGCGCGAGGCCGCGCGGGAAACAGGGAACCGAACCGGTTGCGGCCGGTCCGGCGCGCGGACCGCCTCGAAGGCCGACCCAGCGCACTAATGTGCTAACGCGTTAATACATTAGACCGGGCGACGGCCGCGCGTCAAGCCGTCCGGCCCGCCGCGGTAATTGCGTTAAGACCTCAGGCACGCCTCGCGCGCCTGTCGCGCCGGCGCCCCGCTTCTCCCCTGCCCGGCGCAACGATGAGTGCCGGCTCCCGGTCAAGGACGCCCCGGCCCAGCACGATGAATACGCCCCCTGCCCGTTCCGTGCGCCGCCCGCCGCCATTGCAGACACCGCTGCGCCGGCCGTCCCCATGGCGGTCGCTGCCGTGGTGGTTGCTGCTGGCGCTGCTGCTGGCCGGCTTTAGCCCCCTCGCCGCCGCGCAACGCCCGCTCGAACTCGGCCGCCAGGACGGCGAAACGGCGCTGGCGCCGTTCACCGCCTACCACCACGACCCCGACGGCCGCCTCGACCTCGCCGGCGCCGAACGCGCGCTGGCCGCAGGCGGGTTCCGGCCGCTGCCCGGCGGCAACAGCTCGTTCGGCTTCCAGCGCGGCGCCTACTGGTTCCACATCGCCGCGCGCAACGCCGACGCCGACACCCCGCGCTGGCTGCTGGTGCAGGGCTTCGCCCTGAGCGACCGCCTCGACGTCTACACCGTCGCCCACGGCACCGACGGCGCGCGCGTGCGCCACCAGGCCGGCGGCGACAGCCTGCCGTTCGCGGCGCGCGCGATCCGCTACCGCCATCCGAACTTCTGGATCGACCTGCCGGCCGGCCAGCGCGTGGACCTGTTCGTGCGCGTGCAAAGCCAGAGCTCGATGCAGGTGCCGCTGACCCTGTACTCGCCCAGCGCGTTCACCGGGCTGGCGCGCGACGCGCAACTGGGCATCGGCCTGTACTACGGCATCCTGCTGGCGCTGTTCTTCTACAACCTGGTGCTGTGGCTGAGCCTGCGCGATTCGAGCTACTTCTGGTATCTGTTCCACATCTGCGCGTTCGGCCTGGTGCTGCTGACCCTCAACGGCCTGGGTTTCGAATACCTGTGGCCGCGCTCGCCGTGGCTGGCCGACCACTCGGTGCCGCTGTCGATCTGCCTGGCGCAGGTGGGCATGCAACAGTTCGCGCGCACCTTCCTCGGCCTGGCGCAACGCTGGCGCTTCGGCGACCGGGTCGGCCTGGGCATGATCGGGTTCTTCGTGCTGCTGGGATTGATCGCGACCCAGGCGCCCTACCGCATCGTCACCCCGATCGCCTCGGCCGCGGTGTTCGTCTCCATCGCCTGGATCGCGGTGGCGACCGTGGTGGTGCTGCGCCGCGGCTACAAGCCGGCGCGGCTGTTCCTGCTGGCGTGGTCGGCGTTCCTGCTCGGCACCGGCATGTTCGCGGCGATCGCCTTCGACCTGCTGCCGAAGGTGTTCATCACCGAATACGGCGTGCAGATCGGCTCGGCCCTGGAGATGCTGCTGTTGTCGGTGGCGCTGGGCTACCGCTACGCCTCGCTGCGCAACGAGAACGAACGGATCGTGCGCGAGGCCAAGGAGCAGCTCGAACACAAGGTCGAGCAGCGCACCGGCGAGCTGCGCACCGCGCTGGCGCAGTTGGAGAAAGCCCACGACCGCCTGCGCGAGACCGCCCAGCGCGACGGCCTGACCGGCCTGCACAACCGTAGCCACTTCCGCGAGGCGTTCGAATCCTTGCTGCACCGCGCGCGCCGCCAGAGTCGGCCGCTGGCGCTGATGATGATCGACCTGGACCACTTCAAGCAGATCAACGACCACCACGGCCACCTGGTCGGCGACGAATGCCTGCGCTGGGCCGCCGGCCTGATCTCGCAGACGCTGGCTCCGCACCACGCGCTGCTGGCGCGTTTCGGCGGCGAGGAGTTCGTCGCGGTGTTGCCGGACCACGACCTCGACGCCGGCTCGCGCGTGGCCGAAGCCCTGCGCCTGCGCCTGCGCGCGCAGCCCTGCCCCAGCCGCAGCCACGACATCCCGGTCACCGCCAGCATCGGCGTGCACGAGATCGCGCCGGATTCGGACCTCGGCGTCGAGGCGGCGCTGCAGTTCGCCGACCAGGCGCTGTACCTGGCCAAGGCCGGCGGACGCGACTGCGTGCGGCTGTGGGGCGCGGCGGCGTAAGCGCTACGACTCAGGCCCAGCGCCGCGGGCGCAACTCAGGCCGGCGGCGCGTACATCACGTCCGAGCGCAGCGCGTACTTCGTGCCCTGCTCCACCGCCGCACCTTCGTGCCAGGTGTCGTGCACGAACAGCAGCGCATCGCCGGCGCGCGGCGCGACCCGGAAACCGCGGAACGCGGTGTCGCCGCCGACGAAGCCATCGTTGAGATAGACCAGCAGGGTCAGCTTGCTCAGCCGGCCGTCTTCGCTCCACGGCCCGTCCTTGTGCATGCGGAAGCGCTGGCTGGGACCGTACTTGTAGAAGCGCAGCGCGCGCGGCAGGCCGCAGGCGGTTTCGCCGTCGAGCGCCGGCAAGCCGGCCTGTTGCAGACGCTGCCACAGCCGTTCGACCCACGGCGGCGATTCGAACACCACGCGCTCGTTGTTGCGCACATGGGCCATCGATTTCTGCCCGCCGTCGGCGGTGCGCACGCCGGCGGGTTCGAAGCCGCGGGCTTCGGCCAGGGCGATCAGCGCTTCGCATTCGGCGGGCGACAGCAGGCCGGCGACGGTGAAGACGGTCTCGGTGTGGTGGATCGTTTGCATGGCGGCGGTCCTTGGCCTTGGACTGGCATGTCGCTCTTGTGGGAGGGACTTCAGTCCCGACGCTCTTGTGCCAGATCGCGGCGACCGGAGCGAACAGCGTCGGGACTGAAGTCCCTCCCACAACAGAAGCCCCTCCCACAACAGCGGCCGCCTCGCTTGCACGGCCGATCCTGCGAGCGCGCGCCCTCTCCCGCGAACGGGAGAGAGCGCTGACGACTCAATGCTGCATCTCGGCCCGCACCGCCGACAGCACGCTGCCGTCGCGCACCAGCTGCACCGCGGTGGCGACTTCGCCGTCGAGCGCGCGGTCGTGGTCGAGGAACGCGATCGATTCGCGCAGCTTGGCGTGGGCGATGGCGACCGCGCGGCCCGGACGGAATTCCTCGGCGGCCGACAGCTCCGCGCGCAGGCCTTCGACTTCGGCCAGGAACTCGGCGTGGTCGGCCGCGCCGGCGACCGGGCCGCCGGCGACCTTGACCGCCAGCGTCGCGGCGTCGGCGCGGTCGGCCAGATCGCGCGCGGCGTTGATCATGTCGCGACGCAGGTCCAGCGCCTGGGCGGCGGTGTACAGCTCCAGCGCCAGCACCTTGCCCAGGTCGTCGGCCATCGCCAGCACATGGCGCGCCTCGTTGGCGCCCATCGAGACGTGGTCTTCGGCGTTGGCGCTGGTCGGAATCGAATACACCGAGGCCGGATGCGCGCGACTGGACAAGTCGTTGACGATGGCCGCGGCGGTGTACTGCACGATCATGTGGCCCGACTCGGTCGCGTCCTCGTTGCCGATCAAGAAGCCCGGCAGGCCGTCGTTGGTGGCCGGGTCGACCAGCTTGTTGAGGCGGCGCTCGGAGATGCTCGCCAGCACCGGGATCGCGGCCTTGACGTAGCTCATCGCCAGCGCCAGCGGCATGCCGTGGAAATGGCCGGCGGAGATCACCTGCTGCTCGACGTGCTCGGCCTGCGCGTCGGGGAACACGATCGGGTTGTCGGTCAGCGAGTTGAGCTCGATCTCCAGCACCCGCGCGGCCTGGGCGATGGCGTCGCGGACCGCGCCGTGCACCTGCGGGATGCAGCGCAGCGAATAGCTGTCCTGCGGCTGGTGCTTCTTGCCGCCGCGGAACGGACGGAAACGGGTGTAGAACTTCTCGCGGCCGTGGCGCTGGCCGAACGGCACCCAATCCCAGCCGATGTCGAAGCTCAGCTGCTGCGCGGCTTCGGTGTCCCAGCTCTGCGGCAGCCACGGGCGGAAGCGCGGCACCAGGTGGTACGGAATGTCGGCCAGGGTCGAGCCGTCGAGCAGCGTGCGCAGGTTCTGCGCCACCTTGACCTGGCCCGGATGCGGGCGCAGCGCATGCACTTCCGGCGCGAACGCACCCAGGCGGCCGGCGAAGGCGTCGATGGTCATCGCCGCGGCGAGGTCGGCGGTGTCGAGCAGGTCTTCGAGCTTGCTCAGCGCCAGCACGCCGCAGGCCAGCATCTGCGCGGTGCCGTTGTTGAGCGCCAGGCCTTCCTTGTACGACAGCTTCACCGGCGTAAGGCCGGCGCGCTCCAGCGCCTGCGCGCCCGGCATGCGCTCGCCCTCATAGAACGCTTCGCCGCCGCCGAGCAGGACGATGGCCAAGTGCGACAGCGGCGCGAGGTCGCCGCTGGCGCCGACCGAGCCCAGCTGCGGCACCACCGGCACGATGCCGGCGTTGAGCAGGTCGGTCAGCGCCTGCAGGGTCTGCACGCGGATGCCCGAGTGGCCGCGCATCAGGGTGTTGACGCGGATGCACAACATCGCGCGCACGATCTCCGGCGCGAACGCCTCGCCCACGCACACCGCATGGGTGACGATGAGGTTGCGCTGCAGCTCTTCGTGCAGGGTTTCCTGCGAACGCTTGGCGCCCGGCAACTGGTCGCGCAGGTGGTGCGCGCCGAGCAGGCGGTCGGCGTTGCTGCCGAAACCGGTGGACACGCCGTAGATGGGCTCTTCGCGGCGCACCTGCTCGGCCAGGAAGTCGGCCGCGCGCGCCACCGCCGGGAGCTGTTCGGCGGACAGTTCGACCTGCGCGCCGTAGGCCACGGCGACGAGCTGGGACCGCGTCAGCGAGCGGCCGTCGAGTCGGATCTTGTTCAAAGCTGGGGTTCTCCGCATCGCACCCTGGCGATCATCTGCGCGGCGCCGGCGGATCGGCGGCGCGCATACTCGGGAGTCGGTGCGTCAGACAAAAGGAAACCGCGGCCCGCACGGGCCGCGGCGTGGGTGTCGGCTTGCGCCGATGCTGCAGCCGGCGCCGGACGATGCCGGCGCGGCGAATGCCGGCGATGCGGCGCGCTCGGCGCCGCCCCGCCTTGCGCGCGCGCCGCCGGCCGCGCGCGCGATGCGCGCCCGCGGCCGACGCGACGGGCGCGCGCGAGGATCACTTCATGACCCGCGACTGTTCCAGCTCGACCCGCAACGTGCGCGCGAGCTCGCCGCGCGCGACCTCGAACTGGTCCTCGCGGCGCAGGTCCTTGACCGTGGCGGTGCCCTTGGCGATCTCGTTCTCGCCCAGCACCACCACGAAGCGGATGCCGGCGCGGTCGGCGTACTTGAACTGCTTGCCGAGCTTGGACGGCTCCATCACCACTTCGGTGTTGAGCCCGCCGGCGCGCAGTTCGCTGGCCAGCGCCAGGCATTGCGGCAGCTGCGCGTCGTCCATCTGGGCGATCAGCACCTGCACGCTGCTGTCGGCGGTGCTGACCAACTTGGCCTCCTGCAGCTGCCAGAACAAGCGGGTCAAGCCGATGGAGATGCCCACGCCCGGCAATTTCGACTTGGTGTAGTGGCTGGCCAGGTCCTCGTAACGGCCGCCCGAACAGATCGAACCCAACTGCGGGTAATCGTTGAGCGTGGTCTCGTAGACCGTGCCGGTGTAGTAGTCCAGGCCGCGGGCGATGGAGAAGTTCAGCGCGTAGTTGGCTTCCGGCACGCCCAGCGCGCGGATCAGTTCCAGCACCTCGCGCAGTTCGGCCACGCCCTGGCGCAGCGAGTCGTTGCCCTCGCCCAGCGCGGCCAGCTTGGCCAGCGCGTCGGCGTGCGAGGTCGAGCGCGTCTCGACGAAGGCCAGGATGGTCGCCACCGCCTGCGCCGACAGGCCGAAGCCTTCGCCGGTCAGGGTCTCGCGCACGTAGTCGGCGCCGCGCTTGTCGAGCTTGTCGACCTCGCGCAGCACCAGCGCCTGCAGTTCGCCGTCGGCCACGCCCTGGGCCTCGAAGAAGCCGCGTAGCAGCTTGCGGTTGTTGAGCTGGATGGTGAAGGCGCCGATGTCGAGCTCGGAGAACACCGCATAGATGCAGGCCGGCAGCTCGGCGTCGTAGCGCACGCTGAGGCTGTCCTTGCCGATCACGTCGATGTCGCACTGGTAGAACTCGCGGTAGCGGCCGCGCTGCTGGCGCTCGCCGCGGTAGACGCGCTGCATCTGGTAGCGGCGGAACGGGAACGCCAGCTCGGCCTCGTGCTCGGCCACGTAGCGCGCCAGCGGCACGGTCAGGTCGAAGCGCAGCGCCAGCTCGGGCACGGCGCGGCCGTCCTGCGCGCTCTTCTCGCGCGAACCGGTCGACTCGACGAAGTACACCTGGCGCTCGGTCTCGCCGCCGGACTTGGTCAGCAGCACCTCGGTCAGCTCCATCACCGGCGTTTCCACCGGCAGGAAGCCGAAGCGTTCGAAATTGCGGCGGATCGTGTCGAGCATGCGCTGGAACGCGATCTGGTCACGGGGCAGCAGCTCCATGACCCCGGGCGGGGTGCGAGGCTTGATCAAGTCAGACTCCGAATTACTGCGATGGCGCGAGAAGGGCGGCCCGGATCGGCGCCGGCGCGCGCTGCACCAGCGCGCGCGGCGGGCCTCGCCGGCATGGCGCTTAGTTTAGCGATTGCGGGCCGTCCGGTCGGTAGCGGCCGTCCGTCCGCGCGCCTTCGCGCCCGACGCCCGCGCCCGCCCGGCTTTGCCGATGCGGCGACAAGCCCGCCGCGACGCGGTTTTGCGCCCATCCGCGACCGGCGGCGCAACCGGAATGAAATTTTTCTGTCGTCCCCTCTTGCACGCCCCCGGGAGCGCCGCTAGAATTTGCGGCTCACGAAGTCGGGGTGTAGCTCAGTCTGGTAGAGCGCTACGTTCGGGACGTAGAGGTCGCAGGTTCGAATCCTGTCTCCCCGACCAATAAAATCAAGGCATTACAGAGAACCGGCCTCGCGCCGGTTTTTTGTTTATCAGCACTTTGTCAGCAAATCGACCAAGACGCGTCCGAGACGCTGCACGTTTGGTCGCATCTCGCCCGCCTTCGGCCGTCTTCGCCCCAAGGGCTCCCGCCGGATCTCGCGCTTCACTACGCAAACCTTGGCGGAGGTGCTACCGCTCCTGCAAAGGAGACGTAGAATCGACTCGGGGGGAACGCTTACGGCACACGGCCGGACTCACGCTGCTGCCGCAGCCTTGCAGTCGCTAGACCGTTTGGCCATCCCACCTGGTTCTTTCCTCGCAAATGTGCGTTCATTTGCGGGGCTATCAGTGCAGCGGTGAGTTTGAGATGACCCAAGTCAAATCGGTTCGAGTAGCAGATCACAAAAAAATCGCCCTTCTTTCCTCAGCGCTGAAAAAGAGCGAGATAACCCTGCCACGGTTTGCGCCAGTCCTTGCTAACGACGAACTTATCGTCACAGGAAACACGAACCAAAAGATTTCATTAGCAGCGGCAGACTCAACCAAGGGTCTCATTCCGATCGTGCCCACATTTGAAATGAGTGAGCAGATCTCGATCGGGAACAAGAACGTCACCATAACCTTCACAGAGATCGACAGCCCTGAGAAGTACTCCGCCTACCAAATGCTCGAACGATTCCACTATCGTTCGAGCCCGCACTTGCTCGAACAGGACGAGGCTGGCGAGACCCTAGGGGGCGGCCGAAAGGCGGTGCTTCTCGTAAGTACCAATTTCGGAAAGAGGACGGAGTATCTGGGCTACATCGAGCTGGGAATGCCCTTGATGATGGTTGGACCAAGACACAGGGCCTTCGCGCGACCATTCAAGCATACAACGCGAGATGTTCAATGGTCGGAATGGAACCAACATAGCCTTAAGCAATATCTCAACCTTATTGTTCGCATTTCACGCGTGGTTACGCATCCGACCTTTCGTGGCATCGGTCTGGCAAAGCGGCTCGTACTGGCGGCCGAACAATTCGCAAGAGAGCGATGGCATGTCCAGCGTCGCCGCCCTCTGTTCATCGAAATTTCGGCGGAGATGCTCAACCACTTCGATTTCGTCTCTGGCGCAGGCTACACCTACTGCGGCAACTCAGATGGAAATCAGGCTCGCGTCGCCAAAGACATGCGCTCGATGCATAAGGGCCAAAAGATTACATCTGGAATCATGTCGCTCCAGAACAAGTACTACGCGGTTGTTTCCGAATTCGCTAGCTTGCAAGGAATCTCGATCGACGACGCTATTAGCGCAATCGAGGAAATCGCCTCTAGCAAATCGCCAGCAAAGCTCGTAGATGATCGCTCTTGGCTTTTGCTACGCAAAATCTTCCGGGAACCGAGACCCTACTACGTAAAGGGTCTCGATGAAGATTCCGAGAAGTATGTCCGCGGAATTATTCCTCCTCGCTCAAGCTCTCTCGATGACTCCACGCAGTACTTCGACTCTCGAATTGAAATTGGTGAATTGCACGTCTCGGCAAGTATCGACTTGCCGACTTCGAGCAATGTGAAAGCAATCAAGGATGCATTTGGGCTGGTTGGCAACACCGTAAAGCAGCGTCTGCTTCAAGTCTCGAGCTTCTCTGCGACAAGCGGGAATATTTTCCTGTTGACCGGGGCATCCGGAACTGGAAAGTCGATATTCCTTGACGTTTTGGGACTGAATGATCACCGTTTGCATCAAAATATTCGCGTAATGCATGAGCGCTTTTTGGTGCCCTCAACATCAAAGCTCGCAGTAATTCCACAAGAACAGGTGGTCATCGACTACTTCGCGGAGGAGTATGGGCTGTCCGCTTCAATTAAGGCGCTAGCCACGGTCGGCCTCTCTGAGGCAATACCGATGGTCAAACCTTTCTGGATGTTGAGCAAAGGCCAAAAGTATCGCGCACTACTCGCCGACCTAATTCTCCAGAAGAAGCGCGTATGGCTGCTGGATGAATTTGGCGCAGACCTAGACCCCGTAACGGCAGGGGTAATCGCGGCGAAGCTTCGCTCTCTTGCAGACCGAATGGGCGTCATCATCTTTGTTGCCGCGGCGAATAACGGGCATTTCTTCAAGGCACTTCGGGCAACACGTGTAATTAATTTCGACCTTGGTTCAGAACCGAGGATTCTAAAGACCCAGGAGTATGCGGATGAGTTTTTCGAGAAAGTTGAGTGACACATTCGGGCGCATTTTCGACTCCTCGCCATTTACGATTGAAGACCCGATCGTAAAGTTGGAATACGTGTCTCGAGGTAGCAATATCGTGGTTGGTCGAGGCCTCAAAGGTGAAGATCACAGCGAGCTTCTCTTCCTCGGAAAAGTGAGCGAGCAATGTAGCGCCGGAAAGTCCTATCTCAACTCGGACATCTACCTTGACACAACGTTTCCTCATGTCATCTACATCACGGGCACGCGAGGTAGCGGAAAGAGTTTCGACCTTGGTGTGATCATCGAGGGCATCAGCCCTCTCGCAAACTCTTCGACTATTCAGAACGAAGTTACGCCCATCACTTCGATTGTAATTGACACCCAGAGTCAATTCTGGACACTTGGCTATGAGCCAAATGGCGATATACCTGAGAATGCCGCGCAACTTGAGCAGCTAAAGAAGTGGAATCTAAAACCGAACAGGCTCGCGAAGCTGAAAGTATTTGTGCCACCCGGCACGGAGAAATTCTTGGGAACCGAGCAAGAGATCACCATTCGCCCGCGCGACGTCTTGCCCGAGGAGTGGTGTTCACTATTCGGGCTAGATCTGTACGGCCCGCAGGGGCACATCATTTCCGCTTCGATTGAGGCGTTCGAAGGCCAAGACTTTGGTATCAGCGACCTAATCGCCTACGTTGAGAACGATTCAAACTGGCCAAATTCCTCGGAGTCGTCGCGACGAGCGCTACTTTACAAACTAGAGGATTATCGGCGGACAAGACTGTTCGACGAGACCGGCAACGGTATCGAACAATTGCTGACGAAAGAACACTGCCACCTGTTGATGCTCCGGGATCTTCGCAATGAAGACAAGGCATTGATCACGGCAATCATCGCAAGGCAACTCTTCTCTGTAATGGGGAAGATGCACAGCAAGAAGAAGGTCGCGACCTTCTTTAATAAGACGTATGACGGCCCCGACCTACCAAGCAAGGTCTGGCTAATCATTGATGAGGCGCACGTAGTCGCCCCCTGCGACGCACCAAGCCCAGCTCGCACGGCCTTGATCGAGTACGTGAAGAGAGGTCGGGATGCTGGGCTTTCGCTCGTTCTGGCCACCCAGCAACCATCAGCGATCGATGATCGCATCCTCAGCCAGGTCAATCTGACAATTAATCACCGCTTGACCTTCCAAGCTGATATCAACTCCGCGACCAACCGCATCCCCACCAAGCCCGTCCAACGGATGAAGGTCTCGGGGCAGAGCTACACTGATTTCGGCGACATGATCCGTCTACTGGGGCCGGGCAATTCCTTTCTGAGTGACCACGGAACCAGCCGTGCACTTATGGTTCAAATTAGACCGAGAGTCACGGCACATGGTGGATATAGTCCAATCTAACGAAACAAAGCTTCTGATTCGTAAGATCGGCTACTCGGTCGGTCTCGAATCGACGCTTGCTCGCTATAAACAGCTGATCGATCTCTACGTTGCCGAGAAACAGCTTTCAGACCCAAGCTGGCGAAACCTCGTCACGACCGGCTTCAGGCGAGAACTCCCTGCCCGCAAGCACTTTGAAAACCTGTTCTCCGTACTCGGAATGTTTACGGTGGACAATGGCCGTCCAGTTCCTCAGACAATTCTTGATGTTGGGGCACTACTCAAGAACTACTACTCCAATGATCCCTTGGCGTTCGATCGAGCGATCCGGGCGGTTCTGCTCTACTCGATAACTTTGGCTGATGGAGAGCTGTTCGGCCTGTTGCTCTCGACAAGCTTTGACAAGTCAAAGTACGAGGAAGGGCTCGCTGAGTTCCGTCGATCGAAGCTGCGGATCTTCTACGAATCCTATAAGAACCAGTTCGATCGCGAAAAGTTGCACCAGATCATCGACTTCCAAGAGGTTGCAGCGGGAAGCGACGGCAAGGGTCATCAGGGCGCGCTTTCTGGCCCCTTCGCTCAAGCACGAAGGGTGACAAAAAGCAAAGATATCCAAGACTTTTCCGTATCCCTCTCCGCTGATTGGTTCAAGAAGGTCCCCGCGAGGCGCGAAGCCTGGGCCCAAGACTTGGGGCTTTTCGATGACGGCACTCACACAGAGTTTGGGCGCCGCTATCTCGAGGCTCTCCGCTCGTTTCTGCCTGCGGAAGATAGATCCAGCGCAATCGTTTTAATGCCTCTGGATACGGAAATGGAATCACGCCACGTCACGTGGGCGCTTGACGGGAAGTTCGTTGCGCCGCAAAGCATGCTCTTGCAAGCAATTAGCGCGACGTATCTACAAGCTGGCATAACCTCGACCTCGACCTCGGATTCGAGGAGTCTGGAAATTGAAAAGTTGGCTAGATGGGCACTAGATAATTACCAGAGGGCTGATACGCGATTCCAAATGCTTCGACGAGAGCTTCCGTACGTCATGTTTTCACTGTTCGCACTTGGAATCTGCGTCGCGAGCGACATTCAAATGACTGACCTGAAGTCCGATCTCGAAGGCCTCGCGCGGGAGAAGCGAAACATCTTGCTTCGACCATCGAGAGTCAGTGTCTATGGAATTTCGTTCTCGGGACATTAAGTAATGAAATCGGTACTCCTGCATCGTCAATTCGTAAACGACCTACTAGGAAATGGCGACGCCCATTTCGCCAAGAAGATATTCGGCCACGTTTATGCAGAAGCAGAAGGGATCGCCAACAATAAAGATGATCATCGCTACCATGGAATTGACAATGCATGGATCCGCTATGCAAGCAGAGGTCGCACGGCGTATCGGATTATCTACGTCGTAAGATCAGGCAGGCTTATCTTCTACCGATGCGGACAACACTCTGTGGAAGACAGCGTGGTCGATCCTCGCCTTGAGAGCGATGACCTCGTCGAACTGGAAGTCATTGAGGACGAAGTTGAGAACATGACAAAGCCACTCAGCATTCTGTCCACGAATCGGCAGCCGTACATCTATAGCGCCCTGTTAGGCAGACGCCTCATACCGAACAAATCTGTCTACCTAGTGAGCCCATTTATAGATCCAACAATTCTTGCGCGCGGACATCGCCTAGGACAAACGCTCGATTCTATTAGGGGCGACGGATCCGAAGTCATAGTGATTACATGCGCGGACCAGGTCGCCCAGTTCGGCAATCTACATAAGGATCTAGCAGCTCGCGGCATTGAGCTCGTCTTCCTACCTAAGCTGCACTCAAAGATCTATCTTTTCCTTACCGACACCGATCGTCAGCACATAACCGCGGCAACGCCGAGTTTAGGCATAATCGGATCATCAAACCTAACTGCCATGGGAATACCGGCAACACCTGACGCCGGAAACCTTGAGACGAACTACTCAGTCGCATCGTCGTCTATCAAGGACCTTGAGAACGTCGTTATTGAGTTCTATTCTAGGGCAAGAGACTACCGAACCACCCTAGTAAACACCAACAATCGCAGAATTAGGACAAGGTGATCGATTATGACTCCCGCAGATTTCTATAACGCTTGCAATCTGACTGAGAATCCATTCACAGAGAACCCTGCAGTTGCATCGCACGAGAAGGCATCGGTTTGGGTAGGCTATGAGAAGGAACAGGAGCGGCTGACACGCGTGCTTACGCAAGCACGATCCGACCAACTTGGAAGCACTCGCTTCTTCTTAATGTACGGCGGGTTCGGAACAGGCAAGTCACACGCTTTGCTCTGGGCGCAGAATCTCATCATGCACCAACGGCGAGATGAGTTTAATGCTTGCGCCTATTTCATTCGCTCGCTTAAGACCCAAGGCGGAAAGTTCTCTTTCCATAGGGCATTCCAAGAGTTCGTTATCAACCAGTCGGACCTGCTTGCCGACCTGGAAATGTTCTCGCACTTCTTGGAGGACCGCATCAGCCTCTATAAGCGTGAGCACGGAATTCCCAGCCACGAAGATCCCAAGAAGGTAATTACCCAGATCTTTGGATCCCCTGAGCTGGTGAATCTTGCAGTCAAACTGTACGAAGCCAACACTAAGAGCGAGTTGTCCGCAGCAATTCAAGTTAATGATGACTTCGACTCAGTACTTCGATTCACAAGCCTTGTAAAGCTCTTCACGTTCAACATTCCTTCTCCGACGGTTCCGGACAATCGCTTCAAGCGGGCTGTCTATCTTTTCATCGACGAACTCGACGACCTTATGGGCGCAAGCTCGAAGGAAGGCAGGCTGGTAAACGATCATCTTCGCCATCTGTACGACAGCTGCCAAGGGTGCTTCGGACTTGGGATCGCGATTTCGGCAGAATTGAGCGAACTCTCCGCGTTCTTCATGGACTATGTATTGACGCGCATCGACCGAATGATAGCCATGTCGCTTCTGGACAAGAAGCAGGCAGTCGATTTCATAAAGGGAATGCTCGCAACCCGCCGAGTTGCCGTCTCGGATCCCTTCTATCCGTTTACTGAGGAAACAGTCGAGCACCTTGTCGATCAGATTGTCCAACTGACTCCCCGCAAGCTGGTCAAGGCTATGTACGAAACGATCGAACAGCTCCGCATCGGCGGCTACAAGCCAAGCCCGGACAACTTGGTTACGCTCCAAGTACTGGATGACTTCGACATTATGGAAGAAGTAATTGAGTGCCTTTAATCGATTGAACTGTACGGACATGCAAATCTGAAGCTGCAATCATATTAGCGATAGCGAAGCCCAGGGGGAGGGAAATCGCGTTGCATTCCACAGTTCTAACAGGGCGATACAGCATCGCCCCGCTCACTTGGCTCATTCGCCACGACTTGCTTTGTGAATTCTCAAGCCACTTTTTTCAGTGGCTTGAGTCTCTCGGAGCGGCGTCACACGAGTTCGATATAGATGGGTATCTAGACGATCTCGATCCCGGATACGAGTCAATCGACATTTGTGGCCGCAGCATAGACGTGGAGAAGCTTGCTGCCCACCTAACTCAATTGCACGCGTCGCTTCTTTCAGCCGAGAGCGACGTGGAGATCCTTGAACCCCTGTGGATTGCAGAGTCTCTAGGATCATGGTCTAAAAAAACTCAAGCCGTACTCACCACGGACTTGGGGGAGGTTTTTGTATCCAACTGGAAGTTTGATCAAGCGATGCGCGCTGACTCTGCGCCCATGCTCGCGTTCGTCGCGCATCTTCGCGAACCCGTGCTGTCGCCCGACTCGTTAAGTTATGCCCAGCTGATCCAAGCAATTGACAAGACCCTCTCTGGGGTTACATCGATCGCCGAGGTTGTTGATCGATTGCGTCAACAAGGCATTCGAATTTCTCGCGCCCTGCTTACGTCCGTCATACGAAACGAATGCCGATACCTGCTGGTCTACACCGGCGGAGCGCTCTGCGCCAACAAGGCAGAAGACGCATTGAAGGCATGGCGTCTGGCTGCAGCGCTATTTGATACGAGCGAATACCTGAAGAGCACTGGCTTGGGGTTTGATGGCAAGTCCTTCTGGCAAACGTCCTATACAGTTGATTCATCTGGCATCAAGAAATTTTTCGACTTCCACCAACGAGGAATAGCGTGGGGTGAATTCGACTGGCTGGAGATATGCCTGAAGCTCAGTCATATACATTCAAATGAGAGCAGCCGCACGCAGGGAATTCCAACCGCAGTACATCGCTTTATTGTGGACTGGATTGTTGCGCACGGAAGGATTTGGAGAACCGCAGACTCAGAAAGAACACTTGGCCGCAGTTTCGAGTTCGATCCGGAGGATGTGTCTCCGGGACGGCTGATGGTCTACGGGAACTCAGAGGCTGGGCGGCACGGCAGCGGCTCTCTTGTTGTCAGAGAAATGGTGTCAAGGGGCAAACAGTTCCCTGGCTTGATCCACAGCTCAAGAATCGCCACGCCGTTCGAGGAAGTAACGATCTCGGTCAACGCTCGCGAGGTTGATTCAATTCTTCGCGCCCAATCGAGTTTCGCCACATATGGCCTGACCCATGTGGATGACCTAGCGGAGCACCTTTTGCGAATGCGGGGCCATTCCGTTCTCCCGTATACGTTGAAGCTTTCTCGCTTAGCGTGCGCGTCGCTTCTTCCAGCCGTTGTTTATCAAGTCGGAAGAGGGCTATTAGTCGACCAAGCATTTGGCGATTCGCTGGTTGACGTTAGCACTATCGATCAAAGGCGAAGACGCATTATCGACCACTTTGCTTCGTTGGGCATTGGCAGACATCAGTTGCGTGAGAGCCTGTCTCAGCGAGTTGCCAACGCCCTTTTCGGCTGAGATGTCGCTACTTGGCCGTCAATTTGGTGTGCAGTGCTCGCTGTCTCTGCGCCACGTCTGAGGTAGATGAGATTTTTCATCTTCTCTAGCGCCATGCGTAAGTCAGAACACAGCGATTGCCTCGATTGCCCTTGGATCCGTCCAAGATGGGTTCATACAAAATGCACGGAAATATTTGGAGCCCCCCCCTCTTTAGAGCCTTCTTGAAACTATTAGTTGACCGCCGAGCGTTCCTGACTTGTTCCGCTAGGCGGACTCAACGCCACCTCGTACAGATCGGGTCGCGACCCTACCCCTCCGATGTAGCACCGTTTACGGATTCTCCGCAGTAGGCCGCAGTTCACAAGCTCAGCCCGCGCTGCGTAGAACGTCTCGCGGCGGGTGAACTCGAATGGGAAGTCGCTGAACGAAAGCGCGATGTCGCCATTATTTTCGCCGTTGTAGCGACGGTAGGCGGCTGCAGCAAGGGTCCTAGCCGCGTGGGAGAGCTGGCGATAGGCCGCGGAGTCAAAGATGCGCAGCGGCAAATTCAAGAAGCCGGACGGGCCATGTCGCACCGCGCTGTCCACGATAGCGTCCACTTCGGTGGCGCACAGCGGCACGGCGCACTTCGTCGCATTGACGGCTTGGACTCGCGTGAGCACCTGGTCAGGTCCGAAGCCCTTGTTAACGAAAGCGTGGGCCAGTTGAAAGAGAGTGGAGTTTCGCTCTCCCTCGGGGATAGATCCATCGACTAGGGCTAGGCTGCGCGCAGGCGGAGCTGCGGCCTTGCTCGGCCCTCCGAATGCGGCGACGACTTCGTCGCGGCTATACCGTGGATGGCTGTAAAGCTCCAACAGCTCGCACAGTACTGGTTCGCGCCTGCAGTGAAATGACCCCGGCAGGCGCATGACCCGCCCCAAGTCGGAAACCTTGATGTCACCACCAAAAGCTATTGCCATCGCCTGTTGTGCGGATTGAACTCATGCAGTTCCATGCCCTGCACTAGCCAGTAGGCGTGGTATTTGCCGGGGGAGCTGGTGACGATCGCATGGGGCTGAATTGGACCCGAAAGCACCGGCTCTAGCGGCGCGCCATCGAGGTCAACGAACAGCGAGCGAACGGCTAGGACGTTTGCCCCACTCCGCCCACGGCCATCTCCTTCGTTGACCATGAAGTTGATGCTTGCAGCGTCCCGATTGAGGGCGGCTAGGCATCGGCGTGCTGAGCCAGACTGCCGTGGAAGACCCTCGTCAGCCCCTTGCGATTGCGCCCGGTGTTAGCGAAGGTCTGGAATGAAATGCGGGAATTGCCCGCGATGGCGGCAATCAGCCGCCCTCCGTCCGCCAGAAGACTGGCGGCGGACAGGTTTTGAAGTGACATTGGGAACTCCCGGGCCTGAATCGGCCCGGTTTCTTGTTGTGTCGAGCATCTGCCCGACGTTATTCGCTTGGAGGACTCGCCGGCAGGTCGTGATTGCCGATACGCAAGTCCTCCAAGAGATAGGCAATGAACATCATCAAGGCGCGCTGCGAAGCGTATAGGCGCTTCAAAGTGTCCTCGGCCAACGAATGGCATTGCCACTCGCTTTCCTCTCTGGCTAGGGCGCACCGATATTGTTCCGCCTCGAGAACGTCATTGACACCTTCTAGGCCATGATGGGCACGAGCCAATCGCTGGATTGTCTCGATGACCTCCGAGGCTAGCCCGGAGTTGCGCCATCGGTCTTGGTGCATCTGAAACCCACTGATGGCGCGCTGTAGCGACATGTAGTTAACAAGGTGCGGCATTACTCAGCCCCTTATGTCTGGCGGCAGAGTTCCTGATCATCCAACAGCTTGGCGAGCGAGTACGTCGGAAAATCACCCTCCCACCCTCGTAGATGACCCGTGGCATAAATGCCCTCTGGCATACGTAGCTCGCGACGAATTAACGGCAGTTGCTTGCCTAGGAAAAAGGTCAATTCGCGCGCAATCTCGTCTGCGCGCACTTCCGAGAGGACAGGATTGATGCAGAGAACGCCAGAGCGCACTGCGTCACTGAAGGAGTTCAGCCACATCACTGCCCGAAGAGCGGCAATCTTGCGGGCAAGTCGTTTGGAGGTAGCCATTAGGCACCTCCCTTGCGCGTTGCGCGGGCGATGTAGGCTGCTAGACCTTTCGGAGTGAGCATTCGACGGCGGCCCAGCTTGACCAAGGGGAGGTCACCCGACCCAATCGCCTTGTAGAAGCGCGAGCGTGAGATGGAGAGGAGGGTCAACGCCTCGTCCACCGAGTACATCAGTTTCTTCATGTTGTTTTTCTCGTTGGTCCTGCCGGCGGTTCCTCCTTCGCGACCCCATGTAGCCAATTCATGTACTTCCGACGCGTTCAATTTCCCAGATCAGGGAATTACGCTCAAGTGGTTGATTCTATTTGTAATTTATTTTTATTCAGCTATCATTTAATAATGGATTTGCGCCGCAACGCTCGACGCTTCACGAGAGCTGCGACCGCCTCGGCCTTGTGTGACGGCGCGAGATGAGCGTAACGCAGCGTCATCTCGATTTCGCTGTGCCCGAGCAACTCACGTACGGTGTTGAGTGCGACACCTGCCATGACTAGGTTGCTGGCGAACGTGTGCCGAAGGTCGTGGAAGCGGAAGTCCGCAATCTTGGCTGTATCGAGCACGCCGCTCCACGCCTTCGAGAACGACCCCACGTCGAACAGCTTGCCACGGTCCCCGTTGTGCTTCTTGAGGTTGCGCAAGACTGCCATTGCCTCGGAGTTGAGCGGGATGTGCCGTGTCTCGCCCGACTTGGCATATCCCGCACGCACCGTCAACACCTTGTTGGGCATGTCGATGTCGTCCCACGTCAGCGCCTTCAACTCACCCCGACGCATTCCTGTGTTCAGCGCAAGAAGCACGATAGGCATCAGGTTGTCTGAGTAGCCGGCGACGGCTGGCAGCAGCTCTTTCCCGCGCGCTTCTCTCCACTTGTTGCCGCTGTCCCGGCGCTGCTTAGCGGTCCGTTCCCGCGCGTCCAGCGCGGCCCTAAGCCCCTTTTCTTCCTTCTTGCTGAGAAAGCGCACCCGATTCTCGATGCCGCGCTTGATGCGCTTGACCCCGCGGAGGGGGTTGTCGGGCAACAGCTTCCATTCCACTGCCTGAAACAGGGCCGCCTTCAATCGGTCGAGATCTCGATTTACCGTCGAGGGGTGAATCCCGGCGCTGATTCGCCTAGTCTTGATTTCATCCCAGTCGGCCTTGCTGATGCTGGCCAGCGGCTTGCGGAACAGTTCTCCAAACTGGGCGGTGATTGCCGCGAGAGTGTCCCCGCCTGCCTTGCGAGTCGCGAGGATGTAGGGGCCGTACCGCTCGCTGATGAAGTCGCCGAAGGTGAGGTTCTTGCCCAACTCGGAGTTTGCGGCATCCAGCGGAGCGCCATGCTCGGCAACCTCTCCGAGGATCCTCCTAGCGGCGGTGCGAGCACCTTCTAGCGTCATGACGCCATTGGTCCCGAGGGCCAAGGACTTATTCCTGCCCCAGTGCACCTCGTAGGTGCTCCGTCCGCTAGGGAGCACACGGAGAGCCAACCCCGGCACCTTGGCATCCCACAGCCGGTAGGGGCTGGCCTTTGGCTTGACGCCTTCGACCATGATCTTGGTGAGGGTCTGGCGTCTTATCTGGGGCATCCTAGGCCTCTGTCAGCATCTTGTCAGCAAAATCCAACATACCGAGGAATGCGGGAAGGCGCCCGGAGACGCCAATCTAAGGGCATCATCGTGAACGCCCAGAAGCCATTTTATCACGTTTCTACGTTCTGGACGTAGAGGTCGCAGGTTCGAATCCTGTCTCCCCGACCAAATCATTCGTACGAAAAAGCCGGCCTCGCGCCGGCTTTTTCGTTTGCGCGCTTTTTCGTTTGCTCGCTTTTAGTCTGCACGTTTCGACGCAAGCCATCGTCCCTGGCGCCGCGCCGGCTCGACGCCGTCCGTGGCGTCGCGTTTCCCGACAACGCCGTCCGTGGCGTCGCGTTTCCCGACAACGCCGTCCGTGGCATTGCGCTCCGTCGGCGCCGTCCGTGGCCTCATGTTCCCTGCGACGCCGTCCGTGGCGCCGGATCCGGATAAGACGCCGTCCCTGGCGCCAGACTCCCTGTGCGCCCTCCGTGGCATCGCGCTCCCTGAACGCCGTCCGTGGCGCCGCCCGCGATGGACGCCATCCGTGGCGTCGGTTCCCTGCGCGCCGTCCGTGGCACCGCGCTCCCTGGACGCCGTCCCTGGCGTCGCCTGCGACACGAGACCGTCCGTGGCGCCAGGCTCCGTGCGCGCCGTCCATGGCATCGCGTTCCCCGGGACGCCATCCATGGCGCCGCCTGCGATAACACGCCGTCCTTGGCGCTACGCTCCGTAAGAAACGCCGTCCGTGGCGTCGGGCTCCAGCCGGCGAATGCGCGATTCCGTGCGCTGGATTCGCCGGAGCGACGGCCGCAGCCCGCAGCCTCGCCTCAAACCCGCGTCGCGCCGGCGCGGATGACGCGCTCGACCCGATGCACCCGCACGCTGGCGCACGCGCGCGACGCTTCGGCGCACGCCGGCGCCGGGGTCAGGCCGGCGGCGGCGAGCAAGGCCGGCCAGTCGCGCGCCGGCGCGTCGTCGCGCACCGCGAACAACAACTCGCCGTCGGCCGCCAGCCACCCGGCGGCGGTGGCCAGCACCGGGCGCGGATCGGCGCCGCCGTCGAGCGCGGTATCGGCCAGGATCAGATCGAAGCGCCCGCGCAACGCGGCGGCGTCGGCGACGATGCCGCGCGGATCGAACACGACGCTGCGCAGGTACGGCCGGCCAGCGCCGAAGCGCGCGGCGACCAGCGCGGCGCGGAACGGCGACGCGTCGGCATAGACGAACTCCACCCCATCGCCGGCGGCATCGAGCGCCGGCAACGCGCGCTCGACGCCTTCGCCGTGACCGTCGCCGAGTTCGAGCACGCGCAACGGCCGGC
Organism: Lysobacter enzymogenes; assembly: GCF_023617245.1. Lineage (NCBI taxonomy): Bacteria > Pseudomonadati > Pseudomonadota > Gammaproteobacteria > Lysobacterales > Lysobacteraceae > Lysobacter > Lysobacter enzymogenes. The sequence goes on from NZ_CP067396.1 coordinate 3,867,106, forward strand.
CGGCGCGACTGCGCAGCGCCTGGGCCAGCGCCTCGGCCAGCAGCCGCCGGTGCTCGCCGTCGCGGCGCGCGCGCGCGTCGAGCGCGGCGAACGCGGTCGCGGCATCGGCCGGCGCTGCGTCCTCGTCGCGGATGCGTGCGACACCGGTCGGCACAGCGCCCCCCCAGGCCTGGCCGGACGGCAGCGCCGCCCGCATCGCGACGAGTTCCTGCTCCAGTTGCGCCATCGCCACGCCGCCGGCATCGCGAAAACCGAAGGTCCCGGTCGATCCGCCGGTCCAGGCCATGCGCGCCGCGCCGTGGCCGCTGGCGAATCCCTCGCGCATCGCGGTGCCGCTTGCGTCGCGCTGGCCGCGCGCGCGGCGCGCGCCTTCGCCGGCGGCCGCGCGCAGCCCGGGCGACGGCGACGAACCCGGCGCGGCGCCCATGGCCGATGCCAGCAACGCCGGCACCGCCACCAGCGACGGCCGTCGCCGCGGCCGCGCCGCCGCGGCGAAAGGAAGTGGCGGCACGGCCGAGTCCAAGCGCGCCTCCCCGCGCGCCCGCGACGCCGGCCGTGCCGCGCGAAACTGCTCGATCGATCCGATCAGGACCGGCGCCGGCCCCGGCTCCTCGAAGCGGTCCACGCCCGCATCCAGCAGGTAGCCGAGCGAATCGGTCCAACGCACCGCGGCGGCGATCTGCGCCGCCAGCACTTGCGCCTCGCGGCCGCGCGCGTACGGCGCGGCTTCGAGGTTGGACACCACCGCGAACGCCAGCGGCGCGAACTCCACCGCCGCCAGCGCGCGCGCGAACTGCGCGGCGGCCGCGCGCATGTGCCGCGAATGGAAGGCGCCGCTCGCGCGCAGCGGCATCACCCGCGCGCCGCGCGCGCGCAACCGCGCCGCGGCCCGCGCCATCGCCGCCGCGCCGCCGGCGATGGTCTGCTGCGCCGGCGCGTCGTAACCGGCGATGTCGATCGCCTCGTCTTCGTCGCCGTCGCCGTCGGCGCCGATCGCCGTCAGTTCGTCGCGCAGCCGCTGCGCGTCCCAGCCGATCACCGCCGCCATCCGCCCGCCGCCGGCCGCGGCCATTAGCCGGCCGCGCTCGGCGGCCAGGCTCAGCCCGGTCTGGAAATCGAAGGCGCCGGCGGCGTGCAGCGCGTTGCACTCGCCCAGCCCGCGCCCGAGCGCGAACGCCGGCGCGGCGCCGTGCGCATCGGCCCATTCGCGCCACGCCAGCGCGTTGGCCGCGAACAGCACCGGCTGGACATAAGCCGTGTGTTCGAGCCATTCGCACTCCGCCGCCTCGGCCAGCGAGTACCCGAGCGCTTCCTCGGCCAGACGCAGCGCCGGCCGGTGGCGGGCGAACAACGCGCGGCCCAGGCCCTTGCGCTGCGCCGCCTGACCGGGGAAGACCACAGCGAGTGGTTGCGTGAACGCGTGCATCGAACGGTCCGGAGGGGCCTGCGGCGGGCGAGCCGGCGGACCGCGCGCTGCGGCCGCGCGAAGGTACGCCAGGGTTTCCAGACAGTTCGCAGGACGGCGGCCGAACCCGTCATGCCGTCGCCGTTCGGGTTCGCGCGTCGGCGTTCAGGGCATTCAGCGTGACGGTCGTCGCATATCGAGTGGGGTTCGCCCGTAGCGGGCCGCGCCGCCCGCCGCGGCGGGAGCGGCCGCAGGCGGGGCCGGCCGGCCCCGCGCCCCGCCTCGCCCCGGGCTGCGTTGGTGCTGGAAATCTTGCTGAAAAAGGTCCTGGCCCCATCGATTGGTTGGCACGCGCATGCGTTGTATTCTGCGGATTCGGTACCTCCCCACCAGGACAACATGGACCTACAGCCTGAGGAGACGGGCGATGTCACCCGCCTGCTCGCCGCCTGGCGTGCGGGCGACGCTGCGGCCCCGGACGCCCTGCTGAACCTGGTCTACCGGCAGCTGAGGAACATCGCCGCCGGTCGTCTGTCGCGCCTGAGCGTGCCGGTGCTGGACCCGACCGAGCTGGTCAACGAGGCGATGCTGCGCCTGCTCGGCGGCAACGGCCTGGACGCGCAGAACCGCCAGCACTTCTTCAGCATCGCCGCGACCGCGATCCGTTATGTGCTGGTCGACACGATCCGTCGCCAGCACGCCGACAAGCGCGGCGGCGGCGTGGTCGACGTGACCCTGTCCGGCTCCGAGCATCTGTCGGCCGCCGGCGACCGCTGGCTCGATGTCGAGGACGCGCTGCGCGCGCTGGAACAGCAAGACCCGCGCAAGTGCCGGATCGTCGAACTGATCTTCCTGATGGGCCTGAACCAGCAGGAGACGGCCGAGATCCTCGGCGTCTCGCTGACCACCGTCGAGCGCGACCTGCGCTTCGCCAAGGCCTGGCTGCGCGAACACCTGTCATGACCCCGGCGCAGTTCGGCCGGGTCGAGGAGCTGTTCCACCAGGCGCTGGAACGGCCCGCCGCCGAGCGCGCGCGGTTCCTGCGCGACAACGAGAGCGACGCGGACATCGTCGCGGCGGCCGAACGCCTGCTCGCCTGCGACGACGACGCCGCGCCGGACCCGGTCAGCGAATGCCTGACCCAGGTCGCGCGCGAAGTCCCGCTGCGCAGCATCGGCCCGTACCGGCTGCTGCGCGAGTTGGGCGTCGGCGGCATGGGCGCGGTGTTCCTGGCCGAGCGCGACGTCGCCGGCCGCGTCCAGCAGGTCGCGGTCAAGCTGCTGCACGGCATCGGCACCGCCCACAACAAGCGCCGCATGGAACGCGAGCGGGCCATGCTGGCCGGCCTCAACCATCCCAACATCGCCCGCCACATCGACGGCGGCGAGAGCGCGGAAGGCCAGCCTTACCTGGTGATGGACTACGTCGAGGGCCCGCTGCTGCCGCAGTACCTGGCCGAGGCGAAACCGTCGCTGCCGCAGCGGCTGAAGCTGTACCTGAGCCTGTGCGACGCGGTCCAGCACGCGCACCAGCGCCTGGTCCTGCACCGCGACATCAAGCCTTCGAACGTGGCGGTGCGCGCCGACGGCGCGCCGGTGCTGCTGGACTTCGGCGTCGGCGCGCTGCTGGAGGAAGGCGACAACCCCACCCATCCGCCGACCCGCGCCTTCACTCCCGGCTACAGCGCGCCGGAGCAGTACCGCGGCCAGACCGAGACCATGGCCACCGACGTGTTCGGCCTCGGCGCGCTGCTGTTCGACCTGCTGACCGGGCAACGGCTGTCGACGCTGTACCGCGGCGACGCCACCGTGCCGGCGCCCAGCGCCAGCGTCGCCGATCCGAGCCTGCGCCACCTGCTGCGCGGCGATCTCGACCGGATCGTGCGCAAGGCCACCGCCACCGATCCGGAACTGCGCTACCGCACGGTCGCGGCGCTGATGGACGACATCCAGCGCTATCTGCAGGGCCTGCCGATTTCCGCCGCGCCCGACCGGCTGTGGTACCGGGTCGGCAAGTTCGTCCGCCGCAACCGCGTCGCGGTCGCCGCCAGCGCGATGCTCGCGGTCGCCGGCACCCTCGCGGTGTGGCAGCTCAACAACGAACGCCAGCGCGCGCTGGCGGCCGAACGCGCGGCCGAGACCGAAGCGGCCAACGCCAAGGCCTCGCGCGACTTCCTCGCCTCGGTGCTGGCCGAGACCTCGCCCGAAGCGGTGCGCGGCCAGCCGATCACCATCGCCACCCTGCTCACCAACGCTGCCGCGCGGCTGCAGACCGACCGCAGCCAGAGCGAGCGCACCCGCCTGGTCGCGTGGCTGACCATCGCCGAGGTCTACGCCGACATCAACGACCCGCAGCCGGGGCTGGCGGCGATCGACGCGGCCATCGCGCTGTCGCCGCGCAAGCCGCAGCCGCAGGACCTGGAACTGCGCGCGCGCGCGTTGCACGTGCGCGGCAACCTGCTGTTGCAGCTCGAACGCCTGCCCGAAGCGCGCGCCGCGCTCGACCAGGCGATCGCGCTGCGCGAACGCCAGGGCGCGCCCGCCCCGACCCTGGCGCGGCTGTACAGCGATTACGGCAGCGTCGTGCTGCACACCTCGGACTTCGCCGCCGCGCAGCGCTACCAGCAGCGCGCGCTGCAACGCCTGGACGCGTCCGGCCAGCACGAGCCGGAGCTGCGCATGGAGATCGAGCTCGGCCTGGCGCGCAGCCTGTACTACCAGAACAAGATCGAAGATGCGGCCCGCCACCTCGGCATCGCCGAGACCATCGAGCGCGAACGGCCCGCGCGCGACGGCCTGGCGGCCTACCAGCTGCGCCGGATCGCGATGATGGTGCGCTACTCGCAGCACCGCTATCCGCAGGCGCTGGCCAACGCCGAGCAGGCGCTGCGGCTGGCCTACCGCGTCTACGGCGAGAACAGCCGGCTCACCGCCGACATGGAGCTGTACACCGCGCTGCTGCTGGACGATGTCGGGCGCTCGCGCGCGGCGCTGGCGCACTACCAGCGCTCGCAGGCGATCGCCCGCGCGCTCAAGCTCGACGACGCCGTGCTCGCCCGCGACGACGTGCGCATGGCCGCGGCCTACGCCAACCTCGGCGACCACGCGCGCGCGCAGGCGCTGACCGACTCGGCGCTGGCGCGGATGCCGGACGCCCCGGCGTACACGATGTACCGGATCATCGCCTACTACACCCGCGGCCTCTCGCTCAGCGCGCAGGGCCGCTATCCGCAGGCCCGCGCCGATTTCCAGCGCTCGCTGGAACTGGCGCGCGGCTACAAGGAGGACGTGTTCTACGGCCCGGCCTTCGTCCAGCTGCGCCACGCCCAGGGCCTGGTCGAGGCGCACCGCTTCGAGGAAGCCGCCGCCGCGCTCGAGGACGCCGAACCGGTGCTGCAGTACCGCGAACTGGAGCCGAAATCGGTCATCGTGCTGCGCTCGCTGCAGGCCGAAGTCGCGCTCAGCCGCGGCGAACTGATCGCCGCGACGCAACGCATCGACGAAGCCCTGCAACTGGCCCAGCGCCACTACCTCGCCGGCACCCTGCCGATCGCCACGGTCGAACTCGCCGCCGCGCGGATCGCGCTGCGCCGCGGCGATGCCGTACGCGCCGGCGAATTGCTGAACCGGGCCGAGCCGCTGTTGCGGCGCGAATTGCGCGCGCCTGCGCCGGCGCTGGCCGACGCCGCGCGGCTGCGCCAGGAGCTGGAGCGCGGCTCCGGGTCCGGCCCTGGGCACGATTCCCGGCACGATTCCGGGCACGACGCCGGCCGCGAATCCCGGCGCGACGCGCGCCAGGACGCGGCGCCCGCGCGCGCCGCGCCGGCGCCGCGCGGAGCCGGCGGATGAACGCGGCCGCTTGCGCCGGCTCGCGCGGCCCAATAAATTTCCATCGGCGATGACGGATTCCGCCGCCGCCCTGCGAACTCTTGATTGTTCCAACTCCGCAGCATGCGATTCGAACGCGCGCCGCGCCCAGGAACGCCATTCACCTCCCCGTGAAAGAGGAATCGACATGCGCACCACCCTTGCTTTCGCCCTGCTGATCGCCGCGACCGCGACGTTCAGCGCCCCGTCGTTCGCCCGCGAGCCGTCCTACCAGGCCTGCAGCCCGCCGTTCTCCGGCCCGCCGTTCTGCTCGCCGCCGTTCAGCCAGGTCGAGCTGTCCACCAACACCGGCAAGCGCGCCGCGACCAAGGCGCCGACCACCCAGGCGCCGCGCTCGGCACCGCAGCCGTCCACCGCCAAGAAGTGATCCGCCGCCGCGGGCGACGGGGCAGCCGCCTCGTCGCCCGGCCATGCCGAGCCGATGACGCCGTCATCGGCTTTTTTCTTGCCCGGCCCGACCGCCTCGCGCTGCGGCCGGTGCGACAATCCGCATCGTCGCCGGCGGAGAGCGCGACGACCGAACGCCGCGGATGCGCAAAGACGATCGATACGGCCGCGACGATCGCCCGGTTCCTTTCGACAAGCTCTCGATGAACACGCCTGCGCCCCAATCCCGTACCTACCTGATCACCGGCATGTCCGGCGCCGGCAAATCCTCGGTCGTGCGCGAGTTGATCGCGCTGGGTTTCGACGCGATCGACCTGGACAGCCCGCAGTGGTCGCATTGGGTCGACGCCGCCGCGGACGATGCCTTGACGCCCGAGCAAGGCCGCGACTGGGTCTGGCGCGAAGACCGCGTCGCCGCGCTGCTGGCGAAGCCGTCGCGGGCCCCGCGCTTGCTGGCCGGCACCGCTTCGAACATGGCGGCGTTCTACGACCGCTTCGACGCCGTCGTCCTGCTCAGCGCGAGCGAAGACTGCCTGCTGCAACGCCTGCGCGAACGCGGCGCCGGCGAATACGGCAGCACCCAGGCGCAACGCGCCGCGGTGCGCGAACTTATCGCGCAGGTGGAACCGCTGCTGCGCGAATCGGCCGACCTGACGCTCGACTCGTCCGGCCCGGTCGCGGCCACCGTGCGCGACTTGCTGCGCGCGCTGGATCTGACCGCCGCGTTGCCGACGCCCGGACGCTAGGACACCATCGTCGCCACCGGGCCGGCCGCGGCGCCCTGCGCGGTGCCGTCCTCGTCCGGCACCGCGGCCAGGAAGCTCGCCGACGGCGCGAAAAACAGCGTGCCGGTGACCGCGCGGCTGAAGTCCAGCAGGCGGTCGTAGTTGCCGGGCGGGTTGCCGACGAACATGTTCTCGAGCATGCGCTCGATCCGCCGCGGCTGGCGCGCGTAACCGATGAAGTAGGTGCCGAACTCGCTCTTGCTGGCGTCGCCGAACGGCATGTTGTCGCGCACGATGCTGAGCTCTTCGCCGTTCTCCTCGATCACCGTCAGCACGTTGTGCGCATACGACGGCTTGGCCGCGTCGTCGAGTTCGACGTTGGACAGCTTGTGCCGGCCGACGATGCGCTCCTGCTGCTCCACCGGCAACGATTCCCAGCCCTTGAGGTCGTGCAGGTACTTCTGCACGATCACGTAGCTGCCGCCGGCGAAATCGGCGTCTTCGGCGCCGACGATGGCCGAATCCAGCGCTTCCTGATCGACCGGGTTCTCAGTGCCGTCGACGAAGCCGAGCAGGTCGCGCTGGTCGAAGTAACGGAACCCGTGCACTTCCTCGGCGCTGGCCACCGCTTCGCCGAGCCGCGCGAGGATCTGCGCGGTCAACTCGAAGCACAGGTCCATGCGTTCGGCGCGGATGTGGAACAGCAGGTCGCCGGGCGTGGACACGGCGCGGTGCTTGCCTTCGATGGCGCGGAACGGATGCAGGTCCGCCGGCTTGGGCGCGCCGAACAAGCGTTCCCAGGCCGCGTCGCCGAAGGCCAGGATGCAGGACAAACGGCCGTCGAGATCGCGGAAACCCACCGAGCGCAGCAGCCCGGCCAGATCGGCGCACAGCGCGCGCACGGTTTGCCGATGCTGCGCTTCCGGGCGCAGGGTCACCACCAGGAACACGGCCGAACGGGTCAGGCCCGCAACGATGGGTTGGGAAACGATGGCTGCCACGGTCTGCCTCTGTGCGCTGCGAAAGGGGCCTGGATTCGACGAATGCGCGACGCGTCCGGCGCGCGCCATCGAACGGCGGATCGGCCGATCATAGCGCCGCAACCGGCGACGGCCGCGCGCCGGCCGGCCCGGCGGTTTGAGCCGCGCGCCCGGGCGATGCTAGATTCGGACCGGACCCGATACGGACAGCGAGCATGCGACAGCGAGGCGACCTTCCTGAATCTGCGCCCGGACCGGCCGGCGCCGGCGAAGACGCGGGCGCGATGGCGCCGGCGTGGCCGCGCGAGCCGATCAGCGCGCAACGCTTGCGCGACGCCGAAGTGGCGCAGGCCCAGGCCACGCTGAAGCGCGAGTTGGTGCGCGTCTACGCGCAGGCTTGCGGGGCGTGCAAGCCCAAGCAATGAAGGCGGCTGCCGGCGTCCAGGCCGGCACACTCGCGGCCCGACACCCGCGCGATCGTGCCCGCTCGGCAGTGCCTGCCCGATCAGGCCCGTCTGATCGTGCCCACCTGATCGTGCCCACCTGATCAGGCTTGCGCGCGTTGCGCCTCGCGCTCGCGCCACAGATCCCCGACCCTGACGAACCCGTAGCCCTGCGCGCGCAGCGCCGGCACCAGCTCGCGCACGATCTCGACGATGCGCGGGCGCGCGCGGCCGTGTTCGTCGTCGCCGTCGTGCAGCAGCACGATCGCGCCGGGATGGGCCTGCGCCAGCACCGCACCGGACACGCAGTCGACATGGCCGGGCGCGTCGGGTTCGAGCCAGTCGCAGGGATCGATCGACCAACCCGCGACGGTGTAGCCGTGGCGCGCGAGCAGATCGACCTGGTCGGCGCGGATTTCGCCGAACGCCGGACGGAACAGGCGCGCCGACAAGGTATCGGCGCCGGCCCGGCGCAGTTCGGCGGCCGCCGGCGCGACTTCCTCGTGCAGCAGCGCGTCCGCGCCCAGGCCGCTGGCGTCGGCGTGGCTCATCGAATGGTTGGCCAGTTCGTGGCCGTCGGCGAGCATGCGCGCGCTCAGCCACGGCACCGCGCGCAGCAGGCGGCCGACGCAGAAGAAAGTCGCCGCGACCTCGAGTTCGCGCAGCGCCGCCAGCAGCGCCGGCGTGGCCTGGCCCGGCCCGTCGTCGAAGCTCAGCGCGATCGCGCGCCGGCGCGGCAGGCCGCGGCCGAGATAGGCGCGCGGGCGTTGCGCGAGGAAAGCGTGATAGTCCATGCGCGCCTCAGCGGGTCATCCAGCTCTTGCGGCCGCCGCGCAGTTCGTCGAGCAGGCCGATCAGGTTGGCCGGCAGCAACAGCGCGTCGATGACGGTGTTGTAGACCGACACCAGCAGCAGGTCGGGCAAGCCCAGTTGCAGGCGTTCGCGCGCGTGCAGCACCGAAACGAAATTGAGCGCGGCCATCAGCAGCCAGTTCAGCGCCGCCACCGCCAGCAGCGCGTGGCTGCGGTAGAACAGCGCGCCGGCGATCAGCAACAGCAGGGTCGGCGCCAGCGCCGACTGCGCCCACAGCAGCCACCACGGCAGCATCTTCATGGTCCGCGCCCACGAGATCCCCCAGGCCACCCGGAACGATTCCAGGCGCCCGCGCGCCCAGCGCCGACGCTGGCGGAACAGCCCCATCAACGTGGTCGGGCAGATCGTGTAAGCGATCGCGTCCGGCGCGTAGGCGATGGAATAGCCGTGGGCGAGCGCGCGCCAGGTCCAGGCGATGTCCTCCACCAGCCACTCGCCCCAGCCGCCGAGTTCGCGGATGACCTGGGTGCGGTGCAGCGAGAACGCGCCGGCGACGACGTTGACCGAACCCAGCTTGCTCTGCACATAGCGGATCGCCGCCAGAGCGCCGATGTGTTCGTAGAACTGCAATCGGTGCAGCCACGACTGGTGGCGGCCGGCCGGCACGATCAGCCCGCAGGCCGCGGCGTGGCGCGGCGACGCGTACAAGGCCTCGACCGCGCTGCGCAGCGCGCCGGGCGCGATCACGGTATCGCTGTCGATCACCGTGACCACGTCCGAATCCGGCGACAGCCGCGGCAAGGCCGCGTCCAGCGCCAGGCCCTTGGCGCCGCCGTTGCGCTCGCGCGCGATGAACTCGTAGCGCTTGCCGCGCGGCTGCGCCAGCCACTGCGCGACCGCGGCGGCGGTGGCGTTGGTGGAACCGTCGTCGACCAGCAGCACCTCGACCGGGCCGGGGTACTCGCTGCGCTCGATCGACTCCAGCGTGCACAGCAGCGAGCGTTCGGGTTCGTTGTAGAACGGCACCAGGATCGACACGAACGGATAGCGCGCCAGCGCGCGCGGCGGCGGCTGCCGCAGCCGCCGCCAGCACGCCCAGCCGGCCAGGAACAGCAGGCAGGCGAACAGGATCAGGGTGGAGAAGCCGACCACGCCGGTCAGCACGAACTGGCTGAGGACGAGGTGGTCGAGCGCGAGCGCGTCGAGGACGAATCGGCCGAAGCCGGGGCGATCGGGAACGAACGTATTGGGCATGGGGCGCGCGCATCCGGCGAACGCGAACGCGGCGGCGCGGCGCTGGCGCGCGCGACGCTGCGTTTCGCAAGGGTCTGGTTTGGCAGACCGGACGCGTCGATACGGGCCGCGCGAAGCGGACCCGCACGCCAGGTGCTGAAGCGGACAGGCAAAGCGGACGAAACGACTGCGGTGGGGGAACGCTTGCGGATGAAACGATTCGCGGGCGTCGTGCATGCGCTGCATCGCGACGGCGATTCGGTTCCAGGCGCCGTCCGCGCGGCGCGAGCGCGATGCATGGCCGCGCTTTCGCAAGCAAGAATGAAAGCTGGGCACGATTTAATCTGTGACGCCGCCATGCAGTTCCGCGAAACCCGCGCGTGTTCGCGCTCGACACGCGTTCGCGCATGGGAGAAGAATCGACGCGCCCCGTCCGCGCCGAGCCCACCTCATGCCGAGCACCGCTTCCGCTTCCGATCCCGTCGCCTCCGATCCCGCCGCCTTCCGTCCGCGCTTCGACATCGGCGCGCAGCGCATGGACTGCGGACGCGAGCCGCACGTGGACACCCACCAGGCCGCCGACGAGCGCGCGAGCTGGCCGCTGCTGGATTACTCCGATTGCGAACCGACCGACGACCAGGCCGCGATCAATCGCTGGCTGCAAGGCGCGTCCCTGGACGGCGCCGACGTGTTGCACGTGGGCACCGGCAATTCCTCGGTCGCGCGCTTGCTCGACGGCCGCGCGCGGGTGGTCTCGGTGACCGTCGCCCGCGGCGAGTTCGAGCACGCCCAATCGCTGGGCCTGCACGACTACCGCGTGCACCTGCTCAACAAGCACGGCATGGAGTTCGGCGAGCGCTTCGCCGCGGCCAGCTTCGACTGCATCCTCGACAACAACCTGGCCAGCTTCGCCTGTTGCCAGCGCCACCTCGAACGCTATTTCGACGCGCTGACGCGGCTGTTGCGGCCGCAGGGTTTCGTGCTCACCCATTGGCAGGGCATGCAGTGGACGCTGGACGTCGGCGTGGACGACGTCGAGCCGGTGTGGCGCCTGGACGCGGACAAGCTCGAAGCCATCGCCGCCGCGTTCGGGCTGGCGACGGTGCGCGAAGGCGAGCTGTTCTTCCTGCGCCGCGCGGCGCGCGGCTGAGCGCGCCCGGATGCGCACGCGCCGGAAGCGTCCGGCCGCGCGGCTGTGGCGGATCGGCCGGCGCGACCCGCGCCCGCGCTGGCTGCTGCTCGACAACCTGATCACCACCTTCGGCGCCGCGTTCACCCTGATCGCGCTGCCGTTCCTGGTCATGCGCCTGAGCGGCCGCGCGCTCGACCTCGGCGCGACCGCGGCGATCGAGGCGCTGCCGAGCCTGCTGTTGCTGTTCTGCTTTCGCGGCGCGCTCGACCGCATCGACCCCGCTCGCCTGCTGTGGTGGTGCCGCGCCGCGTATGTGCTGATCAACGCCACGCTCGCCGTCGCCACCTGGACCCAGGCCATCACCCTGCCGCTGATCTACGCGCTGGCCCTGATCGGCGGACTGGTGTGGGCGGTGGCTTACCCCGCCGGCCGCGCCTGCTTCGGGCTGTACCTGCGCCGCGGCCTGCTGGCGCCGGCCAACGCGGTGTTCGCGGTCGCCTCCAGCGTGGCGATGATGGCGATGCCGATGCTCGCCGGCGGCCTGATCCTGGCCTCTTCCGGCCCGCACGCGCTGGCCGCGGCATTCGCGCTGGATGCGCTGTGCGTGGCCGCGTCGCTGCCGCTGCTGGCGGCGCTGCGCCGGCGCGGGCCGGCGCGCGGACGCGATCCGGCTACGCCGGCGGCGGCGCCGATGTCGGCCGCGAATCCGCCGCCACGCGCCGCCCGCGACATTCCGCGCAGCTACTACCTTTATCTGCTCGCCAGCACCGTGCTCGCGTTCGGACCGGTGCAGATCCTGCTGCCGGTGCTGCTCGTGCAACGCCGCGATCCGGCCTATCTGGCGATCTACGCCGCCCAGTTCGCCGGTATCGCCCTGGCCGCCTCGGCCGCCGCGCGGCGGGTGCCGACGGAGATCGCCGACACCCTGCGCGGCGTGGTGCTGTGCTGGATCGGCGCCGCCTGCGCCTACGCCCTGCTCGGCGTCGCGGCCGACGCGCCCAAGGGCGTCGCGCTGGTGGCGGCGTTGCTCGGCTTCGGCGCGCTCGCCGCGGCCTCGAACCACTACGGCATCCGTTCGCTGTCGTGGCTGCAGCGCAGCGCCGATCCGCGCCGCATGGGCCGCGAGATGACCTGGTTCTCGGCCGCGACCATGGGCGCGATGCCGCTGTCCTCGCTCGCCGTCGGCCTGGCGGTGGATCGCCTGCGCTGGAGCGGCGCCGCGCACGCGCTCGCCGCGGCCACGGCGCTGGCCGCGCTCGCGGCCGCGCCGCACCTGTTGCGCCTGCGACGCCGCGCGCCGCAGCGCGCGCAGGACCCAGCGACCGCGCCGCCGCTCGCCAGCGGCGGCACGGCCAACCACTGAGCGCGCCTCAGGACGCGGTCTTCGCTCCGCTCGGCGCGCGCGCGCACGCGGGCGCCTCGGCGCCGGCCAGGCGCTTGGGATCGGGCTTGCAGGCATAGCCCTGGCCGCCGGTCCCGACCGGCTCGGTGCCGACCCGCTCGTAGGCGTCGATCAGGATCGGCTTCAGCGACACGTTCTGCGGCGTATAGGCCAGGCGCCCGGCCCTGGGCTGCCACGGAACCGCGCAGGTGGTGGCGCCGGCCGGGTCGGTCTGCACCAGATACACATCCTGCGGATCGCCGCCGCCGTCGCGGTCGATGAAGGTGCTGCCGGCCAGCAGCAGACGGTCCGGCGCCTTGAGGTCGATCGACACCAGCATCTCGCGCCCGGCGCCGAAGTAGTACGGCGTCGCCGCCGGCAGCAGGGTCGAAGTGCGCGCGCCGAGGGCGGCGCCGAACTCGGGCGCGCCGCGGGTCGCGGCGATCGCCAGGAGGCTGTCGTCGCTGCTGCGGTCCAGCGCTTCGACCACGTCGTAGGCGCGGATCGAGGTGGTCTTGGGATCGGACCAGAACGCCTGCGCCAGCACCTTGCAGCCGGCCGATTCGAACCGCGCCAGATAGACCTGGGTGGCGCCGTCGGCGGGATTGGACTGCAGGCCGACCAGCGCCGACTGGCCGAAGTAACCCGGCGCGCGCAGCGCGGCGATGCCATGGAACAGGCCGTGCAGCTTGTCGGCGTTGTTGAGCGTGCTCGCGCACACCGGCGCGCCGCCTGCGTCGGTGCGCAGCAACAGCGCGCCCATCAGGCCGGCGCCGTTGGTGGTGTTGCCGGCCACCACCAGGTCGTCGGCGAGCCCGGTCGCGGCGACGTTCTGCGCGAGCGCGCGCAGGCGCACCTCCGGCCAGCGCGAGCCGCCGTCGTAGAACTGGTTCCACAGCAGCCCGCCGCCGGCGTCCAGCCGCGCGATGCGGCCGAACTTGCGGCGCGCGTCGCGGCTGGTTTCCTCGCCGACCAGGTACAAGGTATCGCCGCGGTCCGGCGCGCTCTCGATCAGGTCCAGCCCGACCGCGTTCTGGCCTTCGACCCGGTTGCCGAGCACGCTGGTCCAGGCCGGCCGGCCTTCGCAATCGACCTGCAGCACGTAGATGCGGTCGCTGCCGTCGCCGTACTGGACCGCGCCGGTGACGGCGAAGCCGCGGCCGCTGCTGAGTTCGATCACCGCCTCGCCGCGGCTGCGCTTGCTGCCGCCGATGTAGTAGGCCGCCTGCCAGATCAGGTTGCCGTTGTCGTCGGCGCGGCTGAGCTGGGCCAGTTGGGTGTCGCCGGCCAGGCGGGTGCCGACGGTGATCGAACCCGGGCCGCAGGCGCGGGTCGCCTTCACGTCCCAGCCCGAATCGGCCGGCTCGGGATCGCCGTAATAGGCCTCGAAGTTCTGCGCCTGGGCGAGCGGCGCGGCCAGCAGCAGGGAAATCGCCAGCGCCAAAGCGCGGCGGCGCGAACCGGAAGAGCTACGTTCCATCGTGTCCATGTCGGCCTCGTGTGCGGAGACATCCGCGAAGGGGCCGGCGCGCCGCGCGGACGCGCCAGCGATGCGTGAGCGGGCAGGCCGGACTGATCGACGAAAGGCCTGCGCGGACGCCGCAGCCGCACGGACGGCGCATCGCGCGATGGCGGCGCGCCTGGCATGAGCGTTCGCGTCTCGACCTTAGCGCCGCGGCGCGCGGCGGCGTAGGACCGTTGCGGGCAGGAAACGGGACGCGCCGGGAAGCTTTCGCAGCGCGCGCGGGCACGGGCTGCGACGTGGGTGGCGGTTCGGCGTTAAAGCGCGCGGTGGGTCACGCGGGAGGTCATGGCGGGTTCGCGGGGGCTCGCGGCGTCGGCGGTTCCAGCGGCATCGGCTATCGCAGCGGCGTCGGCGGTCGTATTGGCGCGGTCGCGGCTTGCGCCGCTCCTACAGGTCGCCCATGTAGGAGCGGCGCGAGCCGCGACCGCGAACTTTCACGCTTGCGGCGCGATCTACTTCGCCTCGCCCAGCAACTCGACCTCGGCCAGTTCGATCCCGCCCGCGCCCTCGCCCACCAGCCGCAGCCGATAACGCGCATACGCCGCCGGCGCAGCGATCGCGAACGCGCGGGTCTGCCGCCGCCACGCGAACGCCTGGTCGCGGCGCTCGTCCAGCGTGGTCCACTGCTGGCCGTCGTTGGAACCCTGCAAGGCCCAGGCCGCGGCGTCGCCGGGCTTGTCGGACGAGGTCAGCGTGTACAGCCGCACCGTCGCCGGCGTCTTGAAGTTCCACGCCAACAGCGGCATCGGCGCGTTCAGGCGCGCCGACGTGGTGGCGTCGTCGTCGAACAGCGCCGCGGTCTGCTTGGCGTTCAAGCCGGCGACGCTGGCGTTGTCGCGCCGCGCCAGATCGCGCCAAGGGCGTGGCGGTTCGCCGTCGGCGCTCAGCGATTCGGGCAGCGCCTGCGCCGCGCTGCCCCAGTTCGACGGGATCGGCCCCATCCGGAACTCCAGCAACGCGCCCTGCGCCAGCCGCGCGTGCGGCAGGGTCAGCCGCTCCCACGGCTCGCCGTCGATCTTCAGCGACTGCACGTAGCGATTGCGCGCGCTCACGCCCGGCGCGAGGATCTCGATCCGCTTGCCGTTCTCCAGGGCGATGCTCATGCGTTCGAAGCGCGGCGCGCCGATCACGTACTCCGGCGAGCCCATCCGCAGCGGGTAGAAACCGGCGGCGCTGAACAGCCACCACGCCGACATCTCGCCGTTGTCCTCGTCGCCCGGATAGCCCTGGCCGATCTCGCTGCCGGCGTACAGCCGGTCCATGATGTCGCGCACTTTCTCCTGGATCCGCCACGGCTGCCCGGCCATCGCGTACATGTACGGAATGTGGTGCGAGGGCTGGTTGCTGTGGCCGTACTGGCCCATGCGCACGTCGCGCGCTTCCAGCATTTCGTGGATGACGCCGCCGTAGCTGCCGGTCTCGAACGTGCCCGGGGTGGCGAAGAACAGGTCGAGCTTGTTGCCCAGCGCGGTGCGGCCGCCGTACAGCGACGCCAACCCGGCGCCGTCCTGCGGCGCGTGGAAGGCCATGTTCCAGGCGTTGGTCTCGGTGTAGTCGCCGCCCCAGCGGGTCGGTTCGAATTCGCTGTCGGTGTAGCGCCAGCGGCCGTCGCGGTGGCGGCCGACGAAGAAGCCCAGGCGCGGATGGAACAGGTTGACGTAGCCGAGCGCGCGGTTGCGGTAATAGGCCGCGTCGTCGGCGTAGAGCGCGCGGTACGGATCGTCGGCGCCGGCCTCGCTCGCCAATGCGCCGGCCAACTGGCCGATGGCGAAGTCGTTGATGTAGCCGTCCATCGACCACGACAGCCCCTCGTCGGCGCTGGTGTCGGTGTAGCCGCGGAACAGCGCGCGCTCGATGCCCTTGCGCCCGGCGCCGGCCAACGGGCTGACCGTGGCCGCGTTGCGGATCGCCGATTGATAGAAGCCGCGCACGTCGAAATTGCGCACGCCCTTGAGCCAGGCGTCGGCGAAGGCCACGTCCGAACTGGTGCCGACCATCAGGTCGGCGTAGCCCGGCGAGGACCAGCGCGCGATCCAGCCGCCGTCGCGGTATTGCTGGACGAAGCCGTCGATCATCTCGCCGGCGCGCGTCGGCGTCAGCAGCACATAGGCCGGCCAGGCGGTGCGGTAGGTGTCCCAGAAACCGTTGTTGACGTAGACCCGCCCGTCGACGATGCGCGCGCCGCTGCGCTCGGCGGTGCTGTCGGCCGGCGCCGGCACGAACGGGCTCGCGTACTGCCAGCGCGGCTGCTGCGCGCTGCCGGTGTTCTCGCTGGCGTTGTTGGGATACAGGAACAGGCGATAGAGATTGGAATACAGCGTGACCCGCTCGTGCTCGGGCGCGCCGCCGACCTGGACGAGGCCCAACTGCGCGTCCCACGCCGCCTGTGCGCGTTCGCGCACGCGCTCGAAGTCGTCGTCTTCGCCGATCTCCAGTTCCAGATTGCGCTGCGCCTGCTGCAGCGAGATCAGCGAGGTGGCGATGCGCATCGTCACCTGGCGGCCGCGGCCCAGCTCGAAGCCGTACCACGCCGAGACGCGGTCGCGCCCGGCCGCGCGCGGCAGCCGCTCGCCTTCGCGCACCGGCCGGTCGAAGCGCGCATGGAAATACAACCGCCCCGCGCCGGCGGAGAGCTTGCTCTTGTTCTCGGTCCAGCCGCTGAGCGTGCCGGCCTCGCGATCCAGGACGATGTCGCCGTGCTCGTCGCGCTGGTCGAACAACAGCCGCCCGCTGGCGCCGGGGAAGGTGAAACGCAGCATCGCGGCGTGGTCGGTCGGGGTCATCTCGGCGACCATGCCGTTGTCGAAGCGCACCCGGTAGTAATCCGGACGCGCGGTCTCCTGATCGTGACCGAAGCTCAGCGCACGCTTGCCGCGGTCGAACTCGACCGCACCCTCGCCGGGCGCCGGCAGGATGTGGAACGCCTGGCGGTCGCCCATCCACGGGCTGGGCTCGTGCGACAACGCCAGCGCTTCCAGGCGCGGACGGTTGGCCTCGCCGTTGCGCTCCTGGTACTGGTAGATCCAGTGCGAGCCGGCGTTGGTGGTCGGGGTCCAGAAATTGAAGCCATGCGGCAACGCCACCGCCGGGAAGTTGTTGCCGCGCGAGAAGCGCGCGTTGGAATTGCTGCCGCGACGGGTGTCGACGAATTCGCTGGGATGCTTGGCGGCGAGCTTGTCGAGCTCCTTGTCCTTGCGCGCGCGCGCCGGCTCGATCCGCACATCGTCGAGGTAACCGCCGTAACGCGCGCCGAGCGCGCCGTCGTGGACCAGCACGATCCGGCGCACGCGCTTGCCGGCGGCGACCTCGCCGATGCGCGCGGCGACCGCGTTCCACTGGTCCGGATACAGCAGCCGCGCCTCGCCCTGGCCGCGCGCGCTCAGCGCGAAGCCGTAGCGATCGGTCGCCTTGAGCTGGGACAAGCGGCTGCCATCGTCGAACTCCAGATCGAGGGCGACGAAGGTGGAGGCGTAGCGCAGGTCGTCGAGCTGGCCCGCCTTCGCATCCAGTTGCCGCGCCGACAGCGGGAACAGCCGATAGGACAGCTCGCTGTCCTTGCCGACCGGAACATCGACCTCGAACACCAGCGCGCGCTGCTCGCCGCCGCCGCTGCCGTCGAAACGCAGCGAGCGCAGGCCGGTGAAGCCGGCATCGGGCTTGGCGGTCAGCGCCGCGGCCGCGGGCGGTCCGCCGGCCGCGACCAGGCGCGGCGCGCTGTCGGCGATCAGCGACGGCGCCGGTTCGGCGGGTTCGAACGAACTCCAGAAGCCGCGCGTCTTGCCCACGGCATGCGCGCTCGACATCGCGGCCAAGGCCGCCGCCAGCAGCGTCGCCGTGACGACCGCGCGCCGGCCTGGGCGCGTTTCCGCCGCTGGGCTGCGCCTTATCGGAGCAGCCACGGCCGCGTTGCATGCCCGCAACGCCGGCAGCAGCGAGCCCGCCGAAATCCGCACTTTCGACCTGAGCACTTCCGACATCCGCGCCTCCTCACCGAACGGCACGATCGCCGCCGCCACCCCGCATTCATTCGATTTGAATCGATCTAAAAGCGCATTGTCAAACCGCGGCGCAGCATGATCGACACCCTCTTCACCGGATAAAAATACAATCAAAACAACGGCTTGAATTACGACAACCCGACGCCGCCCTCACCTACTTGGCACAGCTTTTGCGTCAACGTCTCAAACTGTGATTTTCTTCACATTTTTTGAGCCACCCTGTTCGTGCCCGTCCTCAACGGAACCCGGTCCCCATGCCGATACAGCGTCCTATTGCCCTCGCCGTCGCGCTCGCGGCGGTGATCGCAACCTGCCCTTCAACGTCAGTTTTTGCCGCAACACGTCATAATTCGCAGCCCTCCCCCGACGATCCCATCCCGGAGATCGAGCGTCTGCGCGCGCAACGGCAATGGCTGCCCGCGCTGGGCCGGATCGAAGCGGCCCAGGCCGCGCGCCCCGGCGACGACCGTCTGTACCGGCTGCAGGTGCTGACCCTGGCCGATCTCGGCGGCGCCGAGCGCGCCTGGACGCTGGCCCAGGCCCGGCCGCAGTTGTTCGACGCCGCCGAGCACCAGCGTCTGAACGCCGACCGCTTCGCCCGCCGGGTGCTGTGGGGCACCGGCTATCCGCAGAGCGAGACACAGCGCCTGGACGAGATGCGCCAGGCGCGCGACCTGCTCGCGCAGCAACGCGCCGCGCAGACGCCGGAGCAGCAGCGCGCCGACCTGCGCACGCGCTTCGACGAACTGATCATGCTCAACCACCTGGAGCGCCACGCCGAGGTGGTCGAGCGCTATCGCGCGCTGCAGGCCGAGAACGTCGAGATCCCGATGTACGCGCTGGCCAAGGTCGGCCAGTCGCTGCTCGCGGCCAAGCATCCGGAAGAAGCCGCGACGGTGCTGGAGACAGTCACCCGGCAGTGGCCCGAGGACGAAGACTCGCAGTTGCAGCTGGCCTATGCCTATTCGGAAAGCGAGCGCTTCGCCGACGCCGACGCGCAGCTGGAAAAGATCAAGCAGGCGCAGCCGGCGTTCGTGCGCGTGCCCGGCGCCAAGCAAAGCCACCAGAACTGGCGCCACTACGACGCCGACAGCCAGCAGGCGATGATCGGCCTGTACGGCGAAGACACGGTCGGCGCGCAACGGCGCCTGGAGCAGATGGCCCGGATCGGCCCGAGCAATTCCGGCCTGCAGTCCGACCTGGGCGTGCTGTACCAAAAGCGCGGCTGGACCGACCGCGCGCTGGAACGCTTCCGCATCGCCCAGACCCTGGAACCGACCAACGTGTCCGCGCGCGTCGGCCAGGTCGGCGGCCTGCTCGAACACAACCGCGTCGACCTGGCCCGGCCGATCCACGACGAACTGCTGCAAAACCGCGCGCGCGACGTCCAGGTCGAGCAGATGGGGCGCTCCTGGGACAGCCGCCTGGGCTGGCAATGGCAGGTCTCCACCACGTTCGGCCGCAGCGATTCCGACGGCGACCGCGGCGCCACCGCCTCGCCGCTGGGTTCGCGCGACGCGACCCACAAGGTCGAAGTCGCCAGCCCCCTGATCGGCGACCGCTGGCGCCTGACCGCGCACGCGCAGGACGCCTGGGCCGACTATGAAAACGGCGCCGGCAAGGACCGCGTGCACGACCGCCGCGCCGGCGTCGGCGCGCTGTACGCCTACGACCGCCTGACCGTCGGCTTCGGCGTGGACCGCAGCAACGACCGCTGGCTGCCCAGCGGCGACCGCACCGGCTATTACCTCGATGCCGGCTGGCGCTTCAGCGACGTCCTGCAAGGCACCGCCGCGTGGTACGCGACCACGCCGGACGCCTCGCTGCAGGCGCGCCGCGCCGGCCTGCACGCCGACGCGCTGAGCCTGGGCCTGCGCTGGACCCCGAGCGAGCGCAGCTCGCTGGCGGCGACCGCGCAGCAACTGCGCTACAGCGACGACAACACCCGCACCGCGTTCGGCCTCAGCGGCGCGCAGCGCCTGTACACCCGCCCGCACCTGCTGATCGACGGCCTGGCCGACGTCTACGCCAGCCGCGCCAGCCGCACCGGCGCCGACATTCCCTACTTCAACCCCAGCCGCGACGGCTCGCTCAACCTCGGCCTGCGCATCGACCACCTGGCCTGGCGCCGCTACGAGCGCCACTTCCGCCAGCGCCTGACCGTGCAGGCCGGGCCTTATTGGCAGGAGAACTTCGGCAGCCACTGGGTGCCGCAGGTGCGCTACGAACACGAATGGCGCTTCGGCACCGGCCGGGTGCTGGATTACGGCGTGAACTGGTCGCGCCCGGTCTACGACGGCATCCGCGAAGACCGCCTGGGTTTCGACCTGAGTTTCCGCTGGGGTGAACAATGATCATGAGCCACGCATCCGTCCGCGCCGCGCTGCGCCGCGCCTTCGCCGCCGCGCTGCTGGCGCTGCCGCTGGCCGCCCTCGCCGCGCCCGCCGCGCAGGCGCCCGAGGACAAGGACTACAGCGCCGCCGAAGCCGCGCAACGCGAGAACCGCGGCGACCAATTGCTGGTGCTGAGCTACCACGACGTGCGCGACGACGTCGCGCGCAAGGGCGACCCCGACGCCTACGCGGTCAGCACCCAGAACTTCGCCGCGCACCTGGACTGGCTGGCCGGCCACGGCTACCACCCGGTCGCGCTGAGCGATGTGATCAAAGCCTCGCGCGGCGAGAAGAAGCTGCCGCCCAAGGCGGTGCTGCTGACCTTCGACGACGGCCTGCGCAGCATCTACACCCACGTGTTCCCGCTGCTGCGCGCGTACAACTACCCGGCGCTGATGGCGGTGGTGACCGGCTGGGTCGACCTGCCGCGCGACCAGCAGGTCGACTACGGCCCGCGCATGTTCACCCACGACGACTTCGTCACCTGGGACCAGTTGCGCGAGATGCAGGCTTCGGGCCTGATCGAGATCGCCTCGCACAGCGACAACCTGCACCGCGGCATCACCTCCAACCCGCAAGGCAACACCATGCCGGCGGCGATCACCCGCGAATGGGACGCCAAGGCGCAGCGCTACGAGACCGAGGCACAGTACCTGGAACGCGTGCGCCGCGACCTGGCCGCCAGCGCCGACAAGATCAAGCGCGAACTCGGCGTGTCGCCGCAGTCGGTGGTGTGGCCGTACGCGGCCTACAACAGCCAGACCAACGACCTCGCCGACAAGCTCGGCATGACCGTCACCTTCGACCTGGAAGGCCGCCACCAGACCGTCGGCCGCGACCTGCACGGCCTCGCCCGCCTGCTGGTGTTCGACAACCCCACGGTCAAGGACCTCACCTACGAACTGCGCCACGACGAGGAACTCGACGGCGTGCGCGCGCTGCAGGTCGACCTGGACTACGTCTACGACGCCGACCCGGCGCAGCAGGCGCGCAACCTCGACAAGCTGATCGAGCGGGTCAAGCAGGTCGGCCCCAGCCACGTGTTCCTGCAGGCCTTCGCCGACCCCGACGGCAACGGCTCGGCCGACGCGATGTACTTCCCCAACCGCCAGCTGCCGATGCGCGCGGACCTGTACAACCGCGTCGCCTGGCAGCTCAAGACCCGCGCCAACGTCAAGGTGTTCGCGTGGCTGCCGGTGCTCGGCTTCGAACTGCCGGACAAGGCGCTGGACGCGCAACTGGCGATCAAGGCCAGCAACCCGGCCGAGACCCACCGCCTCAATCCGTTCGACCCGCGCACCCGCGAGATCGTCGCGCAGATCTACGAAGACCTCGCCGTCAGCGGCTACACCGAGGGCCTGCTGTTCCACGACGACGCCCTGCTGCGCGACGACGAACTGCGCGGCATCGCCCCCGACGCGCCGGCCGCGCGCACCCAGGCGCTGATCGACTTCACCCATGCGCTGACCCGCGCCGCCGGCAAGTGGCGGCCGAAGCTGATCACCGTGCGCAACCTGTTCGCCGGCCCGGTGCTGCAGCCCAAGAGCGAAGCCTGGTTCGCCCAGGACCTGGCCGCGTTCAACAACGCCTACGACTACACCGCGGTGATGGCGATGCCGTGGATGGAGAACAGCCGCGACCCGCAGCGCTGGATCGACCAGTTGGTGGCCAAGGTGAAAGCCTCGCCGCGCGGCCTGTCGCGCACCATCTTCGAGCTGCAGACCGTGGACTGGCGCGACAACAGCAAGCCGATCCCGGCCGCGCAGCTCAAGCGCATCGTCCACCGCCTGCAGGCCGACGGCGCGCGCCACCTGGCGTGGTACCCGGACGACTTCATCGCCGACCGCCCATCCACCTCCGACGCGCGCGAGATCCTGTCCGCGCGCGGCTTCCCTTACATCGAGAAGTAGGCCGCTGAACCGCCCACCAGAGCAGCCCGCCCACAGCAGACCGCCTCTTCGAATCCACCAACGGCGCGCGGCCAGGACCGGCCGCCGCCGAGGGAGCGTCGCCCCGCCATGAACCCAACCACCAGCCCCGTGCTGACCGCGCTGTTCCAGTTCGCGTTCTTCTATCCGATCGTGATGTCGTTCTTCTGGATCGCCGGCGGGCTGTACTACTACTTCCGCCGCGAGCGCGCCTCGCGCGGCCGCACCGACCCGCCGCCGCTGGACGCGGCGCCGTTCGTCAGCATCCTGATCCCCTGCCACAACGAAGGCGACCACGTCCACGAGACCCTCGGCGCCGCGCTGGCCCAGCGCTACCCGGACTTCGAGGTCATCGCGATCAACGACGGCAGCCGCGACGACACCGGCGAGCAGCTCAACCGCCTCGCCGCGATCCACCCGCGCCTGCGCGTGGTCCACCTCGACCGCAACCTGGGCAAGGCCAACGCCATGCGCATGGGCGCGCTGGCCGCGCGCTCGGAATACCTGGTGTGCATCGACGGCGACGCGCTGCTCGACGAGTACGCGACCCACTGGATGGTCTGGCACCTGATCTCGGGCGCGCGCGTCGGCGCGGTCACCGGCAACCCGCGCATCCGCAACCGCTCGACCTTGCTGGGCCGTCTGCAGGTCGGCGAGTTCTCCTCGATCATCGGCATGATCAAGCGCGCCCAGCGCGTGTACGGCCGCATCTTCACCGTGTCCGGGGTGATCTGCGCGTTCCGGCGCAGCGCCCTGCACCGCATCGGCTACTGGTCCGACAGCATGGTGACCGAGGACATCGACATCAGCTGGCGCCTGCAGCTCGACCACTGGGACATCCGCTACGAACCCAACGCGATGTGCTTCATCCTGATGCCCGAAACGCTCAAGGGCCTGTGGAAACAGCGCCTGCGCTGGGCCCAGGGCGGCGTCGAGGTGCTGATGCGCCACAGCCGCGACCTGTTCTCATGGCGCAAGCGGCGCATGTGGGCGGTGATGGCCGAGTACGTGGCCAGCGTCGCCTGGGCCTACATCATGGCGCTGATCATGGCGCTGTGGGCGATCGGCCTGTTCGTCGACCTGCCGCCGCAGCTGCGCGTGACCACCCTGCTGCCGTCGTGGCACGGCGTGATCCTGGCGCTGATCTGCCTGCTGCAGTTCGCCGCCAGCATCATCATCGACCGCCGCTACGAAACCGGGGTGGGCCGCAACTACTACTGGATGATCTGGTACCCGATGGCCTATTGGCTGTTGAGCTTCTTCACCACCGTCACCGCGGTGCCCAAGGCGCTGCTCAAGCGCCGCGGCACCCGCGCGACCTGGGTCAGCCCGGACCGGGGGCTGCGATGAGCAACGGCAACGAGCGCACGCCCGGCACCGGCGGCGACACCCCCAATGGCGACAACAACGGCAGCGCGGCGCCGCCGCGCGGCGCCGGCACCGGCCGCGCCGCCGAGGGCTTCAGCCGCCCCAGCCACAGCACCGCCGCGCCGCCGGCCGCGCCGCCCAAACCCGACGACACCGCAAAGCCGGTCTCGCACAAACACGACTCGCGCCTGATCCAGAAACCGGCGATGCAGCATCCGCTGCCGCGCACGCTGTGGGGCGTGGTCACCGGCGCGTTCTGGCTGGTGTACCTGTATTTGTGGATGCCGGTGCTGACCCTGGTGCTGTGGCTGCTCGGCATCCGCACCGTCGCGTCCGAGCTGTACCTGCGCACCCACGAAGTCGACCCGTTCCTGATGCTGATCCTGCCGGCCACCGCCGCCGCGGTGGTGGCGCTGCTGCTGATCTGGGCCGAGTACAACCGCTGGCGCTTCGCCGGACGCGACGGCGAACGCCGCAGCCGCCTGGCCGACGTCGCCATCGACGAAGTCGCGCAGGCGCTGGGCGCCAGCGACGAAGTCGCGCAAGCGCTCAACGCCGGCCGGATCAGCGTGCTGCACATGGACCCCAACCACGCCGTGCCGCTGGGCGTGACCGCGGTGACGCCGACCCCGCCCGCACAGCACCCGTTCCCGCCGCTGGCGCCCAAGCCGCGCTTCACGCGCACCGCCGCCGCGCCCGGCAACACCTGGCTATTGGCCGTGGCGCTGGGCGCGATCGCGCTGGTGATCGGCGTGCTGATCGTGGTCTCGCACGGCTACCGCCAGATCGAAACTTCGGCGCCGGTGCACGGCCTGGAAGGCGCGCCGGGCCTGGACCGCCCGGCTCTGGGCGACGGCGAGGAAGGCTCGCGTTTCGTCGATCCCGCCACCAAGGCCGGCGACGAAGCGGCGGCGGACGACGCCGCGCCCGCCGCGAGCGATCCGCAAACCGCCACCGCCCAGCAAGCGCGCGAAGCCAAGAAGCGCCGCGACAACGAAGCGCGCGCGCGGCGCAAGCCCGCCGCCGACAACGCCCGGCCCAAGCCGCTGCCCGGCTTCAGCCCGAAACCGGCCTACCCGCTCGATGCGTTGCGCCAATGGGAAGGCGGGCTGGTGACCTTGCGCGTGCAGGTCTCGGCCCAGGGCGATGCGACCAAGGTCGAAATCAGCCGCCGCAGCGGCTATCGCGCGCTCGACCGCGCCGCGGTCGACACGGTGCGGCGCTGGAAGTTCTCGCCGGCGGTGCGCGACGGCAAGCCGGTGGCGGCGGTGGTGTTCGTGCCGGTGGAGTTCAAGCCCGGCCAGTGACGGCGGCGGGCCGCGGCGCGCGAGCGCGGGCGCCGATGCGCCGGCTCGCGCGCAAGCGCGCCGCGCGACCGGTCCGCGCACCGCGCGCCGGCCTCGCGATCCGTGCCGGCCGCAACGCGCGAACCGCGACGCGCGGCGTGCTTGCGCGTGAGCCGGCGTGAGGAACCCGACCGTTGTGAGCGCAGTCACGACGACCGCGAAAGCCGCGGGCTACGGTTCGCCCAAGCGCGAAGGCCCGCAGCCGATGGATCGAGATGGCGGTCGTCCCCTACCCCAACCCGCTCGCTTGCGCGCAGCCCGTCGAACCCGCCCCGCGCATCGCCGCCGCATCGCTGCCGCAGGACGCCGTCCTGGCCGCGGCGGTCACCCGCTGGTTGCGCGAGCAAGGCGTCGACGTCGGCGGCTGGCCGCAGCCGCAACGCCTCGCCGGCGGCATGTCGCACCTCACCTACCGCCTGCGCTACGACACTCACGACCTGGTGCTGCGCCGGCCGTTGCAAGCGCACGGCGGCCTGCAGCGCATGCGCCGCGAATTCCTGCTGCAAACCGCGCTCGCCGCGCATTACCCGGTGCCCGCGATGCTGCGCCTGTGCGCCGACCCGGCCGTCGCCGGCGCGCCGTTCTACCTCATGGCCCACGTGCCCGGCCTGGTGCCGCGCCGGCGCTCGTTCGCGGATACGGCGCTGAGCGCGGACCAGGCCCGGCAAGCCTGCACGAACTTCCTCGACACACTCATCCAACTGCACCGCATCGATCCGCGCGCGCTGGGCCTGAGCGACACCGTGCTCGCGCCGCCCAGCGCCCATCACCTGCGCAAGCTGCTGACCCACTGGCTGGGCCGCCACGCCCGCCTCAAGACCTGGCACACGCCCGACCTGCGCGCGATGGGGCAATGGCTGATCGACCGCGCTCCCGCGCGCCAACCCGCCTGCCTGCTGCACAACGACTGGCGGCTCGACAACCTGGTCTTCGACCGCGACTGCCCGAGCCGCATCCGCGCCGTGCTGGATTGGGAATTCGCCGGCCTCGGCGACCCGCTGATGGACCTGGGCATCGTGCTGTCGTACTGGATCGAACCCGGCGACCACCCGCTGATGCGCCGCTACCAATGGCAGCCCTCGCACCTGCCCGGCATGCCCAGCCGCGACGAACTCGTCGAACGCTACTTCACCGCCACCGGCTGCAGCGACCGGGACTGGACCTACTGCCAGGTGTTCGGCTGGTTCCGCTACCTGCTGGCGCTGCAGGAACTGCACCTGCGCCACGCGCTCCAGGGCGGCGAGGAAAAAGCCTTCTTCACCGGGGTGTGGGCGCTGATCCACTACCTGCACTGGAAATGCCGCGCGCTGATGCGGCGCGGCTGACCGGCGGTGGCGATGCGCAGCTGGCACGAACGCCTGCTCGGCGACCTGTCCGGATCGCTGCGGCGGCTCGCGTTCCTGCCCGAAGCGTGGCGCTACCGCATCGTGTCCACCGCGCTGGGCCGGCAGAGCCGCTACTTCCACACCCACCGCCTGCGCATCGTCCACATCGCCCCGTGCCGGATCAGCATCGGCGCCGCGAACCACCGCAGCCTGCGCAATCGCGCCGGCGCCGTGCACGCGATGGCGGCGAGCGTGGCCGGCGAATACGCCGCCGCGCTGGTGGTCGCGCAACACCTGCCGCGCGGCGCGCGGCTGCTGGTCAAGAGCGTCCACGCCGACTTCCGCGCGCCGCTGCGCGGCGACGTGCAAGCGCAGGCCTGCATCGACCCGGCGCAGATCGGCGCGGCCTGCGCCGGCGCCGGCGGCCGCCTGCGGGTGGCGATGAAAGTGATCGACGCCACCGGCAAGGCGCCGGTGCGCGGCCACGTCGACGTGGTCTGGTCGTCCCCATCGTCCACCCAGGACACCGCGCCATGAACGCCGCTGCCCAAGCCGCGCCGCGCACCGCCGCCCGCCTGCCCGGCCTGACCCTGCTGGCCGCGTGCTTCGGGTTCATGGTCGTGCAACTCGACGTCACCATCGTCAACCTGGCGCTGCCGACGCTGGCCGCGGACCTCGCCAGCGAGCTGCCCGACCTGCAATGGGTGATGGACGCCTACACCCTGATGTTCGCCGCGTTGCTGCTGTCGGCCGGCGCGCTGAGCGACCGCATCGGCGCGCGCCGCAGCTTCCTGCTCGGCCTCGGCGGTTTCCTGCTCGCCTCGCTCGGCTGCGGCCTCGCCGCCAGCGCCGCGCAACTGATCGCCGCGCGCGCGGGCCAAGGCCTGTTCGCCGCGCTGATGGTCCCGTCCTCGCTCGCGCTGCTCAACCACGCCTTCGCCCACGACCCGCCCAAACGCGCGCGCGCCATGGCCGTGTGGACCGCGTCCGGCGCCGTCGCCGCGACCCTGGGCTCGGTCGCCGGCGGCGCGCTGCTGCAATCGCTGGGCTGGCGCAGCATCTTCCTCGTCAACCTTCCGATCTGCGCGATCGGCATCGCCCTGGCCTGGCGCATCGCCGAAACCCCGCGCCGGCCGGAGCGCCGTTTCGACATCGCCGGACAACTGCTGGCCGTCGCCGCATTGGCCGGGCTGATCGCCGCGATCATCGAACTGCCGCGCCTCGGCCCCGGCCATCCGATCGTGCTCGGCGCCGCCGCCACCGCCATCGTCTGCGCCCTCGCCTTCGCGGTGGAATCGCGAACCCACGAACCGATGCTGCCGCTGGCCTTGTTCCGCCTGCCCGGCCTCAGCATCGCCCTGCTGACCGCCATCGCCGTGGCCGTCGCCTACTACGCCCTGCTGTTCGCGATGAGCCTGTACCTGCAACAGCGCGCCGGCTACACCCCGTTCCAGGCCGGCCTCGCCTACGTACCGCTGGCCGCGTCCTTCATCGCCGCCAACCTGCTCAGCGGCCGGCTGCTGGCCCGGCGCGGCTTCCGCTTCGCGCTGCTGCTCGGGCTGTTGCTGTGCGCCGCCGGCTTCGCCTGGCTGAGCCGGCTCGCGCCCGGCGACCACTACGCCTGGATCCTGCCCGCGTTCATCGCGATCCCCGCCGGCATGGGGCTGGCGATGCCGGCGACCACCACGCTGGTGCTGGCCAGCGTCGAACGCTCGCTGTCGGCGACGGCGGCGGCGGTGCTCAATGCATCGCGGCAGACCGGCGCGGCGCTGGGGGTGGCGGTGTGCGGGTTGTTGTTGATCGGCGACGGCGGCCTGGGCGTCGGTCTTCGGACCGTCTGCCACGTCGCTGCAGGGGTATTGCTAGCCGCCGCGGTTCTGGCGTGGACGTGCCTCCCTGCGACAGGCGCCGCGAAGCCCGCCACGACATAAGCCGCAGCGCCGTTTGTCCGCCGAGCAATGGACGCGTCGTGGACCCGATATCCCATACGATGCAGGGCCGCCCCATCCTCACCGCCTGATGCCGATTCGCAACTACAACGGGAGCGGCGACTGGAGCGTAGAAGCGGTCCAGTCGCGATATCTGAAGCATTGCGCCCGGTTGAAGATCCAGGCGTCTCGCGCACTCGAGCCCTTGACTGACCGCACGGCGGATACGATCCGGATCTATCCGATCATGGAACCCGTCATCGAAGGGATCGCAGCCGGGGACCCGGCCTGTATGGTCTTGGGCGTCGAGTTCATCGAACAGGACGCTCGCTTCCCGTTCGGCCGGATACTGAAGAGCCGCGCTGCGCGAGCCTTGAGAGGCTGCGAGTTGCCGGACGCGCTCAAGACTCGAATCAGATACCGCGTCGCGGACATGCTGGCCGCGGGCAACACTCCGCGCGAATTCAAGGAATATGCGCGCCTGCTGCGCAAAATCGGCTTCGACGGCCTGTGGCCGAGAATGTCCGCCTCCGCCCCCGCCGGCAACGAGTACGCCATGCGCTACTTCAACTATTTCCGTGCGATACACGAGCGCTCGCCCGCGGTGATTCCGCGCAAGCGCTAGGCGCTCTCACATCGCACCCATTCGCGCCGCACCCACGTCAGAACAACGGTCCAAGCGCGGCATCGCGCTCCTGCGTTGAATATCGCAACCCGGTCGCCGACACTTGCGCGTATCGGCCTACCGGCCCAGCCGCAACGCCTCAGAACCACCCGGCCCAGGCCCCACCGATTCGCAGGTCAGCACGCATGCCCGCTTGGCTCTCGCAAACCCGCAACCTCCCCTCGCTGGAAGCAGAGGTGTGCTTCCAGATCCAGGACCGTTTCTACTACGGCCCCGACCGGGTGTCCGATCCGTCCGATTACGAGCGGCTGGCGGAAAAGCTCGCGCCGCCGGCGATCGCATTGGTCTCGCCGTCGATGGTCCGAAGCGCCGAAGCGCTGGGACACGAAGCGGAACTGGCGGCGTACTACCGGCAGATCGTGCGCCTCGCCCGCCATCACCAGCGGCCGTTCAATTCCATCCGCCACTATTTCTGGCTGCGGCTGTGGCTGTGGAACTCGCAACAGCAGGCGCACATCGCCTTCCCCTGGTACGACAGCTACGCCGAGATCGACCGCGTGTTGAAAGCCTTGGTGGAGATCGAATCCGGCCCCGTCCACGACGATGCGGACCAAGGCTGGGAAGTGCAGATCCACGCCCAGGGCGATGCGGTGTACCTGTTGCAACGCGACCCCGACGAAGACGAAGCCCTCGCCGCGCTGTGCGTGCCGCGGGCGGAACTGGCGCGCCAGGTCGCGCAACTGCGCGAACGCACCCAGGGCCTCATCGCGCGGCTGTCCGGCGAACTGGGCGCCGATGTCTGGACGTCCTACGTCCGCACCGAACCGACCTTCGCGCCCTGACGCCGGGTCCGGGTCCGGGTCCGAGTCCGGCTCGGGCGCGCGCCGCGCGACCGCCGATCATCGCGCCCGATCCTGCGACGCACACGCCGTCGCGCGGGTTTCCGCATCGCTAACCGACACCGCGTTTTCGCCAACCTTTTCAGCGTCCGTGCGCGCGCGATCACGCCACATCTGAGCAGTCGCGAGGGTCGTTTGCCGCGCGCGCGGCGGCGCGCTGGAATCCGCCGGTGCCGCGCGGCGAGCGCGCCCGGGCCGGCACCGCGACGCGAGACTTCCTCGCCGCCGCGCCCCTCCCATGGAAAGGACGAAAATGAACATCTCGAACGCGATCGCGAACAAGAGCCGCTGGCTGGCGCTGGTGCTGGTCCCGTTGGCGCTGGCGCTGCCGGCGCAACAGGCGCAGGCGCAGTCGTTCACCACCCTGCGCTCGTGGCAGGCCGGCTCGTTCGGCACCGGCTGGAGCACCGTCGCCGAAACGCCCGTCGGCCTGTTCTTCTACAACGCCCAGAACGGCGCCGCCGCGGTCGGCCGGATCGACCCCAGCGGCAACTACATCAACATCCGCGACTATCCCGCCGGCACCTTCGCCACCGGCTGGAGCAGCATCGTCTCCACCCCCAACGGCCTGCTGTTCTACAACGCGCAGACCGGCGCCGGCGCGATCGGCACCCTCAACAGCGCCGGCATCTTCACCCATTTGGTCACCTATGCGCCCGGCGCCTTCACCCTGGGCTGGAACCGCGCGACCTACACGCCCAACGGCATCTTGTTCTACAACGCGAACAACGGGGCCGCCTCGACCGGACGGGTGAACTGACGCCGTCGGCGCGATCGCGACCCGCGCAACGGCCCCGACGGGCCGTTGCGCTCGCGCGGCGCGGCGCGCTCAGCGGCTCAGCGGAATCTCCAGATAGCTCCCGCCATACCAGCGCACCCGCATCGGCTCGCCGGCGTCGGCGATGCTTTCCGCCGCCACCGCCTTGCCGCTGCCGTAGTTGATCTCTTGCTGCGGATTGCGCAGCACGCTGACCACCGCGACCAGACGGCTGCCGGCCTGCATGCGCTTGCTGGTGGCGCGGCCGGCTTCGAAGTTCAGCACGGTGCGACGGTCCGGCTCCAGCAGTTTGCGGCGGCTGACGTCGTCCACGTAGCTGGCGCGCGACTGGTAACGCGACAGCTCGAAGTAGCGCCGGTCGGGCATCAGCTCGTACAGCGAGATGTTGAAGTCGAAATCGCGCTTGTTCGTGCTCGCCTCCAGCCGGCCCGAGAACAGGCCGCTGAATTCCTCGGCCTGCGCGAACGGCTCGCTGACGAACACCACGCTCTCGGCGGTATCCAGGTCCGCATCGACGATGCCGCCGCCGGGCACGATGCGTTCGGCGTCGCGACGGTCGCGCAGGTCGATGACCTGCTCGGCGAACGCATCGGATGCTGGGGCCTGCGCCAGGAACGCATAACGGCTGTCGCTGCCGGCCGTCGCGCCGAGATAGAACTTCTGCCGCCGCTGCGCCATCGCCGCCAGCGACGGCGCGTGCTTCCACTCGTTGGCGCCCATCACCTGATAATTGATCCGGTCGGCCAGCAGCGCCGGCTTGGGCGCGCCCTTGAACACGTAATCGAACCACTGGTAACGCAGCACGCCGATGTCGAGCTGTGCCTGCGGATCGAGCGTGTAGCCGCGCAGGCTGTCGCCGGTGGCGACCGTACCGCGCTGGCCGCTGACGTGGTTGTACGGCCCGATCACCAGGTAGTGCTCGGCCTGCGGGCGATAGCGGTAATGCTCGCGCAGGTAATACAGCGCGCCGATCTGCGCGCCGTCGTAATAGCCGGTGGTGGTCAGCACCGGCAGATCCAGCGCGGCGAATTCGTCGCGATAGGGGATCATCGCCTGCCAGTACGCGTCGTAGTCCGGATGCGACAGCCAGCGCAGGTAGATCGGATTCGGCGTGCCGTCGATCTGCGGCAGCTCGCGATACGGCCGCCCGCTGACGTACCACTGCTGGTACATGCGCTGCCAGCGCGGGTAATCCTCCATCGCGGCGGTGTCCAGCTGGCGGTTGTTGGCGACATAGAACGGCCAGTAATACTGGAAGCCGTAGAAGATGCCGCCCTCCATCGGCACGTCCAGTCCGGGCGCGCCGGTCACCGACGGCATCAGCGCCTTGAGCGCCTTTGGCCGGCGCTTGGCCGTCGCCCACTGGGTGAAGCCCTCGTAGCTGCCGCCGTACATGCCCACGCGCCCGTCGCTCCACGGCTGCGCCGCGATCCAGTCGATCAGCGCCGCGGCATCGTCGCCGTCGTGCTCGTACGGAACCGCCTTATCGGTGCTGCAGCCCTTGCCGCGGCTGGTGCCGGTGACGCCGACATAGCCGTTGGACGCCGACCGCCGCGCCTCGTTGAGCGTGGTGCTGGGATCGGCGTAGATGGTGAAGTTCAACAGCGTCGGCAAGCGCGCGGCGGCGTTGAGCGGACGCACCACCGTCGCGCAGACCGTGGCGCCGTCGGGCGTGGTCACCGCCACCTCGCGCTCGATCGCATAGCGCCGCGCGTCGTCCGCGGCCGTCAGCGCCGGCAACAGCGGCGTCATCGCCGCATAGCTGCGCTCGATCTGGTAACTGCGAACCAACGCCAGCGCCGCGGCACGGTCCAGCGCCGGCTGCTTGCGCAGCGGCGCCAACGCATCGACCAGCGCGCGCCGCTGGCGCGGAATATCCGACGCTTCGAAATTCAACACCCGCATCGCCACGCCAGCGCTGCGGTCGTCCATCGGCGTCACCGTCTCAGCGAACGCGCGGGTCAGCGCCGCGCCGAAGTCCAGCCCCTCGCCCGCCTGCAACGCCTTGGCGCGCGCATACAGCCGGTATTGAGCGAAGTTCGGCCGCACCGGCACCGGCCCCTGGGTGGCGGTGGCCGACAATTCCTCCAGGCTGCGCTCGGCCGCGGCGTAGTCGCCGGCCACCAATTGCAGGCGGAAACGCTGGTTGAGATCGCGGCTGCGGTCGTCGTCGCGATAGTCGGCGAGCAACTGCCGCGCCAGCGCCGGCATCGCGGCGTCCAGGCGCGCCGGATCGTCGGCCACGGCTGCGCTCAGGGCATAAGGCACCGACGGAGCGGAAGGCGCCGCCGCAACGGCGGTTGCGCAAAGCAACGCGCCGGCGACCCACGCCGGCATCAAGATGGATCGCAGCATTCGCCCTCCCAGGCGTGGCGGAACTCCCCAATGAGATGCCGCCGTCGCTGGAATCGTCGCATGCCTCCGGCCCGCGGCGCCATCGCATTCAACCGCCATGACTCGCCTGTCGCTTACCGCACGGGCATCGCTGGAACGCCAGCGGCAACGCCTTGATCCCTTCGTATATATCGGGATTCGCCGTGATCCAGTCATGGTCCGCAGGATGCTGGCGATCTTCCTCGCTTCGGCCGCCTACCGCTCGCGCAGCCAACGGTGCTTAGGCGAAGGGTCGGCCCCGCCCCCACACCAGAGCTGACCGCTCCGACGCCCGAGCTGCGTTGGTTGGACAGGATTTCGCCCCAACACCCCTCGCCTTCAAAGGAACGCGCCCATGAGCCTGCCGGATTGCCAGTACTCCCACATCACCTGGCTCAACACCCAAAGCGCCGCCTACCAGGCGCTGACCGAAGGCCTGAAGAGCCCGGCCGCGGCGCCCGGCGCCGTCGTCCACTTTCTCGAAACCCTGACCGCCGCCCACCAGGACTTCAAGCGCGGGCTGGGCCCCGGCGCCGACACGATGGCCCTGCTGAAGGCCTACCAGGACAAGACCGGCATCGTCTCCACCCGCGATTACACCCTGCCCGACATCCCCAACAATCCCAACGACCCGGGCAACAGCTTCGCCATCGACCTGATCGAAGGCATCGCCGGCGCGGCGGAGACCGAAATCGGCATCGGCATCAGCCTGTACACGCTGGTGCTGGACCTGATCGAACTGTTCGACATCAAGCTGCACCTGCAAGGCGTGCTGTTCAACACCGCCAACACCGACCTCGACCACGTGCAGTTCCGCTTCGGCCCGAACGGCCAGCCCAACGTACTGCCGCTGGCCACCACCATTCCCGCGGCCAAGACGATCATGAACCCGGTCGACAAGAAGAATTACCCGTGCGTGGGCTTCGCCCTGTTCGGCGGCGTCGGCTACGAATCGCTGGAAGGCTTCTATATCGCGATGCAGGCCTACCGCAAACACGGCGCCCCGATCCAGGCCTACTGCCAGTTCTACGCCAGCGACCGCGGCATCGCCCCCGGCATCGACGACCGCAACCACGCGCCGCTGCGCGACGTCTGCTACACGCCGGAGTTCGTCGGGGTGATGTCGGAGCAACGCTCGACGCCGAACGGGATCGTGGCGATCTTTTGCGGCTGAGCGCCGCGCGTCGGCGCAGTCCGCCTGCCTGAAAGCAGAAAGGCCCCGCTCGATGCGGGGCCTTTCTCCAGCGGACGGCGGATCAGGCGCGCGACGCCTCGCCCGGCGGCTCGGCCCGCTTCGCCGAGGTGCGGTTGAACCGCGCCGACAGCATCTGCCGCAGCGCCTCCAACCCCTCGCTCTTGCCGGCGATTTTGAGGAAGGCATAACCCTCAAGGCTGTTGGTCATCAGATCGCTGCCCAGCGCGGTTTCGGTATCGCGCACGCGCTCGTGCAGGCGGGTCAGGCGCAGCTCGCGCGGACGCAGCGTATCGAGCAAGACCAGATCGCGGCGCAGCGCCTCCACCTCGAAATTGCGCGGCAGGATGCCGGGATTCTCGTTCATCACGTTCACCGCCTGGCGGCAGAACGCCTCGGACTTGTCGCCCATCTTGGTCAGCTGGCGGCGCTGCTCCAGCGGCAGCGCCACCAGCCCAGCGAGGTGGGTTTCCAGCACCGCCAGCGCCTCGTCGATGGCGGCGAGCGATTCGGGGGACAGGGTCAGGTCGATCAGGTTCTGGCTCATGGCAATCCTTGGCAGTCGGGGGATACGCGCCGGCCGTAGCGGCCGGCCCGCGCAGCCTAGAGCCGCGCGCGCAAGCCGCGGCGGCTCGAACGCAAGCCATCGCGGCTCAACGGCAAGCCCTCGCGCCTTGCGCGTGGCCCGCGAACACCCAAGCGCAAGCCCGCGCGCACCAACCGCAACACCTGCGGCTTGCGCGCAACACCCCAAGCGTTGCGCCCGCAAGCCACAACGCCTTGCGCGCAAGCCTTGCCACAGCAAGCGCAAGCCGTCATGGCTTGCGCGCAAGCAGAACCGGTTGCGCGCAAGGCTTTGCACTTTGCGAACGCAAGGTGCGAAGTGTGGCGCACAAGAATCGGCAGGTTGCGCGCAAGGCGCACCGCCTTGCAGCCGGGATGCGCGGGCTTGCGAATGGGCGGGCGTGACTCGCGGGCGACCGGAAACGGTTCGCGGGCAAGCCGAAACGCCCCGCGCGCGACGCTTTTCGGCTTGCGCGCGAAGCGATTTAGGTTGCGAATGCAGCGATACGGGCCGGAGACCGAGCTCAGCGGTGGGACGGCGACACCCGCCCCCTTGCGACCGCCTTGCCCACCCTCGGGGCAAGGCGCGTTTACTTCAGTGCAAGCGCCGCGACGCACCTGGCCCGGCCCCGTCATCCCCGACGGGCGACCAGACACAAGCGTCCATCACCGGATCCAGCCGCCGGGCCAGCGCCTGGAACACCTCACGCAGCAGCCGGTGGTCCTGCCCGGCGGGATAACCGATCTCGATCAACACCTCGGGTTGCAAGGTCCGCACGATGCCGTGCAGTTCCTGCTGGAACGCGGAAAGAGCTTTGAACGCGTCGACGGGCATCACCACGCCTTCTTGCGGAGGTGTGCTTTCGGGCTTGCGGGGCATATGCGGTACTCCTGTCCTTGGGTAGGAACCCGCACGGCGCGTTGCGCGACCGGCGGGGTGTCGGGAGGTTCGAAACCGCAAACAGACGGCGGGCTTATTCCCCTTTCGGGTGTTGTATTAGCCGCCCTCCCGACGCAGGACGCAGCGCCGGCCATACCCAGACTGCGGGCATGAAAAACCCACCGATTGTCGGAGGTGGGTTCCGCTGTTTGAGGAGTTTCGACGCTCCTTGGCTACAACTGTGTGGGGCCTGACTATACATGTCAATGAGACAAGTCCGATTTCGTCGGTCTAACACGTATCTCTGCAAAGAACATCCCATCGTGACAGGCGGCACTAGCTTTCGTTCCAATGGGTGAAAGTTCTCGGCACATATACCGAATTAATCGCACGCAAAGGTAATTTATATTTGATATACGGACACACACTTAAGCGCCTCTGGCACATTGAATGACAGACGAAGCACAGGAGAAGAAGATGGGAGAGTTTACAAAGCGCGTACGCAACGGTGATATAGCCGGACCATTGAGGCGGGCATTCACAACGGACAGCTGGACCCACGCGTTCAATAATCTACCTACGCCGGATGCTATTGACTACAACACGCATGCCGCCGGGCTAGCCATCCATAAAAAACTTCATGCGATTCGCTCGACACTAAAGCTATCCTCATCTAACGAAATATCCGCCACAACCAAGCTACGAGCATTCGTGGCGATCTCGAATCATGACTTCTTCGTCATGCGTGACAAAACCAAGCTTGCGATTGAAAAATTCCAAACCAACCGGGAGAAGGATTCGGGGGATATCTACGCCCTAGAAGAAATGGCAGGCGTAAAAATTAGTCTGCACGGGGGATTTGATTGGTCACCAAACGAAATAGTAGAAGGCCTCGTTGATGGCATCGAACTACCAATCCGAGTTGTCTTACAAGCGAAGCCTAGTCTCGCGGGAAACCCTCGGATGAACCAAGTTCAGTGGAGAGAAGTTAGCTACGAGCTTAATCTAGGCATCCTGTATCGCTTTACCGAAGACATTTGGGACGACTGCCTCTGGAATAGCTACCGAATGGTAGAGAAGGAGCAGGGGAAGATGTTTCTACCGCAGGATATCGATGCTCACCGTGCTTACCACATTGGGCTAGCTCGCCGCACGTCTCTATCAACTGCTTTTGCACTAATGGCGTCCCAGTATCAGCGAGAAGCACTTTCCAAAGGTGCGCAATTAAGGATTCGAGAAGTCTGTGGAATCGAACGGCGCGGCAAGCATCAAGTCATCAAGATTTCCAGATTGGGCACCTCAACAGAAATAATCGAGGAAATTTTTATACTACGCGGATATGCCACGGAACCCTATTACGGCGAGTTGCTGAAGGAACGCCAAGAGTCGCTTCAGGGGCTAACATTGTCCACATTAATTGACGCATGGACGGTTTTATCCCGCACTGCACAGCTACTGGCTCAATCTCTAAACGAAAAACATCCTCTCAACATCGGAAAGGACAAAGCGCACACTTGGCTGCCTGAATACGCGCCAACATTGCAGATAGGTGCTCTTGTCGAGGCAATGACCGTAGCGATCGGCATTAAAGAACATGAAGGCAGACGGATAGTCGATTTTTTCACCTTTCGGGGTGAACCCGGGCAAGAAATATGGGCGCAGCCGCTTGTTCCTGTTGGGACGGATACTGTAACGCCCGTCTTCTCGGCCATTGTGCATCCCAACCTAAGGCGTTTAGTTGATGTATGGATGCGGCAAGCCGGCGTAGATCTGAGCAAAAGAGGGGCCGCATTTGAGCGTCACATCAGGGAATTAGTTACCGAGACCATCGAGAAATCAAAATTATTGTCACCCGTAGCGAAATGCATCCAGGCGGACTACACGTTCAGACCACCTAATAGTCGCGACGAACAAATCGATTTAACATTTTCCATCGGCAACACCGTATTCATAGCAGAAGCCAAATGCATCCTCGAACCCTCTGACGCCAAGGGGATCTCCATGCACCGTAAAACAGTAATCGGCGCCGCCAAACAAATATTACGCAAGACAAAAGCAATTGAAGACAACCGCCTTGCTTTCATTACTGAAATGAGGAACCTAGACATAGAGCTAACCGAGAATTTCAAGATCGTTCCCTTGATCGTAGTGAGCACAGGTACGCATGTGGGAATTCCTGCCTTGGGAGTTCCCGTTGTTGACGAGTACATTTTAGGGCGATTCTTAGAAGGAGAACTTGAAGATATCGCGTACCAGACAAACGACCCTTCGTCCTCCAAACGATCTAAGACCATCTTTTACTCCAATGCACTTCAAGCCGAAGACCGCGCCAGCGCATACTTCGCATCTCCACCACAGATGAAGCGATTCCTTGATGGCGTACGTGGGCGTGTAGTTCCGATCTACCCCGCTGACAAAGGCGATTGGTCTGGCTATATGGCGACAATGAGTTGTGTTGCAGGAGGCGTACCTCTCTCCCTTCAAGATCAGACGGAGGCAACAATTAACGCCCCCACCGCGCGAAACACCGAGGCGATTTCGACGGTTGTTAAACAAAGTATTGACACAACCACCCAACAGGCAAGAAGCGAGATAATTAACGATAAAGATGTAACGCAACCACCTTACAAAGATGAAGCGTCAATCTAGACCGAAAAAAATACAACCACTGAGCGCACCAGCCGGCAAGGGCTCCAACTATAGCTAGATCAATTACGGCCTACTGGCGCAGATCATCGCGCAGTGGACAATCATGCTCTACGAACGATATCTGGCGCAGCACCAATCCGTCGCGACTGGCACGCCGTTGACCGCCTTGGACGGTAACTACGATTGATCAAACGAATCTCTTACCGCAACTGGCTCACGCCTCGTCCTCAGGCGTATTGGCGTTGATCCGGATCTCCTGTATGCACTCTCCGCCTGCGGGCGCCAACTGGGCCGAAACCACGAAAACGATCCCGTCGGCGGTCGGCGCAGAACGATACAAGGTGCGTTCGCCGCCGTCGCGCTGACGCACGCCCTCGTTCGCGCTGTAGCCGTGGTCGCTGAGGTGGTTGCGCAATCGTTCGAGGGGGAACAGGCACCCCGCTTGGCCGGCGCGGGGCTCCTGGGACAACCCGGCCGTCCATTTTCCTGGGCGCTCCCGGTAAAGCGTGTTGACCCAAAGCGCGTAAGCGCCCTGCTCTCCCAAGGCTCCCCGGGCCGCTTGCTCGCTGCCGGCCAGGTGCAGGCTCAGGCCAATGGTTCTGGCGACCTGGGCCGGTTCCAAGTCGCTCGGCGACTTGAGGCCATCGACAAGCTGAAAAATGCGCGCGATCCATTCGTTGGGCTGCAAGGACGGCCCCTCAGGTGCGGCAGCCGCCGGCTGCGTAGGCGCAGACGCGCCCGTGGCGGACGATTGCGCGGCGATACGGTCGAACTGCGCTGCGACCTTTTCGGCCGCAGCGTCGCCTCCGGTGGGAACTTGGCTCGTCGCGGTCATGGAGGCGTCCTTGGGCTGGTCCGATGAGGCTTGGGCAGGTGGTTGCGCACAGGCGGTCAGGGCGAGCCAAGTCAACCCAAGGCTTGCGTGGCGGGTCCAGCGCTGAAACGGCCTAGAGAAGATAGTTTCCATTCGATCTTTTTGATCAATGCAACAGCGGGGATGGGCGACGGCGCTATTCCACAGTGCGCAACTCCAGTTCCAGCATCAAGGATACCCGTGCAGGAAACCGGGGGATTATTTGAACCATCGGCTCAAATCGCAGTGCTCTCGGCAGATGTGTGTCCATTGGCATGCGGCGCAGGGCTTTCGATCAGGGAAACGCTGACTATGGACTATCCACGACAATCGGAGCCGACGGCTGAGCGCACGTTGCGAGCAGTAGTTTCCTGAGCGGTCGGGTGGCGGTCGATTCGGCAGATCGTGACGGCGCGAACGGTTAAGTCCGCGGTCGCGGCTCGCGCCGCTCCTACAGGGGGCGGCCGATAGTGGCGCGGCGGGTGCATGGGCGCGACCCAACGCCACGCCGCGTCAGGCCTCAATACGGAAAATCGCGGTAGCATTTCCCCCAAGAACGGGGACCGCGCGCATGGCCAGGGATCGTCCGCTGGTGGGCCGCTCGCTCCATAACGGCGGCTGGCTTCATGACGGCGGCTAGCTCCATAACGGCGGTGCATGCAATGGATGCCTTGAAATCCCACCTGAGGCCGATCGCCTCGCGGGTCAGTCAGTATTTCCGCGATTTTCTCGATTCGGATTTCAAGCGCCAGCAGGCGCCGCGCCGGCGGATCGTGCTGACGTCGGACAGCGGGTTCCGTTCGGGGTTGCGCACCTCGCCCTACCCCAATCTGGATCGCGATCTGTGGGCGCTGCTGAGCCGGCCCAGCGGGGACGATCTGGCGCTGAACATCGCGCCGCGCAAGTACGTGCGGCCGATCAGCCCGGTGTTGCGCAAGGTGATCGAGGAGCAGGTCAACGCGATTCCGGCCTCCGCCATCGAGGTGGTGGGGCATGAGGTCGGCGCGTTGGCGGTCAGCACGTACGCCAGCGCGGTGCAGGACCCGGAGTTGTGGGTCGAGGGGGTGCAGCAGCATTTGGCCGACAAGGCGTCCGAGCACATCATCCGGCCGCTGATCGCGCATCTGGACGGGCCGCTGCGCACGCAGGCCTATTGGGTGGTGGATTCGCTGCACGCGGCCGAGCGCGATCTGGTCGAGCGGGTCTGTTCGGACCTGTCGCGGATACTGCCCGAGCAACTGGCCAGATTGCTGGCCACGCAGGAGCCGGCGCCGCTGCTGGAGGCGATCCCGCAGTTCCTGACGTTGGAGGGGACGCGCCAGGCCTTGATCGCGTTCTTCGAGGGTTTCGTCGCCGCCGATGCCTATCTGGAATTCCGCGATCTGGAAACCTATGTCGCCACCAGCGACAACCTGCAGTTGTACCTGTACCTCGGCGCGGTGAAGTTCAAGGGCACGCAGTACCCGCTGTTTTTCCTGCCGATCGAGGTGCAGCGCGATCCCAGCGGCGCCGGCTACAAGCTCAAGCTGGTCAATCACCTGTACGCGAACCGCAAGGCGATCGACTTCGTGTTGCAGGAATTGGCCGCCGGCCTCAACCGCGCCTGGGTGTCGCCGATTCCCGAGCGCATCACCTACCTCAAGCCGGAACAGTCGGTGTACGAGGAAGCGCGCCTGCTGTTCCGCCGCGTGGCCAATGCGATGGACCTCGGTGGCGAGATCGAACTGTCGTCCTCCGCGCAGGATGCGGCCACGGCCCAGGTGGGGCTGTCGAGCGCGCTGTACTTGGCGGCGTTCGAGCGCGCGGACGAGGCGCTCATCAACGATTACGAAGAGATCCTGGACGCGCTCAACAAGGGCGGCTCGAGCGTGGTCGATCTGTTCGAGGGCATCGTCGGCGGCGTGCTGCGCGAGAACCCGAAGTCCATCGCCGCCGAGGTCGAGGCGCAGTGGGACGCGCTGCCGATGGTCGAGCGCGTGGTCTACGACTCGCCGATCCCGCTGAACGAGGAACAGCGCAAGGTGCTGCTGGCGGTGCGCCACCCCGAGGGCAAGATCGTTGTCGTGGCCGGGCCGCCGGGCACCGGCAAGAGCCACACCATCACCGCCATCGCCGCCGATTGCGCGTTCAATCACCGCTCGTGCTTGGTGCTGTCGGACAAGACCGAGGCGCTGGACGTGGTCTACGACAAGCTGTCGGAAGCCATGTCGCGGGTGCGCCACGATCCGGACTTCCCGAATCCGCTGCTGCGCCTGGGCCAGCAGGCGGCGAACTTCAAGAAACTGACCTCGAACCAGACCATCAGCCAGATCGGCGCGTACGCCAAGGCGATGAAGGCCAATCAGGCGCGCCTGGAAGCCGAGCGGCAGGCCAAGGCCGCGGACCTGAAGCAGCAGATCGCGCAGACGGTGACCGCGCTGGGCGCGATCGAGCTGGCGGCGGTGCAGGCCATGCACGAGGACGAGGCCCAGCTGGCGCAGCTGCATCCGGCGCTGCTGGAGCAACTGCGCCGCTGCAAGGACGCGCGCCTGCAGGCCGAACTAGACGCGCTCGCGCCCGGACTGCCGGGTCTGGAAGCGTATCTGGTCGAGGTCTTCGACGAGCGCGACCACTCCGCGGCCACGCTCTGGGACCGTTTGAACCTGGAACTGGCGCTGGCCGACTTCGCCAAGGACGCCGGCTCGACGCCGTGGGCGTGTTTCGAACAGTTGGACGCCGACCAACTGCGGGTGCTCGGCAGCGTGCTGGTGACCTATCAACAGCTGCGCATGCCGGTGTTCGGCTATCTGTTCCGCGGCGGCGCCGTGCGCGAGCTGGAGCGCCAGATCAACCTGCTGCCGGTGTCGCAGCCGCTGCTGCTGAAGCCCTCGGTCGCGCGCTTGCAGGCGGTCGCCGCGGCCGGCAACGCGCTGCGGCTGAAGCTGGCCGCGCAGGGCCAGGAGCAGGCGTTCCCGGCGGCGTACCGCTGGCTGGCGACGGCGCGGCCGGTGGACCCGGCCGCGGCCGGCGCGGCGCAGGCTTTCGCCCTGCTCCGCCGCATCGAC
This sequence comes from Lysobacter enzymogenes, assembly GCF_023617245.1. Classification (NCBI taxonomy): domain Bacteria; kingdom Pseudomonadati; phylum Pseudomonadota; class Gammaproteobacteria; order Lysobacterales; family Lysobacteraceae; genus Lysobacter; species Lysobacter enzymogenes. Next base: position 3,909,160 of record NZ_CP067396.1, read on the forward strand.
CCGGCCATTCTCGACACCTTACTGGAACGCCCGAAGGACGATGCGCGCCTGTGGCCGCTGGCGATCCGCTTCCTGGCCGGCTGGCTGCGCACGCGCGAAGCGTTCGCCGCGGCGCCGCAGATCGATTACGTGGGCACCAAGACCCAGCTGGAACGGCTGAACACCTCGGTCATGAACTCGCACGTGGACGGCCGGCTGATCAGCTTCATGGACAACTACCGCTCCGATGCGCGCGCGTTGGCGGGGGTGATCTCCAGCCGGCAGAAGTTCCCGGAAGAGAAGTTCGGCCAGGTGCGCGAGAGCTTTCCGGTCATCATCGCCAGCATCCGCGAGTTCGGCGAATTCATGCCGCTGGCGCCGGACCTGTTCGATGTGGTGGTGATCGACGAAGCCTCGCAGGTGTCGGTGGCGCAGGCGCTGCCGGCGCTGCTGCGCGCGCGCAAGGTGGTGGTGCTGGGCGACGACAAGCAGTTCTCCAACGTCAAGTCGTCCAACGCCAGCATCGAGCAGAACGAGAAGTACCGCGGCGAGCTGACCCACTACTTCCGCGCCAACGTCAGCGACGCGGCCGACGCCCTGCAGCGCCTGTCGATGTTCGACGTGAAGCGCTCGATCCTGGAGTTCTGCAATCACGCGGCGTCGTACTCGGTGATGCTGCGCAAGCACTTCCGCTCCTATCAGGAACTGATCGGCTATTCGTCGGGGACTTTCTACGGCCACCAGTTGCAGGCCATCAAGATCCGCGGCGTGCCGGTCGACGAAGTCATCCGTTTCGACCGGGTCGATACCGCCGACAAGAAGACCACGCGCGGCACCAACGAGGCCGAGGCGGATTTCATCCTGGAGCGGCTGCTGGAACTGATCGAGGAAGAAGACCCGCCGACGGTCGGCGTCATCACCCCGTTCCGCGAGCAACAGACCTATCTGTCCAAGCGGCTTTTCAGCCACGCCCGCGGCGCGGAGTTCGAACGCCTGCTCAAGCTCAAGGTCATGACCTTCGACAGCTGCCAGGGCGAGGAACGCAACATCATCTTCTATTCGATGGTGGCCACCGCCGAGCACGACGCGCTGAACTACGTGTTCCCGGTCGAGCTGACCGATGCGCAGCAGGCGGTCGAGGAAAAGCTCAAGGTGCAGCGCCTCAACGTCGGCTTCAGCCGCGCCCAGGAGATGGTGTGGTTCGTCCACTCCAAGCCGCTGGGCGAGTATCGCGGCGCTATCGGTCAGGCGCTGCACCATTACGCCAATGTGCTCGACCGGGCCGCGCGCCTGCCCGATGCGCAGGACGTCGATCCGTCCAGCCCGATGGAAGCCCGGGTGCTGGAGTGGCTGCACCAGACGCCGTTCTATCAACAGCATCTGGACGACATCGACGTGTTCGCCCAGTTCGAGGTCGGCGCCTACCTCAAGCAACTCGATCCCACCTACCAGCATCCGGCCTGGCGCGTGGACTTCCTGGTGACGTATCAGTCGCCCAAGGGGCCGATCCAGATCGTGATCGAGTACGACGGCTTCGAGCATCACTTCCAGAAAGGCAAGCACATCCACATCGGCAACCACGAGCGTTACCTGCACGAGGCCGACGTGGAGCGCCAGCTGACCCTGGAGAGCTACGGCTACCGTTTCCTGCGCATCAACCGCTTCAACCTCGGCGACGATGCCGTCGCGACATTGTCCGAGCGGCTGGATCGCTTGGTCGAGATCGCCTTGGGCGAGCACCGCTCCGAAGCGGTCAGCCAGGTGCAGTCGCAGGCGGCCGGATTGGCGAGCAAGGAGCTCAAGCCCTGCTCGCGCTGCGGCAAGATCAAGGAGCAGGCCGAGTTCTTCGATCCGGCGCTGAAGGACGGGGCTGGCGGCTATGGCCGCGTGTGTCTTGCCTGCAAGAGCGAGTCTGCGTCCGGGAGTTCGCGCGAGGCGGGCGCCAAGCGCCGGCGTCGCTGGCGCTGAGGCGCGCGGCGCGCCCGCGCGGGCCGACGGCCCGCGCATCGTCGAGTCCAGCCCGGGCGCGCGACGAACTTCAGCGATGTCGCGAGGCCGCCCTCGCCGGCCTCTTGCGTTTCTTCGTCTGTGGTGGGCATTTCCGCAGCAGCAAGCGTTGCCGCTATGCCGGCGATCGCTGGAACGACGAGGCGTCGCTGGCGGAATGCGGTTGCCGTAATCGATCGGGGCGATGCGGCGCGGTGCGTGTGGCCGCTCGGAGGCCGCTTTGGTACTCGGCGTCGCTGTATCGCGCTGCGCTGATCGGAAAGCGTCGGGCCTGAAGGCCCTCCCACGACAGCCGCCGCTATTGCGGCCCCGGGGCGAGCGCCGATGCGCGATCCACCGAGTCCAGCGAGCCCCGTAACGATTTCGCTTTTAGCGAACTGTGGCCGCCGATCCATTTTTGAGAATCGGCACAAAGCGCGTTGTGCCTCGCGACGTAGCAAGCTGGATGCGATTCACACCTGTGTTACGCTCAAAGTATGAATTCAAAGGAGTGATTCATGTCTGAAACGACCGCCTACGACACCCTCGTGGAAGTGTTCCGGGACGAACTCGCGATCGACCCCGCCCGTGTCCATCCGGGCGCCTCGTTGATCGGCGAATTGGGGTTCGACTCCATCGCTTTCGCCATCGGCCTGGTGTCGATCGAGGAAAAGCTGGGGGTGACGCTGCGCCAGGAAGAGCTCATCGTCTGCAAGACGGTCGGCGACGTGGCCCGGCTCATCGAACAGACCCGCGACCGCGTCGCGGCCGCCGGCGCCGCGCTGCCCGCCGCGTCCGCAGTCCCCGCGCAATAAAGCCCTCCGGTCGCACGGACGCAGATTCTCCGTCGCCGGCCGCGCGACACCGGAAGATCAAGGACCGATCGAACCATGAGCCGATTCACCCACGACGTATTCGTCGCCGCGCCCGCGTCCGGCAAAGGCCTGGTCACGGGCGAGCCGCATCGGCCTGTCCGACGCACCTGGCAGGAGATCCACGGGATCGCGCGCCGCATGGCCGGCACGCTCGCGGCGGCCGGCGTGAATCCCGGCGACGCGGTCGGCGTGCTGATGGGCGAGCCCGCCGGCATCGCGCCGACCATCCAGGCCATCTGGATGCGCGGGGCGTCGGTGACGATGCTGCATCAGCCCGGCCCGCGGGCGGACCTCGACGCCTGGGCCGAGGACACCTTCGCGGTGCTGGACATGATCGGCGCGAAGCTGGTCGTCGTCGGCGACGTGTTCGCACGCACGATGCCGCTGTTCGAAGCCAAGGCCGCACCCGTCGTATCCGCCGACGCGCTGGCCGAAGGCGCGGCGCTCGAACCGCTCGAGTGCGGCGAGGACGACATCGCCTTCCTGCAACTGACCTCGGGCTCGACCGGGCTGCCCAAGGCGGTGGCGATCTCGCATCGGAACCTGCACGAGAACGCGGCGGCGATGGTCAGCGCGTCCAAGCTCGATCCGCGTGACGATGTGCTGGTGAGCTGGCTGCCGCTGTTCCACGACATGGGCATGATCGGGTTCCTGGTCCTGCCCATGCAGGTCGGCGCGGAGGCGGTGTGCGCGGCGCCCGGCGAATTCCTGCGCTCGCCGCGGCTGTGGCCGTCGTTGATCTCGAAATATCGCGGGACCATGACTGCGGGGCCGAACTTCGCCTACGCCCTGCTCGCGCGCTACCTGCGCGCGGCGGCCGACGGCGCGTTCGACCTCTCGTCGCTGCGCTTCGCGCTCAGCGGCGCGGAACCCGTCGATCACGCGACCGTCGCCGCGGTGCTCGAAACCGGCGCCCGGTTCGGGCTCGATTCCACCGCCTTCGTCGCCGCGTACGGAATGGCGGAAGCCACGCTCGCGATCTCGTTCTCCGAGACCGGCGCGGGCGTGCAGTTCGACGCGGTCGACCAGGCGGCGATCGAACGCGAGTCGCATGCGGCGATCAGCGCGGATCAGGCCGCACGCCGTCTGGCCAAACTGGGCAAGCCGGTGCCTGGCATCGAAATCCGCGTCGGCGACGGCGACAGCGCCAAGGTCCGCACGGTCGGCGAACTCAAGATCCGCGGCGATGCCGTCTCGCGCTATTACCTCACGCCCAGCGGCAAGCGATCGCTGCTCGGCGACGACGGATGGTTCAGCACCGGCGACATGGGTTATGTCACCGAAACCGGCGAGGTCGTCGTCTGCGGCCGGTTGAAGGACATGATCATCGTGGCGGGCCGCAACATCTTCCCCGGCGATATCGAGCGCGCGGCCTGCCGCGTCGACGGCGTGCGCCAGGGCAACGCGATCGCGGTCGCGCTCGCCGCCGCGGGAATACGCGAAGAGTTCGCGGTCGTGGTCGAAGCCGGCGACAGCGCCGACACCGAATCCAGCGCGCGGATCAAGAGCGACGTCTCGGACGCGGTGTATGCGGCCTTCGGCGTCAGCCCGCGGCTGGTCTCGGTGGTCCCGCCGCGCACCTTGCCGAAAACGCCGTCGGGAAAACCGAAGCGCTCCGCCACCATCGCCATCGTCGAAACCGAACTGGCGATGCTTCACGGCGCGAACAGTCAACGACAACAGGAATCGGTCGGCTCGCCATGACCTTGCAGATGGAATCAGCGTTTTCCGATATCGCCGCATTCAAGGACCATCTCGACGCGATCCTGGCGCGGGAGTCGACCCGCCGGCTGGTCGAGGATGCCGAAGCGGCCGGCCTGTTCCCCCGAGGCATCATCGAATTGCTCGGCCGCGAGGGCATCTTCGCGGCGAAGTGGCAGGAGCGCCCGGTGCCCGCGCTGGAACACACGTTGGCGCTGTCCGAGCGGTTCGGCCGGCTCGGCGCCGGCGGCATCGCCTCGGCGGTGACCCTGCACGACTCGGCGATCGCGATGCTGCGCCGCTTCGGCCGTTCGCAAGCGCTGCGCGATGTCGCCGACCAGGCGATCGCGGGCCAGGCCGTGCTGTGCATCTCCGCGACCGAGGCCGGCGCGGGCTCGGACATGCTCGGGCTCAGCTCGACGGCCGTCCGCGAGGAAGGCGGCTATCGCCTGCGCGGCCACAAGAAGATGGCGTCGCCCTCGCCGGTGGCCGACCACATCGTGCTGGCGCTGCGCGGCATCGACGAGAGCCACGCGGGCCGCGACGATCTCGCGCTGTTCCTGGTGCCGACCTCGCAGCTTCGCGTCGGCAAGGCCTTCGACACCGTCGGCGCCCGCAGCATCAGCACCGCGCCGGTGTTCTTCGACACCTGGGTACCGGCCGAGATGATGATCGCCCGCCCCGGCACCGGCTTGGCCGTGCTCAGCTGGGCCTTGGCCCAGGAACGCTTCGCGATGGCGGCGCAGATTCTCGGCGCCTGCCATCTGGCGCTGGGCGTGACGGTGGCGCGGATGAAGCGGCGCAAGACCTTCGGCGTCGCGCTGTTCGACCATCAGGCCTTGCGCCTGCGGATCGCCGACCTGCAGGCGCGGGTCGACATGATGCGCTTGGCCTTGAACGGCCTGATCGCCAACGCCGCCGGCTTCAACGTACGCTCGTGCTCGGCCGCGAAAGTCACCGCGGTTCGGCTGGGCTGCGAGGTGATGTCCGAGTGCATGCACATCTTCGGCAGCGCCGGCGTGCTGGAGACGGAATCGCCGCTCGGCCGTTGGTGGCGCGACGTGAAGATGGCGCGGATCGGCGGCGGCACGGACGAGATGCTGTGGGAGATCGTCGCCGCGGGCCTGGAACCGGATTACGCGAGCTACGACCAGATGGTCAACGAATGGCAGCCTGAGCCGCTGGGCTGAGCCGCTGGGCCGAGCCGAAGCTCAGCGCTTGCTGCGTCGCGCGACCGCCGCGCCGACGCGTTGCGCATCGCGGCCGACGAAGCCGAGCAGCGCCGAGCCGCGGTTGCGCATCCGGTACAGGCCGACGAAATGCAATCCGGACGCGCCGATGCCCGCGTCGTGCGGCGGCTGTCCGTCCGCGCCGAGCAGTTCCGCGTCCAGCCACGGCCACTCGTTGCGGTAGCCGGTCGCCCATAGCACGGTCGATACGTCGAGCCGCTGGCCGTCGGCGGTGACCAGCTGCGTGCCCGCGGCGTCGACGGCGCGCGCCGCGTAGCGGACGCTACGCGCGGGTCCGCCGCTTTTCGTGTCGACGATCGGATCGGGCATCGCCAATCGCCGCGCCAGCGGCGTGTTCGTCGGCAGGCGCAGGATGCCGGATTTGGACAGCCACCAGAACGCGTCCTTGCCCAGGATCCGCTGCGGCAAGCGCGGCTGCCTGCGGCCCTTGCAGACCACGACCTCGTGGGTGGCCGACAGTTCGGCCGCGATCTGCAGGCCCGAGTTCGCCGAACCGACCACGGCGACCGGCCCGGCGGGAATCTGCCCGGGATTGCGGTAGGCGTGCGAATGCAGTTGCGCCACCGACGGCGCCAGCCGTTGCGAGAACCCGGGAACGGCCGGCGTCTGGAACGCGCCGACCGCGGCGACGACCTGGCGCGCGGCGATGCGGCCGACCGGCGTGGTCACGCTGAAGCCGTCGCCGGAGCGGCCGACCGAAGTCACCGGCGTGCCGAGATGGATCGGCAGCGCGAACGTCGCCGCGTAGGTTCGGAAGTAGTCCGGCACTTCGTCCTTGGCGGGGTATCGATCCGGATCGCCGGGAAACGGCAGCCCGGGCAGGCCGGAGAACTGCGCGGAGGTGAACAGCCGCAACGAGTCCCAGCGATTCGTCCAGGAAACGCCGAGTTCGCTGGCGGCGTCGAGGATGACGAAGTCGACGCCCGCTTGCTTGAGCGTATGTCCTACGGCGAGGCCGGCCTGGCCCGCGCCGATCACGACGACGTCGATGTCGCTGGGCAGGTCGCCGCTGCCGGCGGAGGGATTCGAACTTGGCATGGTCACTCCACGACGCCGGCGCGTACGAGCGCCGGCGCGGATAGCGTTGGCGCGGACAGCGGCGCGGATACGCGGGGGTGCGAGCGCCGAGCGCAGCGCAGGCGGCTCATCGAACGAGCTCCCGAAGCGCGGCCACCACCTCGGCGAGGTGCTGCTCACCGAACAGACTGTGGTGGGTGCCCGCGACGATGCGCGTGGCGACCGTGCCGCGGGTGCGCGCGGACCAGCCCCAATCGGCCGCCGCTTCATCTGGATGCCCCGCGTATTCGCTGACCCGCCCGTCGCGGGCGCGGATCAGCGCCACGTCCGCGGCCACGACGGGCGGCGAGTAGCTGCGGCACGCATTCACGATCTGCGCGAACACCGGATAGACATGATGCAGTTCGGCGGCGAGCAGGTCGGCGCCGGCCGTGTCTTCGCGGAACCAGTCCTGCAAGGTCGCCTCGTCGACAGGGCCCGGGGGCGGGTCGGTCGGCGCGGGCGCGTCGAACACGACCAGCTGCGCCACCCGCTCCCCGGCCGCTTCGAGTTGCGCGACCATCTCGAGCGCGATCACCGCGCCCGACGACCATCCCAGGATCGTGTACGGCCCGGACGCCGCGGCGCGCACTGCGGCCACATACCCCTGAGCCAAGGCCGCGATGGTGGCCGGCAACGGTTCGCTCGCCGCGAGCCCGAAGCTGGCGCGGTCGAGTTCGCGCGCCAGGTCGCGGTAGGCCGCGACCGATCCGCCGGCCGGATGCACCATGAACAACGCCGGCCCGGCCGCGGCGTGCAGCGGCACCAGCGCGTTGGACAGCCGCTGCCCCGAGGCCAGGCTGGCCAGGCGCGCGACCGTGCGCGACTCGATCAGCCCGCCGAGGGAAACGTTGACCTTGGCCCGCGAACGCAGCGCCGCGACCGCGCGCAACGCGGTGAACGACTGCCCGCCGAGGCTGAAGAAATCGTCGTCGACGCCGATGGTCTCCACGCCCAGCACTTCTTTCCATATCGCGACGATCGAGCGCTCCAGCTCGGTGCGCGGCGCGACGTAGGCCACGCCGACATCGGCCGCCGGTTCGGCGAGCGCGAGCAGCGCGGCGCGGTCGAGTTTTCCGTTGGCGGTGACCGGCAGGCTGGCGACGACGGCGATGTGCGCCGGAACCAGATAGCTCGGCAGCCGGTCCACCAGGCCGGCGCGAATGGATTCGCCGTCGCCGCAGGCTCCGTCGTGCAGAACGACGAACGCGCGCAGCTGCTTCTGCTTGGCCTCGCCGGCCACGAGTACGACCGCATCCTTGACCCGCGGATCGGCGGCCAGCACGTGCTCGACTTCGCCGGGCTCGACGCGATGCCCCTGGATCTTGCATTGCGCGTCGATGCGCCCGATCAGCTCGATGTTGCCGTCGGGCAGCAGGCGGCCGAGATCGCCGGTGCGATAGATCCGCTCGCCGGTGGCGCGGCGCGCCACGAACGCGGCCGCGGTCTTGTCGGGATCGCCCCAATAGCCCTGCGCCAGGCCGATCCCGCCGATATGCAGCTGCCCGGTGGTCCAGGCCGGCGTCTCATCGCCCTGCTCGTCCAGCACGTACCACGGCTGGTTCGCCATCGGCCGTCCATAAGGGATGCTGCGCCACTTCGGATCGACCGCCTCGATGGGATGCAAGATCGACCAGATGGATGCTTCCGTCGCGCCGCCGAGGCTGACCACCTTCGCGTTCGGCGCGATCGCCTTGATGTCGTCGGGCAGAGACAGCGCGATCCAGTCGCCGGACAGCATCACCAGGCGCAGCGCGGGCAGCTGCACGCCTTCGGCGCGCGCGACATCGACCAACAACTGCATCAGCGGCGGCGCCGAATTCCACACCGTGACGTGGCGTTCGAGCATCGCCGCCAGCCAGGCGTGCGGGCTGTGGTCGGCGGGATCGGGCAGGACCAGCGTCGCGCCCGCCATCGCCGCGCCGAAGAGGTCGTAGACCGACAGATCGAACGACAGCGACGACACTCCGAACAGCACGTCTTCCGCGACGATGCCGAACGCGTCGTTGACGTCGAGAATCGTGTTGACCGGCCCGCGGTGGTCGAGCGCGACGCCCTTGGGCTGTCCGGTCGATCCGGAGGTGTAGATGACGTAGGCCAGCGCGGACGGATCGAGGTCGGCGGGCAAGTCGACGCCCGCGCAGGCCACGGCCGCGGCCGCGGAAGCGGCGGCGGCGTCGCGAACCCCGATGACGGGCACGCCGTGACGCTCGCCATCGTCGGCACCGAGGATGGCTGCCGCACCGATGTCGGCGACCAGTTGATCGATGCGCCGCGGCGGCCACGCCGGATCGATCGGCACGTACGCGGCGCCCGCCAGCAGCGCTGCGTAGACCGCGGTCGTCTGCGCGACGCCCTTGGCGAGGACGATGGCGACGCGGTCGCCGGGACGAACGCCGCGCGCGCACAACCGCTTCGCCAACGATTCGGCGGCCGCGGCCAGTTGGCCGTAGCTCAGCGCGTCGTCGCCGCACACCACCGCCGTGCGCTCGGGCGCGACGGACGCCGCGACCTTCAGCCCGTCCGACAGGCACCCCGGATACAACGGCCGGGTGGGACAGGCTTTCGCGGCGGGCGTCGGGGCCACCAGCGTCGTCGTCGCGACCCACCCGTCCGGGTTAGCGGCCAGAGTGCGTATCAGCGCTTCGTGCGCATCGCAGAACGCATCGATGAAACCGGCGGGGAACGCGGCTTCCACCACGTCCCAGAGGATTTCGACGCGGCCGCCGCGCAGCGCGAAGAACTGGTGATCGAGCAGCACCTGCGGCGTCGCGAGCTTGCTGTAGCCGAATTCCTCTTGCTCGCCGCCCGCCAGGCCCGAAGAGACCACGAACGGACACGCGGCCCGGCCTTGCGAGCGGTGGCGGGCGTTCAAGGCTTCGAGCACATCGACGCCCGACCAATCGGTGCGTCCGAGATCGCCGATGATCGTCGCCTGCAGGCGGCGCGCGCGTTCCTGCAGCGACGCCGAGCCGCGCCAATCGAATTCGAGCGGATAGATCGCGCCGAGATTGCCCAGCACCGACTCGGCGCCCGGAATCCGCCGCAGCAGGCGGCGCGTGATCATCTGGTTGAGGATGAAATGGCGCGAGCCGCTGAACCGCGCGACGATCTCGCCGTACACCGCGAGCAACGCCGTCGTCGGGCTCATGCCGTGCGCGCCGGCGCCGGCGGTGAAGGCGTTCCAGGTCGCTGCGTCGACCACCAGACGGCGCCGGTTCAAGCCCGGGTTTCCGTGGATGCGCGCGATCGGCAGGTCGGGCGGCGCGGGCAGCGTCGCCACGCGTTCGGCCCAATAGGCGCGCGCGCGATCGGCGGCCTCGTGCCGCTGCGCCAAGGCTAGCGAAACCTCCGCGATTCCCACGCGATCGGCGGGCAGTTCGAGATTCGGGTTCGCGTAGTACTGCTCGATCTCCGACAGCAGGCGCAGCCCGGAAGATTGATCGAGAAACAGGTTGCTGAAGTTGACGTGCAGGCGCACGTCGCCGTCGCCGTATCGGGTCAGCTGGAAGTCGAGCCACGGCCAGCGATCCATCGGCAGCGGCTGGTTCGACATCCGGTGCCGGACTTGCATCAGCCCCTGCGTCGTCGCCAGTTCGGACAGCCCGCGCAGGTCCCAGACCGGTACGCGAGGCGGCGCGACTTCATCGACCTGGCGCAAGCGCAGTTCCGGCGTCACCGCGACGATGTTGCGCCGATGGCGTTCGATCACGCGCGCGATCGCGGACACGAAGCGATCGATATCGAGACCGGGGCGTTCCACCTCGAAGTAGAGGTGCGGATGCAACGCGTATTCCATGCCGTCGGAAGCGCTCACGACGAGCAGGCGTTGCATGTCCGTCAGCGGGAAGTCGGCATGTCCGGCACTGGTGTCCGGCACTGCGACGGTCGCGTCGTTCGAGGGCGCACTCACTAGCACGGGTTCTCCTTACCCTATACCCATTTCATCCATCGGCCGGACACTACAGTGGTGTTTCCAGGGCGTCAACCGAACTCTAAATTCGTTGAAAACCCTTACGACACGCCCGGAAAAGCAGGCTGCTGCTCAGAATGACGCTTAATTACATTTTTTCGTCTTGCGCCCTGCGACTGGCGCAGCCGGCTTTGTCAGAGACGGAAAAACCGGCCGCGACCGGTCGGCGATGAATCCATCGACGGCCTGTCGGCGAGAACGATCCGGGGACGCTATCCAGGCCCGATCCATCGCCCAAGCCGGTGCGGGCCCTGGCGCAGAATGCCGCAGCGCATCACCCGCCGGCCGGCGCGCCGTCGTCGAGAAAAAAGCCGGCGGCCGCGGCGAACACCCGTTGCGGATCTTCGAGCTGCGGGAAGTGACCGACGTCGTCCAGCACGACGACGTCCGCGCGCGCGACGAGTTGCCGGTAACGCTCGGCCATATGCAGCCCGCTGACGGGATCGACCGCGCCGCAGATCAAGCGCAGGGACGCGTCGGCCGTTTGCAGCGCGCCGACCCAGCGCGAACGTTGCTGTCGGCGCTCGGCCATGTAACCCAGCAGCGACGGCACCGCGTCGAGGCCGCCGTCGTGCCGCAGCAAGGCCCAGTACTCATCGACCGCGGCCTCGCTGAGCATCCGCGTCGGCGAGAACAAGGCCTTGAGACTGCGGCCGAAACCGCGGCGGCTCATCAGCCCGACCAAGGCGGGGCCGAGCGGCGACGCGAGCAATCGCTGGATCGCGCGCGCGCGATGGGTTTCCGGGAACAGCCCGCCGTTGAGCAGGCACAGGCGAAGGATGCGCAGCGCGGCGTCCTCGCCGTTGCGGGCGAGCAGTTCCTGCGCGACCGTATCGCCGTAATCGTGGGCCAACACGAAAGCGGCATCCCAGCCGTAATGCCGCGCGACCGCTTCGGCCAGGTCCGCCTGCTCGCGCACGCAGTAGTCGTGGCCGCGAGGTTTGTCGGAAAAGCCCAGACCCAGCAGATCGAAGGCCAGCACCTCGAAGCGCGAAGCCAGCAACGGCCAGATCGGCGCCCAATCCAGGCTGCTGGTCGGAAAGCCATGAATCAGCAACAGCCGCGGCCCCGCTCCGGCGCGGCGGCAATAGATGCGCCGGCCGCGCACGACGATGAATTCGCCGGCATCCCGCCACGCGCGCAGCGCGGGAAAGCCATCGATGGCGGTTCGCATAGCCGATGCCCCGATGCGATGATCCGGGCCGAGTATAGACCGCTCCACGTCCGAGGCCGGCCGCGGGGCGCACGCTTTCGTTTCAGTCCTGAGCATCCCCATGAGCGCCGCAGACCGCCCGCACGACGACGACACACCCTGGTACTTCGAACCGCTCGGCGGGCTGCGTTTCGCGCCCAGCGCCCACGTGGGCGGCGGCTGGAACCCGTGCGAGCAGCACATCGCGCCGGCGTTCGGCTTGCTGACGCATCTGATCGAGCGGCACCGCGACCAGCGCCGCGACGACGGCCTCGCTCTCGGCCGGCTGTGCTTCGACATTCACGGCGTGCTGCCGATGGCGCCTTTCGAGGTCGAACTGGAGGTGATCCGGCCCGGCCGGACCATCGAACGGGTGGAAGCGCGCATCGTGCACGGCGGACGCACCGCGGTCGTGCTGCACGCGTGGCTGTTGGCCCGCACCGACACCGCCGCCTTGGCCGGTACGCCGGAACCGCCGCTTCCTGCGCCCGAGCAACTGCCGCCGTGGGACTTCGGCAGCGTGTGGCCGGGCGGTTTCGTGCGCAGCGTGCGCGCGCGCCGGCGCGAGCAGGCGCCGGGACGCGGCGTGTTCTGGGTCGATACCGATATCGCCTTGCTGAAGGGCGAAACCGTCAGCCCGACGGCGCGCTTGCTGGGCTTGGTCGACATCGCCAACGGCGCGACGCCGCGGGTCGCGCCGGAGCGGGCGGTGTTTCCCAATCTCGATCTCACCGCGCATCTGTTGCGCGCGCCGGTCGGCGCGTGGATCGGGTTCGATACCTCGGTGAGCTTCGGGCCCGATGGGATCGGGCTGACCCATAGCTGGGTCCACGACGAGCGGGGCTTGGTCGGGACGGTCAGCCAGTGTCTGACGGTGCGGCCGGTGGCCGTGCAGCCGGGCCGCTCCCTGTAGGAGCGGCGCGAGCCGCGACTGCGAATGATCGCTTGCGGCGCAAGCTGGCAACCCCGCGGTCGCGGCTCGCGCCGCTCCTACAAGGGGGCCAGGCGGGTTTAGCGCTCCAGCGATTCCGGGTGGCGCACCTGCCCTGCCCCGCGCACCACGAAGCGCTCGATGGTCAGCGACTCGACGCCCATCGGCCCGTAGGCGTGCAGGCGCGTGGTGGAGATGCCGATCTCGGCGCCGAGGCCCAGTTGCCCGCCGTCGTTGAAGCGCGAGGACGCGTTGACCATCACCGCCGAGCTGCGGGTGCGGCGGACGAAGGCGTCGGCGGTGGCGGGGTCGGCGGTGGCGATCACTTCGGTGTGGTCGGAGCCGTATCGGGCGATGTGGGCCAGGGCTTGGTCGAGGTCGTCGACCACGCGCGCGGCGATGATGAGGTCGAGGTACTCGGCGGCGTAGTCGCCGTCGTCGGCCGCCGCCACGTCGAAACCGCCCTCGCCCGCCAATGCGCGGACGCGCTCGCAGCCGCGCACCTGCACGCCGCGGCCGGACAGCGCCGCCAGCGCGCGCGGCACGAAGGCGGCGGCGATGTCGCGGTGCACCAGCAGCGTTTCCAGCGCGTTGCACACGCCCGGGCGCGAGGCCTTGCCGTCCACCAGCAGGTTCACCGCGAGATCGAGATCGGCGGCGCGGTCCACGTAGAGGTGGCAGACGCCCTTGTAGTGCTTGATCACCGGCACCCGCGCGTGTTCGGCGACGAAGCGGATCAGGCTCTCGCCGCCGCGCGGGATCGCCAGATCGATCAGGTCGGACAGCTGCAGCAGTTCCAGCACGTGTTCGCGCGCGGTGTCCTCGATCAGCGACACCGCGGCGACGGGCAGCCCGCGTTCGCGCAGCGCCGCATGCAAGGCGGCGGCGATGGCGGCGTTGCTGGCGCGCGCTTCCGAGCCGCCGCGCAGCAGCACGGCGTTGCCGGCCTTCAGGCACAGCGCGGCCGCGTCGGCGGTCACGTTGGGGCGCGATTCGTAGATCATCGCGATCAGGCCCAGCGGCACGCGTTTGCGTTCGATGACCAGACCGTTGGCGCGGGTTTCGCTGCGGGTGACGCCGTCGAGCGGATCGGCTTGCGCGGCCACTTCGCGCAGTGCGCCGGCGATGGCGCCCAGGCGTTGCGGGTCCAGGCGCAGGCGGTCGAGCATCGCGGCGCTGAGGCCGGCGGCTTCGCCACGGGCGACGTCGTCGGCGTTGGCGGCCAGGATGGCATCGCGTTGCGCGTCGAGTTGTTCGGCCATCGCCGCGATCAGCGCGGCGCGCTCGGCGCCGTCGAGCGCGGCCAGGAGCAGCGAGGCCTCGCGGGCGCGTTCGGCCAGGGTGCGTACGTAACCGCTCATTGCGAAACCTCGTCGGTTGCCGGCCCGGACGCCGGTTCGTTTCCGCCCGAATCCACGGCATGGGGATCGGCGGCGCGGCCGCCCAACATCACCAGATCGTCGCGATGCACCACCGATTCGCCATAACGGAAGCCAAGCACGGCTTCGATATCGCGACTGTGCCGGCCCTTGATCCGCCCGAGCTCGGCCGAGTTGTACTGCACCAGCCCGCGCCCGACCGCTTCGCCGCCTTCGGCCACGCGCAGCTCGACCACGTCGCCGCGGCGGAACTCGCCCTCCACCGCGACCACGCCGCCGGGCAGCAGCGAGGCGCCGCGCACGCGCAGGGCGTTGGCGGCGCCGGCGTCGATGCGCAGGCCGCCGCTGGCCGGGGCGTGGCGCAGCCATTGCTTGCGCGCGCGCAGGCGGTCGTTCTGCGCCGACACCAGGGTGCCGTGCAGGGTGTCGCGGGCCAGCGCCTCGACGACGTCGTTGTCGCGTCCGCAGAACAGCGCGGTGGCGACGCCGGCGGTGGCGGCCTTGGCCGCGGCTTCGAGCTTGGTGCGCATGCCGCCGGTGCCGAGCGCGCCGGCGCCGCCGCTGGCGGCGAGCAAAAGCTCGGGGGTGACGACGGCGACGCGTTCGATCGGGCGCGCGTTCGGATCGCGCTGCGGGTGGCCGCTGTAGAGGCCGCCGATGTCGGTGGCGATCAGCAGCAGGTCGGCATCGACCAGCGAGGCCACCGCGGCGGCGAGGTTGTCGTTGTCGCCGAGCTTGAGCTCGTCGACGGCGACGGTGTCGTTTTCGTTGATGACCGGCAGCGCGCCGAGCCGCAGCAGTTCGCGCAGCGAGGCGCGGGCGTTGAGGTAGCGGCGGCGGTTGCGCAGGTCGTCGTGGGTCAGCAGCACCTGCGCCACCGGCACGCTCGACAACTGCTGCCAGAACGCGATCAGCGAGGCCTGGCCGAGCGAGGCCAGCGCCTGCCGCAGCACCAATCCGTCGCCGCCGGCGGCAATGCGGCTGCGGCCGGCGGCGACCGCGCCGGACGAGACCAGCACCACTTCGCGCTGTTGTTCGCGCGCGCTTTCGATGAAGCGCGCCAGGCCCGCGGCGTAGCGCGAATCGAGGCCGCCGCCCTCGAAGCCGGCCAGCAGACTGCTGCCGACCTTGAGCACGGCGCGGCGCCACGGCGGCAACGGCTGCGCGGCGAAGTCCGCGGCCGCCGCGCTCATGTCAGCGATCTCAGGCGCGTTTGCAGGACGTCCAGACGCAGGTCGGCGGCGGCGCCGGGCGAGACCCGCGCGGCCAGGCTCGCTTCCGGATCGCCCTGGGCCCAACGCGCCGGATCGGCGGCCTGCTTGTAGGCGTCGCGGAACGGCAGGCCCTGGCGGGCCAGATCGACGGCGAGGTCGGTGGCGTACATCGACGGATCGAGCGCGGCGCGCATCGCCTGCGGCTTCCATTCCAGGTTGCGCAGCAGGTCGGGCAGCAGTTCCAGCGCGCCCAGGCCGCGGCCGAAGGCGTGGAAGATCGCGCCCTTGGAGAACTGCAGATCGCGGTGATAGCCCGAAGGCAGCGACAGCAGGTTCTCGATCTCGGTGCGCGCGGCGGCGACCGCGGCGTAGCTGGCGCGCATGAGTTCGATCACGTCGGGGTTGCGCTTGTTCGGCATGATCGAACTGCCGGTGGTGTATTCGGCCGGCAGCGCGACGAAGCCGAATTCGGCGCTGGTGAACAGGCTCAGGTCCCAGGCGAGGCGGCGCAGGTCGAGCAAAGCGGTCGCCAGCGCGTCGATCGCGCCGAGTTCGAACTTGCCGCGCGAAAGCTGGGCATAGGCCGCGGCCACCTGCATGCGGCCGAAGCCGAGCGCGGCGGTGGTGTGGTCGCGCGCCAGCGGCAGGTTGACGCCGTAACCGGCGGCGCTGCCGAGCGGATTGGCGTCGACCCACTCCAGCGACTGCCGCGCGCGCACCGCGTTGTCGATGAAGCCCTCGGCCCAGGCCGCCCACCACATGCCGGCGCTGGAGACCACGGCGCGCTGCAGATGGGTGTAGCCCGGCAGCGGCAGGTCGCGTTCGGCCTCGGCGCGCGCCAGCGCGACCTGCGCGGTCTCCACGCACAGCGCGTACGTGCGCGCCAGCCGGTCCTTGAGCCACAGGCGGGTGGCGACCAGGATCTGGTCGTTGCGGCTGCGCCCGGTGTGGATCTTGCGGCCGGCGTCGCCGAGGCGTTCGATCAGGCGGCCTTCGATCGCCGAATGGCCGTCTTCGAAGCGCTCGTCGAGGACGAAGCGGCCGGCCTGGAAGTCCTCGGCCAGCGTGTCGAGCTCGCGCGACAGGCCGTCGAGTTCCCCGGCGCTGAGGATGCCGATCTGCTGCAGCCCCTGCGCATGCGCGCGGCTGGCCTGGATGTCGAACGCGAAGAACTCGCGGTCGAGGATCACGTCCTCGCCGGCGAGGAAGTTCTGGATGCGCGCGTCTACCTTGACGCCGGGTTTTTGCCAGAGGAGATCGGACATGGGGGGCGCTCGCGGAGTTCTGAAAGAAGATGGATGAGGAGTGAGCGGAGAAGAGTGAGAAGTGAGAAGGAAAAAGGCGGCTTTCGCTCGCTTCTCACTCCTCTCCGCTATTTTCTAGGCATCTACCGATATGCGCGACGGCGTCGTACGGCGCCAGCGTCAGCCGCTCGCCGGTGGCGCGGCGCTTGAGTTCGACCGTGCCCTGGCTCAAGCCGCGACGCCCGACGATCAGCTGCCACGGCAGGCCGAGCAGGTCCATGCGCGCGAACTTCACCCCGGGGCGCTCGTCGGTGTCGTCGTGCAGCGCGTCCAGGCCCATCGCCTCCAGCGCGCCGTGCACGCCGGCGCAGAGTTCATCGATCTGCGCGTCGCCCGGGTCGAGGTTCACGATGCCGACGTTGAACGGCGCCACCGCGTCGGGCCAGACGATGCCGGCATCGTCGTGCCCGGCTTCGATGATCGCGCCGAGCAAGCGCGACACGCCGATGCCGTAGGAACCGCCGTGGATGGGCTTGTCGCCGCCGTCGGGGCCGGTCACCAGCGCCTTCATCGGCGCGGAGTACTTGGTGCCGAAGTAGAACACCTGGCCGACTTCGATGCCGCGCGTCTGCAGGCGGCGCTCGGCCGGCACTTCGCGCTCGAAGCGTTCGAAGTCGTGCACGTCCTCGGTCGCGGCGTACGGCGCGGTCCACTGGCGCACGATCGGGTCGAGGTCGCCGTCGTAATCGACGCCGGCGCCGGGAATCGGCAGGTCGAGCACGGCCTTGTCGCAGTACACCGCCGATTCGCCGGTCTGCGCCAGCACCAGGAACTCGTGCGAAAGGTCGCCGCCGATGGGGCCGGTTTCGGCGCGCATCGGGATCGCGCGGATGCCCATGCGGGCGAAGGTGCGCAGGTAGGCGACGAACATGCGCTGGTAGGAACGGCGCGCGGCGGCTTCGTCGACGTCGAACGAGTACGCGTCCTTCATCAGGAACTCGCGCCCGCGCATCACCCCGAAGCGCGGACGCTGCTCGTCGCGGAACTTCCACTGCACGTGGTAGAGGTTCATCGGCAGCGCGCGATAGCTCTTCACGTTGGCGCGGAAGATCGCGGTGACCATGTCCTCGTTGGTGGGCCCGTACAACAGCTCGCGCTCGTGGCGGTCGCGGATGCGCAGCATTTCCGGGCCGTAGGCGTCGTAGCGGCCGCTTTCGCGCCACAGGTCGGCCAACTGCAGGGTCGGCATCAGCAGTTCCAGCGCGCCGGCGCGGTTCATTTCCTCGCGCACGATGGCTTCGATCTTGCGCAGCGTGCGCAGGCCGGCCGGCAGCCAGGAGTAGATGCCGGCGGCCTCTTGCCGGATCAGGCCGGCGCGCAGCATCAGGCGGTGCGAGGCGATCTGCGCCTCGGCGGGGTTTTCCTTCAGGGTGGGCAACAAATAGCGCGACAGACGCATGGCTCTACTCCGAACGCGGGGCCGCGACGGCGGCTTTACCGGGTGTTCCCTTGCGCGCAAGGGAGCCTGGGGGGATTCGGCCGGCCGCGGCCCGCTTCGGGTTCGGCGCATGCGGCGGCCGGGACGAATCCCCTGCCCCTTTCCTCAGAAAGAGGCGGCGACGGCGTCACGGTCGCGGTCGCGGGTGCGCGTCGATCCCGGTGCGTTCGTCGTGGCCGAAGGCCAGGTTGAGGTTCTGTAGCGCCTGGGTCGCCGCGCCCTTGAGCAGGTTGTCCAGCGTCGACACCACGACCACGCGGCGGCCGTCCTCGGACAGCGCGAAGCCGCCGACATCGACGTGGTGCTTGCCGGCGATGTCGCTGACCCACGGCGCCGCGTCGGTCACGTTGACCAGCGGCTCGCCGTCGTAGTGGCGGTGGTAGTGCTCGACCAGTTCCTCGCGCTCGAAGCGCCGCGACAGGTGCAGGTTCGAGGTCACGGTGAGGCCGCGGAAGTGCGGCGCGACATGCGGCATGAACTCCACCGGATGGCCGAGGTGGCGGGTCACTTCGCGCTCGTGCAGGTGCCCGGTCAGCGCGTACGGCATCAGGTTGTCGCGCAGCTTTTCGGGGTCGTTCTTGTCCGAAGGCGTGGTGCCGGCGCCGGAATAGCCGGACACGCCGAAGCACTGCACCGGCCCTTCCAGTACGTTGAGCAGCGGCGCGATCGCCAGTTGCATGGCGCTGGCGTAGCAGCCGGGATTGCTGATCCGGCGCTGGCCGTGGAAGCCGGCGCGGGTCAGTTCGGGCAGGCCGTAGTACCAGTGGTCGTCGAAGCGGTAATCGGCCGACAGGTCGATGATGACCGGGTCGGCGCCGGCCGCATCGAACGCCGCCACGCAATCGGCGGCCTTGCCGTTGGGCAACGCCAGCACCACCGCGTCGGCGCCCAGGCCGGGCAGTTCTTCGTGGCTGGGCGCGCTGTAGCGCAGCTCGGGATTCTTGGCCGCGTATTCGGGAATATGGTCGGCGAGTTTCTGGCCGGCCAGTTCGCGCGAGGACACGAACGCCAGCTCGAACTGCGGATGCGCGGCGATCAGCCGGACCAGGTCGGCGCCGACGTGTCCGCGCGCGCCCACGATGCCGATGGTCTTAGCCATGCGCCGCTCCGTTCGAGTGCTGGTCGAGTTTGTATTGCAGGCTGCGCTTCACCGCCGGCCACTCCGTATCGATGATCGAGAACGCGACCGTGTCGCGCGGGCTGCCGTCGGCGTGGCGGCGATGGTTGCGCAGCACGCCGTCCTGCTTGGCGCCCAGGCGCGCGATCGCGGTGCGCGAGGCCAGGTTGAACCAACTGGTCTCGAAGCCTACCGCAATGCAGCCCAGGGTTTCGAACGCATGTCCCAGCAGCAACTGCTTGGCCTGGGTGTTCAGCCCGGTGCGCTGCACCCGCGGGGCGTAGAAGGTGTAACCGATCTGGACGCGCGGCACCGCCGCGTCCATGTCGTAGTAGCGGGTGCTGCCGACGACCTCGCCGCGCGCGTCGAGCACGGCGAAGGCCCACGCGGCGCCGCGCTGCTGCATCGCCAGCGCGGCCTCGATGTAGCCGTCCACGCCCTCCGGCGCCGGCACGTTGGTGTACCAGGCCTTGGCCAGCTCGCCGCCGGCCAGCGCCGCGCGCAGGCCGTCGGCATGGGCGCAGCCCAGCGGCTCCAGCGTCACGTGTTCGCCGCTCAGGCGCGGCTGCAGGCTCCAGGCTTCGTTGCCGGCCATCTCAGTCCTCCAGCGTCGGCGTGCGCCGGCCCGCGTATTCGACGCAGGCGGCGATCTCGTCGAAGCCGTCCATGCCGTACCAGAACACCTTCCACTTCTCCTGCTTCAGGCAGCCGTCGGATTCGGAGTAATAGAACGGATTGACCGCATTGCCGTGGCGCGAGCGCCAGAACACGCTGGGATTCTGCTCGCGCATCACCTGCCACACCGCGCGGCCGAGGCCTTCGCCCTGGGCGTCGTCCAATACGGCGAATTTATCGAGATACGTGCGGCCCTCGGCCTCGATCAGCACGATCGCGGCGCGGTAGTTCTCGCTGACGTAGGCCTGCTTGAGCCGGGTGTTTTCGAAATAGCCATCGACCAGCTTGCGCCCGAACGCGGAGTCGATCAGGCCGCGCAGGCGCGTCAGGTCCAGTTCGTCCCAACGCGACGCCTGCAGCACCCGTTCGCCGCGCCGCACGAGGGTGCCCGAGCCCTTGTGGGTGAACAGTTCCTTGGCCAGTTCCGACGGCTTGGTGATCGACACCGACGAGGTCAGCGGCAGCTTGTCCAGCAGGTCCTTGATCTGCTCGATCTTGACCTTCATGCCGCCGTTGATCCAAGGCTGCTGGATCAGGTGCTCGTACTCGGTCGACAGGTTGATCGAGTCGATCACCCGGCCGTTGTCGTCGAGCAGGCCGCCGGTGCCGGTCAGGAACACGATCTTGTACGGCTGCAGCACCTGCACCAGTTCGTTGGCGGCGAAGTCGGCGTTGATGTTGAGGATCTGGCCGCCGGGGGTTTCGCCGAGGCTGGCGATGACCGGGATCGAGCCGGCCTGCAGGCTGGCTTCGATCGGCGCGAGGTTGACCTTCTTCACTTCGCCGACCAAGCCGTACGTGTCGCGGTCGAGGAATTCGGCTTCGAACACGCCGGAGATGATCGAGGTCGCGCGGCCGTCGCCGGACTGCAGCGCCTCGACCAGCTTGAGGTTCTGCGACTGGAACACCCGGCGCACGATCGCCAACGCCTCGGGCGAGGTCACGCGCAGGCCGCCGACGGTCTGCTTGACGATGCCGGCGGCCGACAATTCCTCATCGAGCTGCGGGCCGGCGCCGTGGATGACGATCGGGGTCAGGCCCACGTCCTGCAGGAACGCCAGCGACGAAGTCAGCGCGGCGAGGTCGTCGCGCAGCACCGCGCCGCCGACCTTGACCACCGCGAAGCGCTTGGAGTCGAGCTGGGAAAAACGCTTGAGGTACTGCGAGATTTCCTTGGCCGAGGCCATGCTCGACAGCAGCCGCACGATGGTCTGGCGGGTCTGCAGGTGGTTGTCCATGGAGACGCTCATTGCGCCTGGCTCCCGATGATCCGCGCCACGCTGCGCGCGTAGCGTTCGAGTTGGTCCAGCGCGACCCATTCGTCGGCGGTGTGCGCCTGGGCGATGTCGCCGGGACCGTAGACGATGGCGGTCAGGCCGCCGGCCGAGAACAGCGAGGCCTCGGTCCAGAAGTCCACCGCATTGCCGATCGGCAGGTTCAGCGCGTCGGCGAGGTCGCGCGCTTCCAGGCGCCGGTTCTCGGCGTCGGCGACGTCGCCGCCCGGCAGCGGCGGGCCGCGGAAGGTTTCTTCGTAGCGCTCGATGATGCCGGCGTCGCTGAGCGTGCCGAACAGCTCGTGCAGGCCGTCGATGGACTGCGACGGCAGCGGACGGAAGCCGAAGCGCAGCTCGGCGCTGGGCGCGATCATGTTGGCCTTGATCCCGCCTTCGACCCGGCCGATGTTGAAGCGCAGCCCGGTCAGGCCGCCGAAGCGCTGGTGCGATTGCGCTTCGACGTAGTCCAGTGCCTTGCCGCCCCAGCGCACCGCCTGGTGCAGCGCGCTGGCCTGCATGGCGTTGGCGCCGGAGGCGTGGCCGGCGACGCCGCGGAACTTCAACAGCACCGAGCTGATGCCGCGATGCGCCAGCACCGCTTCGCACTGGGTCGGCTCGGCGACGATGGCCTCGCTGAAACCGTGGCTGGTGGCGAGGAAACCGGCGATGCAGCGCGCGTCGTTGGCTTCTTCGTCGGTGGAGAATAGGAACGCGGCGTCGCCGTCGGTAACGGCGGCGGCGGCCAGCAAGCACGCGGCGGCGCCCTTGATGTCACAGGCGCCCAGGCCGATGGCGCGATCTTCGGTCACCCGCAGCGTATGCGGGTCCGCGCTCCAGGCTTCCGAGGACGGCACCGTGTCCAGATGCACGTTGAACAACCGGCGCGGATTGCCGCGCACGGCCAGCATCGACACCGCGCCGGCGCCGAAGTCGGTCACCTCGATGCGGAAGCCCGGCAGCTGGCTGCGCAGGTAGTCGAAAATGCCGCCGGTGCCGATCTCGCGCGGCGGGTTGCGGGTGTCGTAGGACACCAGGGCTTGGAGATGTTTGAGGACTTCGGGGAGCATGGTCGGGTTCGAGTCTTTCGCTTGCATGGCGGAAGAGAAGTGAGCGCAGAGGAGTGAGGAGTGAGCTAAAACAGAAGCAGAGCAGCTTTTACGCTCACTCCTCACTCCTCCCCGCTCACTCCTAGCAAGAGCGTCAGCTCTTGCGATTGATCTCCGCCCACAGCGTGCTGCTCATGCCGAACAGCTTGATGAAGCCTTCGGCCTCGGCCACGCCCCAGTCGGCGGCCTGGGCGTAGGTCGCGCCCTTGGCGTTGAGGATGTGCTTGGACTCGATGGCCACCGCATTGACGGTGCCGCCGTTGGTCTCCAGCACCACCTCGCCGTTGACCGTGCCCTGCGAGCTGGCCAGGAAGGCTTCCAGGTCGGTCTTGAGCGGGTCGTGGTAGAAGCCTTCGTACACAAGCTCCACCCACTTGCGCGCCACGTCCGGCTTGAAGCGGTTCTGCTGCTTGCTCAGCACCGCTTCTTCGAGCGCGCGGTGCGCGGTCAGCAGCGCGATCAGGCCCGGCGCTTCGAAGATGATGCGGCCCTTCAGGCCGATGGTGGTGTCGCCGGTGTAGAGGCCGCGCCCCACGCCGTACTGCGCGAACAGCGCATTGAGCTTGGCCAGCAGCTTGTGGCCGTCGATCTTCTCGCCGTCCAGCGCCACGGCTTCGCCGTTCTCGAACGTCAGCTTGACCCGCAGCGCTTCGCTCGGCCACTGCGCGCGCGGCTTGCACCAGCCCACCGCGCCCTCGCCCGGCGCCTGCCAGCGGTCGATCTCGCCGCCGGACATGGTCAGGCCGAGCAGGTTCTCGTTGATCGTGTAGGCCTTCTGCTTGGCGCGCACGCCGAAGCCGCGCTCTTCCAGGTACTTCTGCTCGTAGGCGCGGACTTCGGTGTGCTCTTTCTGGATTTCGCGGATCGGCGCGACGATCTCGTAATCGCCCAGCGCCTTCACCGCCAGGTCGAAGCGGACCTGATCGTTGCCCATGCCGGTGCAGCCGTGCGCGATCGCCTTGGTGCCCAGTTCGGCGGCGCGCGCGAGCGCGGCTTCGACGATCAGGTAACGATCCGACACCAGCAGCGGGTACTGGCCCTGGTAGCCCTCGCCGGCCCACACGAACGGCTTGACGAAGCCCGACCAGATCGCCGGACCGCCGTCGACGGTGACGTGGCTGGCCACGCCGAGTTCGGCGGCGCGCTGCTCGATGAAAGCGCGTTCCTCGTCGTCGACGCCGCCGGTGTCGGCGAACACGGTATGCACGGCCCAGCCGCGCTCTTGCAGGTAGGGCACGCAGAAGCTGGTGTCGAGGCCGCCGGAGAAGGCGAGGACGATGGCGCGGTCGGTCATGGGGAGGTCCGGGGGAGAAGTGAGCGGAGAGGAGTGAGGAGTGAGCGGAAGCTGGAGCGCGAAGAGGCCGACGGAAGCGAGCGATTGCTTTTGCTCACTCCTCACTCCTCTCCGCTCGCTCCTAGATCAAAGCGGCCATGACCGCCTTCTGCACGTGCAGGCGGTTCTCGGCTTCCTCGATCGCGATGCAGTTCGGCGAATCCATCACGCCGTCGGTGGCCTTGACGTTGCGGCGCAGCGGCAGGCAGTGGCTGAACACGCCGTTGTCGGTCAGCGCCATCTTGGCTTCGTCGACGATGAAGTGCTTGTACTGCTCGCGGATCGGCTTTTCCGGGCCCCAGTTGCCGAAATACGGCAGCGCGCCCCAGCTCTTGGCGTAGACCACGTCGGCGTCCTTGTAGGCGCTGTCGATGTCGTGGCTGACCTTGAGCGAGCCGCCGCTTTCGGCGACGTTCTGCTCGGCCCAGCCCATGTAGCGCTCGTCGAGCACGTAGTCCGGGGTCGGGCACAGCAGGGTCACGTCCATGCCGAGGCGGGTGGCGATGGTCAGCGCCGAGTTGGCGACCGCGGTGTTCAGCGGCTTGGGGTGGTAGGTCCAGGTCAGCACGTACTTCTTGCCGCGCAGGTCGGTGGTGCCGAAGCGCTCCTGCAGGGCCAGCGCGTGGGCGAGCTCCTGGCAGGGATGGGTGATGGTCTCCATGTTGATGACCGGCACCGGCGAATACTTGGCGAAGGCCTTGAGCACGACGTCCTGGCGGTCGTAGGCCCAGTCGACGAACTTCGGGAACGCGCGCACGCCGATCAGGTCGACGTAGCGGCCCAGCACCCGCGCCACTTCGGCGATGTGCTCCTCGGTGTCGCTGTCCATCACCGTGCCCAGGTCGAACTCGATCGGCCACGCGTCCTTGCCCGGCTGCAGCACGATCGCGTGCGCGCCGAGCTGGAACGCGCCCAGCTCGAAGCTGGTGCGGGTGCGCATGGACGGATTGAAGAACACCAGCGCGATGGACTTTCCTTTCAGCTGGTCGCCGAGCTTGTTGCGCTTGAACGCGGCGGCCTGCGCCAGCAGCGCGTCGAGGTCGGCGCGCGACCAGTCCTGGGTGTTGAGGAAGTGCTTCATCGTCGTTCGGCGGTCCGTTAGGGGTGGAGCGAGGGAATGAGGGGAACCCGGGCGATGCGCGAGGCCAAAAACAAAAAAGCCCAGCGCTAGGCTGGGCTTCTCGTGTGTGCAGCTTGTTACACGAACGACGGCGCGATCCGTCACCCAGCGGATTGGCAGGGCAACGGTCGGCGCGCGCGCGAAGTCATGCCCGCCGCCATGTAGGCGGAGGTCAGGATGTCGGCGTCGGCGTAGTTCGGGTTCATGAGGCCGCGAATGCTCGCACGCGCCGGCCGTGGGCGCAAGCCGCGCGCGCCGCAAATGCGAACCCCGCCAAGCGGCGGGGCGGACGGACTGCGCGGGCTTCGGGACGCGAGGGACTCGGGACGCGAGGGCTTCGGGACGCGAGGGCTTCAGCGCGAGGTGCTGATCGGCGCCACCACCGGGGTGACCGCGACCCGGACCTTGAGCTTGTTGCCCGGGTCCTCGGGCAAGCGCGATCGGAATCGCGCGCCTTTGTAGACGTAGTCCACGTCGTAGGCGATGGGGCGGCGGAACTCGCGCTCCACCGGTACCGGGCGGCAGTTCTCGCCGGTGCTGGGCTTGGGGTCGCGCTCGCGGCCCAGGGCCTCGCGCACCGTGCCCAGCACCCGCTGGAAGCGCGAATCGCTCTTGTCGCCGGCTTCCGGGTCGCACTGCTGCTCGACCGTGGTCGCGCGCAGGGTCTGGTAGACCGGAGTCACCCGCAGCACCTGGGCGTAGTCGAAGCGCACGTTCTCGGCCTGCAGCACGGTGGTGTGCTGCTGCGCCGGCGCGGGCGCCGCCCACAGGACCGCCACGGCGCCGGACAGCGCCAGGATCGGGACCTGCAGGAGGAGTCGTTTCATCGGGCTCGCGCGGAGGGATTCGTGAATAAAGTGTAAGAGCAGTCTGCCGGGACGGCCTGAATCCCGCCTTTAGGCCCCGCCCCGCGGTGCGCCCGGCGGCGTCGCGTCGCGCTCGCCGGGCGCCCGCGCCGCGCCGGACCGGGCCGAACCGCGCAGATCCCCACGGCCGCCCGGGCCCAGCCCAGCCCGCGCAGGTCCGCGCCGCGGCCGGGAAATGTTCGCCCCGCCGGCCCGCGCAGCGCGCGCGGCCGCTAGAATGAACCCGAACCCAAGCCTTCCGTCCATGAGCCTGCATCTCTACAACAGCCTGTCGCGACAGGTCGAAGCCTTCGTCCCGCTGGATCCGGCCCGCCCGACCATGTATGTCTGCGGCCCCACGGTCTACAACTACGCCCACATCGGCAACGCCCGCGGGCCGGTGGTGTTCGACGTGCTGGCCGGCCTGCTGCGCCGCCGCTACGGCGCGCTGGCCTACGCCCGCAACATCACCGACGTGGACGACAAGATCAACGCCGCCGCGGCCGAGCAGCAGGTGCCGATCTCGGCCATCACCGAGCGCTTCGCCGCGATCTACCGCGATGACATGAGCGCGCTGGGCGTGCGCCTGCCGGACATCGAGCCGGCCGCGACCGCGCACATCGGCGAAATCGTGACGATGATCGAGGGCCTGGTCGCCAGCGGCCACGCTTACCCGGCCGAGGGCCACGTGCTGTTCTCGATCGAGAGCTACCCCGACTACGGCAAGCTCTCGCGCCGCGACATCGACGACATGCGCGCCGGCGCGCGCATCGAGGTCGCGCCGTACAAGCGCGACGCCGGCGACTTCGTGCTGTGGAAGCCCTCCACCGGCGACCTGCCGGGCTGGGACTCGCCCTGGGGCCGCGGCCGCCCGGGCTGGCACATCGAGTGCTCGGCGATGGCCGCCGCCCACCTCGGCGAGACCATCGACATCCACGCCGGCGGCAACGATCTGATGTTCCCGCACCACGAGAACGAGATCGCGCAGAGCGAGTGCGCGCACGGCGGCAAGACCTTCGCGCGGTTCTGGCTGCACAACGGCATGCTCACCTTCGACGGCGAGAAGATGGCCAAGTCGCGCGGCAACATCGAGACCGTGCACGAGCTGCTGGCCAAGCATCCGGCCGAGGCGCTGCGCTATGCGCTGCTGTCGGCGCATTACCGGCAGCCGCTGGACTGGTCGCCGAAGCTGATCGAGCAATGCGCGCGCACCCTGGACCGGCTCTACGGCACGCTGCGCGAGCTGGCCGACGTCGACGCCGGCGCGATCGCCATCCCGGCGCAGATCGAGGCGGCGCTGAACGACGACCTGGGCACGCCGCAGGCGCTGGCCGAGATCGCGCGCATCGCCGCCGAAGCGCGCAAGGCCGCCGATCCGGGCGACAAGGCCCGGCTCAAGCGCGAGCTGCTCGGCGCCGGCCTGGCCCTGGGCCTGCTGCAGCAGGACCCGGCGGCGTGGTTCGCCGGCGCCGCCGGCGACCAGGACGACGAACGCATCCAGGCCCTGGTCGAGGAGCGCACCGCGGCCAAGCAGGCGCGCGACTTCGCCCGCGCCGACGCGATCCGCCAGCAGCTCGCCGACGAGAACATCCTGCTCGAAGACACGCCGCAGGGCGTGCGCTGGGTGCGCAAGCGTCCGGAGCCGCAGAAGACCGAGGCGGCCGACTCCTGAGGAGCCGGCCGCCAGGGGCCTGCCGTCGAGAGAGGCCTGCCGTCGGGGGCCCGGCCGCGAAGCGGGCCGCCCCTGGCAAGCCCGCTCCTGAGAATCCGGCCCTTGTCCCGCCCGACCCGCGCCGCCACCTAACGAACCGATGAACGCCCCCGCCCTCCCCGCTTCGCCGTTCCCGCTCGAACCCACCGCCGCCGAGGCCCAGGCCGCGATCCGCGACGAGTTCGCCTTCTTCGGCGACTGGTCCGAGCGCTACCAGTACCTGATCGACCTCGGCCGCAAGCTGCCGGACCTGCCGGAGGCCTACAAGACCGAGGACTACCGCCTGCTGGGCTGCCAGTCGATGGTCTGGATCGCGGTCGACGGCGACGCCGCCCGGCTCGACTTCCACGCGATCAGCGACTCGGCCATCGTCTCGGGCCTGATCTACCTGGCGTTGCGGGTGTACTCGGGCCGCAGCGCGGCCGAGATCGTCGCCACCTCGGCCGACTACATCGCCGACATCGGCCTGGCCAAGCACCTCTCGCCGACCCGCAGCAACGGGCTGGCCGCGCTGCTGGCCTACATCCGCGACCAGGCCCAACGCCGCTTGTGAGCGAAGCCGCCGCCCGCGCCGACCGTCCCCAGGACCCCGACGCGGGCGGCCCGGTCAGCGCCTCGCAACTGCTGCGCAATCCCGGCTTCGTCGGCCTGCTGGTCTATCGCCTGCTGGCGATGCTGTCCTACCAGATCGTCGCGGTGACCGTCGGCTGGCACGTCTACGAGCTCACCCGCGATCCGCTCGCGCTGGGCATGATCGGCCTGACCGAGGTCGTTCCCTACTTCTGCTTCGCCCTGTTCGCCGGCTACGCGGTCGACCACCTGCCGCGGCGCAAGCTCGGCATGTTCGCCTGCCTGGGCCTGCTGGTGACCACGCTGATGCTGGCCGGCGTCGCCAGCGGCACCCTGCCGGCGGGCGCGTTCGGCATCGGCACCTTCACCATCTTCGCCGCCATCGCCATCAACGGCGTGGTGCGCGCGTTCCTGTCGCCGGTGTACATGTCGCTGTTCGCGCGCGTGCTCAAGCGCGAGCACTTCGCCCGCGGCGCGGGCGTCAGCAGCGTGGTGATGCAGACCGGACTGGTGATGGGGCCGGCGCTGGGCGGCGTGCTGGTCGCCTGGGGCGGCAAGACCTCGGCCTACCTGGTCGCGGCGGCGTTCGCGCTGGCCGCGGCGATCGCCATCGTCAGCCTGCGCGTGACCGAACCGCCGCCGCCGGCCGAGCGCGCGCCGGTGTTCCAAAGCATCGGCGAAGGCCTGCGCTTCGTGTTCAACAATCAGGTCGTGCTCGGCGCGCAGGCGCTGGACATGTTCTCGGTGCTGTTCGGCGGCGCGGTCGCGCTGCTGCCGGCCTTCATCCACGACGTGCTGCATTACGGCCCCGAAGCGCTGGGCGTGCTGCGCGCGGCGCCGGCCGCCGGCGCGGTGCTGATGGGCCTGTGGCTGGCCCGGCATCCGCCGCAGAAGCACGCCGGGCGCCTGCTGCTGTGGGCGGTGGCCGGCTTCGGCCTGTGCATCGTCGGCTTCGCCCTGTCGCGCGAGTTCTGGCTGTCGGCGGCGATGCTGATGCTGTCGGGCATGTGCGACGGCGTGTCGGTGGTGCTGCGCTCGACCATCCTGCAACTGTCCACGCCCGACGAGATGCGCGGGCGGGTGTCGTCGATCAACGGCATCTTCATCGGCTCGTCGAACGAGCTGGGCGCGTTCGAATCGGGGCTGGCGGCCAAGCTGATGGGGCTGGTGCCGTCGGTGATCTTCGGCGGCTGCATGACCCTGGCCGTCGTCGGCGCGACCGCGAAGTTGGCGCCGAAGCTGCGCCGGCTGGATTTGCGCGATCTGCAGTAAGGCCGGCGTCGGCGCTCAGCGCGGCGGGTCGCGCCGGTTTTCACGCGTATCGTTGGCCGCGGCGGCCGGCGCCTTGCGCAGCGCGACCGCGATCGCGCCGACCAGCGCCACCACGCCATTGGCCAGGCCCACGATGACGGCGACCAGCACGTCGCCGTAACCCTCGACGTAATTCGTATCGACGTCCTGGCTGGCCAGGTTCCAGCCGATCACGCCGAACAGCGGCGAGCCGATCAGCAGGTTCAGCGCGAACATCGCCACCGCGGCGTAGCGCAAGTAGCCGCGCGA
The DNA here is from genome assembly GCF_023617245.1 of Lysobacter enzymogenes. Lineage (NCBI taxonomy): Bacteria > Pseudomonadati > Pseudomonadota > Gammaproteobacteria > Lysobacterales > Lysobacteraceae > Lysobacter > Lysobacter enzymogenes. Next base: position 3,938,749 of record NZ_CP067396.1, read on the forward strand.
CCAGTACAACAGCAAGGCGTTCCAGCCCAGCGCCAGCAACACACCGAAGATCAGGACGGCTTGTTCCATGTGCGGGTTCTCCTGGCGGTTGCGGCATCCTAGCCGCATTCGCCGCGCGGCGCGCCTCAGCCGCGCTGCGCCCACTGCGCGTACAGGCCGTCTTCCGCTTCCGGCCGCAACTGCCGCAGCGGCAGGCGCTGCCGCGCCGGCGGCAACGCCATCTGCGCGTAGACCGCGGCGGTGGACAGGCCGAACGGTTCGCCGTCCTCGTTCGAATAGGCGTAGTACGCGGCCTCGATCCCGGCCAGGTGCATCGCCGCCAGGCACATCGGGCAAGGATGGCCGCTGGCGTAGATCGTGCAGCCTTCCAGCCGGGTCAGGCCGAGCGCGTGCGCGGCCTCGCGGATCGCCAGCAGTTCGGCGTGTGCGGTCGGGTCGCCGGTGTCGAGGATGCGGTTGACCGCGCGCGCGAGCACCTGCCCGTCGCGCACCAGCACCGCGCCGAACGGACGGCCGCCGGCGGCGGCGTTGGCGCGCGCCAGGGCCAGGGCTTGGCGCATGAATTCGAGGTGGCGCGGGTCGGCTGGGCGGTCGTTCACGGCGGGCTCCGGCGGCGGAAAGAGGACAGCGTGCCTGCGCGGCGAGCGCGCGGCGTGGACCGATCCTGGCGGTTCGCGGCCGCGGCTGCCGGACATGGCGCGCAGAACCCGCTCGCCAGTGCGATGCACGCGGAATCCGGGGCGTCCCCGGGACGACCCACTGCCGCGAAACCTAGCTGCCGCGGCACTCGCCTGCCGTCATGCCCGCGAACGCGGGCATCCAGGGCTTCACCGCGACACGACTCCAAAGCCCTGCCCGCGTTCACCGCAATGGCGGCAGGCGCGCACGTGGGCGCGGCCCGATCGGCCCACCGCCTACGCCGCCGCTCGCGCCCCGGGCCCTCGCCTCGCCGAAAACGAAAAAGCCCGACCGAAGCCGGGCTTTCATCGCGATGCTGCGAGCCGATGGGTCAGTCGCCCATCTGCTTCTGCATGTGCTCCCAACGCTCTTGCGCGTCGATCGTGCGCTCGGCGGTGAGACGCGCTTCCAGGCGGTCCAGGCCGATGTCTTCGCCGGTATCGACGCAGAAACCGTAATCGCCCGAATCCACCCGCTTGAGCGTGCTGTCGATCTTGCTGATCAGCTTGCGGTAACGGTCGCGGGTGCGCAGTTCCAGCGAGTTCTCGGTCTCGCGGGTGGCGCGCTCGGCCTCGTCGCCGACGTCGCGCACTTCGTCCTTGAGGTTCTCGATGGTCTGCTTGGACTCCTCGACCAGATCCGCGCGCCATTGCAGCAGACGCTGGCGGAAATATTCGAGTTGCAGCGGATTCATGTACTCCTCGTCCGCGGTCGGCTTGTAGCCTTCCGGCACGATCGGACGGCCGGTGGTGGGATCGTTCTTGTACGGAACGACCTTGACCTTGGTTTTCGGCGCGGGCGACGCCGGCGTCTTGGTGGTCACCGCCACGGCGACCTTGCCGGCCGGACGGTTGCTGGATGCTGTCTGGGTCACTGTGTTCTTGCTTTGGTCGGAGATGATGCTGTCGGCCTGTTTCGCTGCGGACGCCGGAGCGGCCGGCGGAACAGACTGCGGTGGGGTTTTGGCTGCGGCTTGCGCAGGTTTCGTCTTGTCAGCTTGCGGCAATTTCGCTTCAACTTTTTTAACGCCGGCCTTGGCGAGTGCGGTTTCCTTGATCGGCGCCTCTTTTGCCGGCGCCGCCTTGGGCGTTTTGGCGCCCGAATCCTTCGTCGGCGCCTGCTTGGCCGGCGGATCCTTGACCGGCACCTGCGGCTTGTTCGTGTCCTTGATCGGCACCTGCGGCTTGGCCGCCGCGCCCTTCTTGGCCGCGGCGGGCGCGGCCGCCGGCTTCTTCGCCGTGGCCGGCGCGGGCTTGGCCGGCGCCTTCTTGGCCGGCGCCGGAGCCGCCTTCTTCGCGACCGGCTTGGCCGCGACCGTCTTCTTCGCCGCCTTGGCCGGCGCCTTGGCCGCCACCTTCTTCGCCGCGACCTTGGTCGGCGCCTTGGCCGCCGTCTTCGGTGCCGGCTTGGCCACCTTCTTCGCGGCCGGCTTCACGGTCTTGTTGACGGCCTTGGCGGCCTTCTTCGCAGGTTTTTTCACTGCCACGACAGGCTTGTCCTTCTATTCCCTGAGGGCGCCGACGGACGCGGTCCGGCGGCATCGCGGGCCAAGCATGACCCACCCGGCCATCAAATGCACATGCGCTCGATGACCGCAAGTGAAATCCGGCGCACGGCCGGTTTTCGCCCGGCCCGGACGGCACGGCTTTGCGTTTCGCGCCGCGGCGGACCTTCGTCTTGCACTTGCCTTGTTTTGGGGAAAGCGCGCTGTTATACCCTGCCCGGGCACCCTCGGCAACCGCATCGCGCGGGCTCCGCCGATGGCCGATCGCGGGGGTAAAATGCGTCCCTGCGCGGGGCTTTCGCCACGCTGCGTCCCCGCACCGTCACTACCGTTGCCGGCATTAAGGAAACGTGATCGCCCGCCTTCTCCTCGTCCTGCTGCGCGGCTACAAACGCTGGATCAGCCCCTTGCTCGGCCAGCGCTGCCGCTTCCACCCGAGCTGTTCGTCGTATTCGATGACGGCGATCGCGCACTACGGCGCGCTCAAGGGCAGCTGGCTCACCGCCAAGCGGCTGGCGCGCTGCCACCCGCTGCATCCCGGCGGCTACGACCCGGTGCCCGGCACCGAGGACGCCGCCGCCTCCCCCGCCTCCGACCCTGGACACTGCTCATGCCATCGACCCTGATCGTCAACGCCCGCCTGGTCAACGAAGGACGCGAGTACGACGGCGACCTGCGCATCGACGGCGAACGCATCGCCGAAATAGGCGCGGGACTGTCGGCGCGCGCCGGCGAGACCGTCATCGACGCGCGCGGCCGCCGCCTGCTGCCGGGCATGATCGACGACCAGGTCCACTTCCGCGAACCGGGCATGGAATACAAGGCCGACATGGCCACCGAATCGGCCGCCGCGGTCGCCGGCGGGCTGACCACGTTCATGGACATGCCCAACACCAGCCCGCCGACCCTCGACGCGGCCGCGCTGGAAGACAAGTACCGCCGCGCCGCCGGTCGCGCCTGGGGCAACTTCGGCTTCTACCTCGGCGCCAGCAACGACAACCTCGCCGCGATCCAGTCGCTGGACCCGCGCACCGCGCCGGGCGTGAAGGTGTTCATGGGCGCGTCGACCGGCAACATGCTGGTCGACGATCCGGTGACGCTGGACGCGATCTTCCGCGACGTGCCCACGCCGATCATCACCCACTGCGAAGACACGCCGATGATCGACGCCGAGCTGGCGCGCTACAAGGCGCAGTACGGCGACGACATTCCGGCGCGCTTCCATCCCGACATCCGCTCGCGCGAGGCGTGCAAGAAGTCGACCGAGCTGGCGATCTCGCTGGCGCGCAAGCACAACACCCGCCTGCACGTGCTGCACATCAGCACCGCCGACGAACTGGCGCTGTTCCAGCCCGGCCCGATCGAGGGCAAGCGCATCACCGCCGAGACCTGCATCCATTTCCTGCGCTTCGACCGCGACGATTACGAGAAGCTCGGCCATTTGATCAAGTGCAATCCGGCGATCAAGGACCCGGCCGACCGCGAGGCGCTGATCCGCGCGGTCGCCAGCGACGTGATCGACGTGCTCGCCACCGACCATGCCCCGCACACGCTGGAAGAAAAGGCGCGTCCGTACACCTCGGCGCCGAGCGGTTTGCCGCTGGTGCAGTTCGCGCTCAACGCGGCGCTGGAACTGGTGCACGAAGGCCGGCTGAGCACCGCGCAGGTGGTCGACAAGTTCGCCCACGCGCCGGCCAAGCTGTTCGACGTCGAGCACCGCGGCTTCCTGCGCGAAGGCTATTTCGCCGACCTGGTGCTGATCGACGACGCGCCGTACACGGTGGCGCGCGAGGACGTGCTGTCCAAGTGCGGCTGGTCGCCGTTCGAGGGCCGCACCTTCCGCAGCCGCATCGCTTCGACCTGGGTCAACGGGCAGCTGGCCTGGGACGGCGTGTCGCTGGTCGGCGCGCCGAACGGCCAGCGCCTGGCGTTCGCCCGATGAGGATTGCGCTGCGCGCGGCCGCGCTGGCGGTTGCGGCCGCGACGCTGGCGCCGGTCGCGTCGGCGTCGGCGCAGGTGGTCGCGTCCGGCACGATCCCGGACACGGCCGCCGAGACCGCGCCCACCGCCGGCGCGAGCGCCGATGGGCGCACGGTGTTTCCCGCTTCGGTGCCGCAGGGCGCGATGGTAATCGGCAAGGTCCCGCCCGGCAGCGTGGTGCGCTACGGCGGCCGGCAATTGCGGGTCACGCCGTACGGCAGCGTGGTGTTCGGCGTCGGCCGCGACGCGACCGGCCCGCTCAGCGTCGAAGTGCAGGCGCCCGGCGGTACGCCGCAACGCGCGGCCATCGCGGTGACGCCGCGCGACTTTCCGACCGAATACATCCAGGGCGTCCCGCCCAAGACGGTCAATCCGCCGCCGGAGATCGCCGCGCGGATCGAGCGCGAACAGGCCCAGGTGACCGCCGCGCGCGCGCGCGACGACGAACGCCCCGACTTCGCCCAGCCGTTCCAGTGGCCGGTGCAAGGCCGCATCAGCGGCCGCTTCGGCAACCAGCGCGTGTACAACGGCAAGAAGGGCTCCGGCCATTCCGGCATGGACATCGCCGCGCCCACCGGCACGCCAGTGAAAGCGCCGGCCGCCGGCGTGATCACCTTCGCCGCCCCGGACCTATACCTGACCGGCGGCACCGTGCTGCTCGACCACGGCCACGGCATCAGCTCGAACTTCCTGCACCTGTCGCGGATCGACGCCAAGGTCGGCGACCGCATCGCCCAGGGCCAGGTCATCGGCGCGGTCGGCGCGACCGGCCGCGCGACCGGGCCGCATCTGCATTGGGGCATGAACTGGTTCGACGTGCGGATCGATCCGCTGCTGGTGCTGGAGCGGGCGAAAACCGCGCCTTGAGCGTCGTGGGCCGAAGGAACTGAGTCGGCGGCGCGGTTCTAGCGGCTGCGGGCAGCGTTCGTCGACGTTGCATTGGCGCGGTCGCGGCTTGCGCCGCTCCTACTGGTAGATCGCCTACATCGGGCTCGCCCTGTAGGAGCGGCGCGAGCCGCGACCGCGGGGTTACAGGTCGCTCCGAAAGTCCGAATGCGCTGCGGCGCGGTTCTAGCGGCTACCGGCAGCACTGATCGACATTGCATTGGCGCGGTCGCAGCTTGCGCCGCTGCTACAGGGAACCAGCCAGGCGCCGCCAGCGTTACGCGGCAGGTTCGCGCAACGTCGCCAGCGGTTGCAGCGACGGCGACTGTTCCAGTTCGCGCAGGCGCACGCACTTGGGGTTGGGCTGGCGCGGGCCGGCGTGCGCGAGCAAGGCGTTGCCGCGCTCCATCAAGCCCAGGCGCTGGCGCGCCAGGGCCTGGGCGTGTTCGAGTTGCTCGGGGCCGGCGGCGAGACCGGCGGCGATGGCGCCGCCTGCGTCCATGCCCAAGGCTTCGCGCCGCGGCGCGCGCAGCCACGGCGCGACTTGCCGCCACAACGCCTCCCAGTCCAGTTCGGGAAACGCCAGCGCCGGCGGCGATGCGGCCGGCAGCAGCGGCGCCAGGCACGCGCGCGGTTGCGCCGGGTTTTCGGCCAGGCAGCGGTAGACGAATTCGCTCGCGCTCATCGCCCCGGCGTTGTCGCCGGCGGCGTGCAGCAGCGCTTCGCACAGCACCGCGCGCAGCGGGGCCGAGTCGGGCAACGCGCGGTCGCGCAGGGCCGCGGCGCGGCCGAGCGCGGCCAGCGGATCGCCGGCGAAGGCCGGGCTGCGCAGCGACAGGGCGTGGGCGAGCACGGCGATGCGGTCGGCGTCCTGCAACGGCCGCTGCGCCGCCAGCGGGCGCCGCGCCTGCGCTTCGATCAGCTCCGGGTCGGCCAGACGCTCGGCCAGCGCGCGCTCGACCACCCCGCCGGGGCCGGTTTCGATCAGGTAGCCCGCGCGCCCGACCAGGGCGACGTGGTCGAAGCGGCTCTCGCCGAACCACGCGGTCAGCGCCGCCAGCGGGCCGCGCGCTCGCAGCAGCAGGACGTCGCCGGTCCGCAGCGGCACCGGTACGGCGCCGCCTTCGGGGGTCAAGAGACCACCTCGTGTTCGCTCTCGCTGCCGTGCGCGGTGACCCGGTCGCGGCCGGCGGACTTGCTCGCGTACAAGGCCGCGTCGGCGCGTTCGAGCAGTTGCTCGGGCGTCTCGCCCGGCTGCAGTTCGGCCACGCCCAGGCTCAGGCTCACCGGCAGCAGGCGGCCGTCGATCGACAGCGGGCTGCCGCTGACCGATTCGCGCAGGTGCTCGGCCACCCGCGCCGCGTCGCGCAGGTAGGTGTCGGCCAGCACCACCAGCACCTCGTCGCCGCCGTAGCGGCCGAACAGATCGTAGGCGCGCAAGCGGTTGCGCGTGCGCAGGGCGACGATGCGCAGGGTCTCGTCGCCGACCCGGTGACCGTGCTCGTCGTTGATGCGCTTGAAGTGGTCGATGTCGAAGAACACCACCGACAGCGGCCGCTGCGAGCGATGCGCGCTCTCCACCGCGCTGCGCAGGCTCTGCGAGATCGCCGCGCGGGTCATCGCCCCGGTCAGGCTGTCGTAGGTGGCCAGGCGGTTGGCGGTGTCGCGGTCGCGGCGCAACTGTTGCAGCTTCGAGGTCAGGCCCAGCAGCAGGCCCAGGCCGCCGAACGCGAGGCCGACCGGGAAGGTGTATTCGAGCCAGGCGAACTCCGGCCACCACTCGTGGTTGGCGCCGACCAGGATCACCAGCAACACCATCAGCGGCAGCCACGCCAGCAGCAGGAAATAGGCCTCGCGCTGGCGCCGCCACACCGCCACCACGGTCGCGTAGAGGATCAGCGCGAGCACCAGCAGCAGGTTGAGGTTGCCGTACAGCGCGCTGTACTTCCAGGTGCGGAACAGGCTCACCACGATCAGCGCGCCGAGCGAGTAGCTGCACCAGTCCAGCGCCCGGGTCACGCGCGGCTGGGTCGTGCGCAGGCCGAGGAAGAAGATCAGGAAGCGGATGCTCGCCAGCACCGCGGCCGTGGTCAGCACGATGTTGGTGCGGGTGTCCGGGGCTATGTCCTTGAGCCACGGCACCACCCGCATCTCGCCGCCGTCGGAGGTCAACGTCAGTATCTGCAGGATCAAGGTGAGCCCGAGGTAGGCGTAGCCGCGCTCGCGCAGGCCGATCCAGAACCCGAACGCCAGCACCGCTACCACGCCCATCGCGGTCAGCACCACGCTGCGCAGGCCGACGTGCATCATGTCCTCGCGCTGGACCTTGGCCAGCGGCTCGACCTCCACCTGCGACGACAGCACGTCGGCGGCGAGCATGCGCAGGTACAGCGCGTCGCCCTTGCGCAGCCCCTTGGGCAGCGGGAACACGATCATCCGGGTGGAGTGGTTGAGATCGATGTCGGGGCCGTAGATCGAGCGCCGCAGCGGCAGTTCGTCGCCGGGCCGCCACAGTTCGATCTCGCGCCGCGAGGGCCGGTCGATGGTGAGTTGCGGGGCGACCGCGGGGTCCACGTCCTGGTTGACCACGATCCGCCACCAGCGCGGCTCGCCCTTGCTGCCCCAGACCAGGTTGCCGGACACCGCCTCGAAACGGCCGTCGAACTCGCCGGCCAGCACCCGCGCCGGCACCGGGTCGCCCTGGGCCAGCCGCGACAGGCTCAGCGACGGCGCGCGGTAGCCGACGGGATCGAAGGCTTCGCGCGCGGCCTGCGCGGCGGAAGGCGGCGCGGCGGCGGCGGCCAGCGCCGCGGACAGCAGCGGCTTGGCGACGAGCGGTTCGGACGAAGGCGCGGGCACGGCCGCGCCGGCCGACGCAGCGGCCGCGGACATCGCGGCGACCGGAGGCAGGACGATGGACTGCGCCGACGCGATCGTCGCCACCGCCCACAACGCGAGCACGGCCATCCAGCCGCGCCAGCTACCACGCCAGGGTGTCCCCATGCCCCTTCCGGTCACCAGTCTGCTGTGCCGAGCATAGCCCAAGGGGGCTGCATTCCGGTGCAGGGGGCGATCACGGTTTCCACCTTGAAATTGTGCTGGCGCACACGCCTCCGCGCATTGCCGCGCCACGCGGCCGGCTTCGGCCGCGATCCTACACCGGCGCGCCCCGGCGCCGCCGCCGGCAAAAACGACAGTTGGCGACGGCGATCGCGCGGCGATGGCGAGCGCGGCGCGGCCTTGTTCGGGGCGCCAAGGCCGCTTGATTCCAGGCCGCCGTTTTTCGCGCGCAGCCCGGTGCGGACCGGCGTTTCGCTATCCGGCGCTACGGTCGAAACGGTTCGATGCCGGCGCTTCGATGCCGGCGCCGCGCACGCGGCATCGGCGCGCGCGGGCTCGAGGACGAAGCGGCCACGACGCAGTCGTCGCGGCCGCCGTCGATGCGTCCGGCGCGCTTACTCGCGCGCGCCGTGCCCGGTCACGCGCGCGACCGCGTCGTGCGCATGCAGGCTTTCGAAATGCGCTACTTCGGCGTCGAAGCGCTCGATCCGCGGGTCCGTCGACAGCGCCGCGGCGACCCGGCGCGCGGCGTCTTCGCAGAACATCAGGTTCTCGGCGTTGAGGCGGGCGAAGGCCTGCTCGTCCTCGCGCTTGACCGCGGTCTGCACCGGCGTGGCGAGCGCGGCTTCCAGCGCGTCGATCAGCGCGGTCAGCGGCAGTTCGTCGAAGGCCGGGCGCAGCTCCACGCGCACGTCGGCGCGGCTGCGCTGGGCGTGCGGAGTCGCGGCCAGACCGCGCTCGGAGGCCAGCCACTCGCCGACCACGGCGGTGGACAGCGGGTGGGCGGCGGCGAAATCGGCGACGAAGCGCTCGGCGTTGAGCTGGCGCGACAGCGCCGCCGAGGCCGGGCAAGTGCTGGAGTATTCGACCGCGAAACGCAGGCCGAGCTGCAGGTGGCCGTCGAGCAGACGCGCGTCGATCTCGACCGGATAGCGCTTCCAGCCGGCGTTGGCGCTGGCCAGGGCCGGACGCAGCAGCAGTTGCTCGTAGCGCAGGACCAGGCGCGCCGCGCTGGAGATGCCGCCCTGCCCTTCGATCAGGCTCTGCAGCACCCGGCGCAGGCCGGCCGGGGTGACCGACTCGCTGGCGAAGGCGTTCTGCAGGTGCAGGTACATGCGCGACATGTGGATGCCGCGGGCGTTGGCGTCGCGCAGGTTGACCGCGACGTCGACCGAGGCCGGCACCTGGATGACGGCGCCGTCGGCGCCGGCGATGCGCAGCGGCAGGGCGATATGGGACATGCCGACCCAGTCCAGCGGACGCGCCGCGGCGGCGGCGTCGAAGGCGACATCGGGCAGGCTCGAACGAGTGGGTACGAAAGGAGTATTCACAACGCTGAAAGTGGGGGCGCGTGAGGGTTACGCAACCTCGCCATTCTACCGGCGGCGCCCCGGCCTGCCCCGGCCCCGCCTTGCAACGGTCAGTTGCGGGCGCCGCGCCAGGCCGCCAGCAGCGCGGTCCACGGCGACAGCGGCCGGGCCGCGTCGCCGCGCTGCAGGCGGGTATGCGCCAGCGCGGTCCATAGCCGTCGCGGCACGGTCGCGCCGAAGCGCTCGGGCCACTGCGCCAGCAGTTCGCGGCTCCATTCCACCGCCGCGCCCTCGCCGGGCCGCGCCATCGCCCGGGCGACCACGCTCAGCGGCACCGCCGCGTCGCCCTGCAGCACCAGCCGGGCCTCCAGCAGCGAGGACTGGATCGCCGGCACCGCCGTCTCGGGCAGTTGTCCGGGCACCGGGTCGAACAGGGACGCGTCGATCGCCGCGCAGGCCTGGGCCAGCGGCAGCAGGCCGTCGAAGGCCTCGCCGCGGTCGCCGGGGCGTTCGCGGCTGTCGCGCAGGCCCGGCAGGCTCGCGGCCAGCGCCGCCCACGGCGCGTCCTGGCGCTGCAGGGCCAGGCCCAGCGGATGCCGGCGCCGGCCCTGGCGCCAGCCTTGCAGTTCTTCCATCCACCAGCCGAGCTTGGCCTCGCCGGGCAAGGCGTCGGTGCCGCCCCAGGCCGCGTCGGTCAGTTCCTGCTGCAGCGCCGCCCAGGCCACCGCGACCCCGCGCTGGGCGCGCGGCACGAACACTTCGGCCACCGACCATTCCGGCCAGCGCGCGCGCCATTTGCCGGCGAAGTCCTGCAGCGCCTGCTCCTGATTGGGCTGGCCCTGGACGGGCTGGCCCTGCGCGGGCTGGCCCGGGGCGGGCTGGCCCGGGGCGGGATGCTGGTGCGGCGGGTCCTCGGCGGCAGGCGCGTTCATGGCGGCCTTCATCGCGTCGCCGGCCAGGCGTCCGCGGTGGCCAGCGCGGCCGGGTCGTCGACCAGGACGTCGCCCTGCCAGGCGATCGGATCGTCCAGTTCCAGGCGGTAGCCCCACAGCGCCACCACCGAAGGCATGCCGGCGGCGCGCGCGGCAAGGATGTCGCGCTCGTCGTCGCCGACGTAGGCGCAGGCGCCCGGCTCGACGCCGATGCGCTGCGCGGCCACCGTCAGCGGCAGCGGGTCGGGCTTGCGCGCGGCCAGGGTGTCGCCGCCGATCAGCACCGCGCAACGGGTGTCCCAGCCCAGCAGCGGCATCAGCTTGCGCGCCAGGTATTCGGGCTTGTTGGTGACGATGCCCCACGGCCGGCCCGCGGCCTCCAGCGCCGCCAGCATCGCTTCCACGCCGGGGAACGGCGCCCCGTGCAGGCCGAGTTCGCGTTCGTAGGTGTCGAGGAACTCGGGCACCCAGGTTTCGCGTTCGCCCGCATCGACATCGGCGAAGGCCGCGCCGAGCATCGCCCGCGCGCCCTTGGACACGTGCGGGCGCAGCGCTTCCAGCGGCATCGGCCCGCGCCCGCGCGCGGCGCGCATCGCGTTGGCGGCGGCGAGCATGTCCGGCGCGCTGTCGAGCAAGGTGCCGTCGAGGTCGAACAACGCCGCCTGCGGAAAGGCGGCCGCGGGCGCCGCGCTCATGCCGCGGCGTCCTGGGCGTCGGCGGGCTTGAACGCGCAGACCAGGTAGTTCACGTCGGCGCGCGGGACGATGCGCGCGGCGTTGCGCCAGGGCTCGTACATCAGGCCGCTGACGTCCTCCAGTTGCAGGCCGGCCTCGCGCAGCCACCCGGCCAGCTCGGACGGCTTGATGAAGTCGCGGTACTGATGGGTGCCGCGCGGCACCAGCCGGGTCAGGTACTCGGCGCCGACGATCGCCAGCGCGAACGCCGCCGGCGTGCGGTTCAAGGTCGACAGGAACAGGCGTCCGCCGGGCTTCAGCGCGGCGGCGCAAGCGCGCACGATCGCGCGCGGGTCGGGCACGTGTTCGAGCATTTCCATGCAGGTGATCAGGTCGAAGCGCGCCGGCATCTCCTGCGCCAGCGACTCCACCGACTGCAGCCGGTAATCGACGCCAACCCCGGTCTCCAGGCGGTGCAGCTTGGCGACCTTGATCAGTTCCGGCGCGAGGTCGATCGCGGTGACCTGGGCGCCGGACGCGGCCAGCGCCTCGCTCAGCAAGCCGCCGCCGCAACCGACGTCGAGCGCCAGCGCGTCGCGCAAGGGCGCGCGCCGGGCCACGTAGTCCAGCCGCACCGGGTTGAGCGCGTGCAGCGGCTTCTGCGGCCCCTGCGGGTCCCACCAGCGGTTGGCGAGGGCGCCGAACTTGTCCAGTTCGGCCTGGCTGAAGTTGTCGCGGCCGGGGGCGCCGTCGGCGCCGTTCTCGTGCGGTGCGTTGCTTGCTGCGCTGCTCATGCCTGCCTGCTCGTTCTGTCGCCGCGCGCGCGGTGCGCGCGGCCGGTGTGCCGTGTGCCTAGTGTGAAGCAGGTCCGCGGCCACCGGCGTGAACGCACTGCGTCGCAGCGCCGCAGGCCGTGCGGACCATCGCGGTTCGCGTCCCGGCTACCGCCCCGTCGCGCTCACCGCGCGATCGCGGCGATGCGCTCGCGCCACTGGCGCGCGTTGGCGACCAGCGCGGCGGTGTCCATGTCGACCAACACGCGCTCGCGCAGCTTGGCCTTGCCGGCGATCCACACGTCGCCGACCTGGTGGCGGCCGGTCGCGTAGATCAGCTGCGAGACCACGTGGTGCACCGGCTGGGTCTCCAGCTGGCCCAGGTCGACGCAGACCAGGTCGGCCTGCTTGCCGACCTCGATCGAACCGATCTTGGCGTCGAAGCCCAGCGCCTTGGCGCCGCCGAGGGTGGCCGCGCGCAACGCGCTGAACGCATCCAGCGCCTTGGCGTCGTTGGCCACCGCCTTGGCCAGGATCGCCGCGGTGCGGGTCTCGCCGAACATGTCCAGATCGTTGTTGCTGGCGCAGCCGTCGGTGCCGATGGCGAGGTTGACCCCGGCGTGGTGCAGCTTGCAGGCCGGACAGAAGCCCGAGGCCAGCTTGAGGTTGGATTCGGGGCAATGCACCACGCTGACGCCGCGCTGCGCGCACAGCTCGATCTCGGCGTCGGTGAGCTGGGTCATGTGCACCGCGATCAGGCGGTCGCTGACCAAGCCCAGCCGATCCAGGCGCGCCAGGGGGCGCTGCCCGTACTGCTTGATCGAATCGGCGATCTCCTGCGCGGTCTCGTGGGTGTGCAGGTGGATCGGCAGATCCAACTGGTCGGCCAGCATGCGGATGCGCTCGAAGTTCGCGTCGCTGACCGTGTACGGCGCGTGCGGCGCGAACGCGGTCGCGACCAGCGCGTCGTCGCGCCACAGGTCGTGCACCTCGCCGGCGCGGTCGAAGTATTCGTCCGAGGTCTTGGCCCAGGCGGTCGGGAAATCGATCACCGGCAGGCCGACCCGGGCGCGGAAGCCGTGGCGCTTGTAGACCGCGGCCTGCACGTCGGGGAAGAAGTAGTTCTCGTTGGCGCAGGTGGTGCCGCCGCGCAGCATCTCGGCGATCGACAGGGCGATCCCGTCCTCGACGAACTGCGGCCCGATCACCGCCGCCTCGACCGGCCAGATGTGGCCTTGCAGCCATTCCATCAGCGGCAAGTCGTCGGCGATGCCGCGCAACAGGGTCATCGGGTTGTGGGTATGGGCGTTGACCAGGCCCGGGATCAGCGCCGACTCGGGCCGGCCGACGGTCTGCGCCGGCGCGTAGCGCTGGCGCGCCTGCGCGATCGGCAGCACGTCGGCGATGACGCCCTTGTCGACGATCACCGCATGGTGCTCCAGCACCACCGCATGCGGCTCGACCGGCACCACCCAGCCCGCTTCGATGGACAGGTCGCAGGGAACGGGCTGGTGTTCGGAGGTCATCGGCGCTGCTCGCTGGTTTGGGCCGGTGTTCGGGCCGCAGGGGGGACGCCGCCCCGTGGCCGGGCCGGCCGGGTGTTGCGAAAACGCGGCCACAGGTGCCGGCCGCGTTCAGGTGTCGCCTTGGGTGTCGCGACTCGCCGCGCTGGCGCGGGAGCGGGAGCGGGTTGTGTGTGGATCGCGACGCTAGCCGCGCAGCTCCGCCGCACCACCTCGAAACCGCGCGCCTTCAAAACCGTCATTCCGGCGAAAGCCGGAATCCATTTTGCCGTCGCTTTTCTTGCCTGGAAACGACAAAGGCGAAAACAACCGCAACAGCAAAATGGATCCTGGCTTTCGCCAGGATGACGCATCGGCAAAGCCGTGGCCGCCAAGGCGGCCACGGGCCGATGCGTCACTTCACCCGGCTGACGTACTCGCCCGAGCGGGTGTCGACCTTGATCACTTCTTCCTGGCCGACGAACAGCGGCACGCGCACCACCGCGCCGGTTTCCAGGGTCGCCGGCTTGCCGCCGCCGCCGGAGGTGTCGCCGCGCACGCCCGGATCGGTCTCGACGATCTTCAGCTCGACGAAGTTCGGCGGCTGGACCGCGATCGGGGTGCCGTTCCACAGGGTCACCACGCACTCTTCCTCGCCCTTGAGCCACTTGTCGGCGCCGGCCATGCCGGCCTTGTCGGCCTGCACCTGCTCGAACGACTCCTGGTTCATGAAGTGCCAGTACTCGCCGTCGGAGTACAGGTACTGCATGTCGGTGTCGACCACGTCGGCCTGCTCGACGCTGTCGGTCGCCTTCATGGTCATTTCGACCACGCGGCCGGACTTGATGCTGCGGTACTTGACGCGGGTGAACGCCTGGCCCTTGCCCGGCTTGACGTACTCGGTCTCGGTGATGATGCACGGATCGTTGTTGACCAGGATCTTCTGACCGTTCTTCACGTCGTTCATGCCAAGGGTGGCCATGGTGAAACTCCCTGCGAATTGATTTGTGTCGGTGAATGAGGTTCCGGCCGTCGCGGCGCGGGGCCGCGGACGTCCAGCCGCCGTCGTCGGCGCCGCTCCCGCGCCGGCCCCCGTCCGGGACCGGACGCGGCCCCGCGGCCGCCAGGCGGCGCGGGGAAGGCTAGAATGTCGGGCTGCGCCGGCCCCGTCCGCGGCGAAACCGCCGCTGCGGGACCCGGGCACCGCGATCGGAACCCTGAAGGCTAGCCCCGCATGATACCTGCTGCGCATCCCCTCTCGCACCCGGCCCCCGCCCAGGGCGCCGCCGCGCCGCCGCGCTGGCAGGCGCTGTGGCGCGACGCGGTGCGCGACCCGGGCGAGCTGCTGGGCCTGCTGGGGCTGGACCCGCGCGCGCTGGGGGTGTCCGCCCAGGCCGCGGCGCAGTTCCCGCTGCGGGTCCCGCGCGGCTTCGTCGCGCGCATGCGCCCCGGCGACCCGGCCGACCCGCTGCTGCGCCAGGTCCTGCCGTTGGACGAGGAAATGCGGCCGATGCCCGGTTTCGACCTGGACGCGGTCGGCGACGGCGCGGCCAAGGCCGGCCACGGGGTCATCCGCAAGTACCGCGGCCGCGCCCTGCTGATCGCCACCGGCAGCTGCGCGGTCAACTGCCGCTACTGCTTCCGCCGCCACTTCCCCTACGCCGAGGAGACCGCGGCCGCGGCCGGCTGGCGCGAGGCGGTGGCGGCGATCGCCGCCGATCCGGACATCGACGAGGTGATCCTGTCCGGCGGCGACCCCTGGTCGCTGGCCACGCCGAAGCTGGCCGAGCTCACCGACGCCCTGCAAGCGGTGCCGCACCTCAAGCGCCTGCGCGTGCACACCCGCCTGCCGATCGTGCTGCCCGAACGCGTCGACGCGGCGCTGACGGCGTGGCTGGCGGCGCTGCCGTGGCCGGTCGCGGTGGTGCTGCACGCCAATCACGCCAACGAATTCGACGCGTCGGTGGACGCCGCCATGCGGCGCCTGCGCGACGCCGGCGCGACCTTGCTCAACCAAGCGGTGCTGCTGCGCGGCGTCAACGACAGCGTCGAGGCGCTGGCCGCGCTGAGCGAACGCAGCCACCAGGCCGGCGTGCTGCCCTACTACCTGCACCAGCTCGACCGCGTGCAGGGCGCGGCCCACTTCGAAGTCGCCGACGAGGACGCGCGCGCGCTGCACCGGGCGCTGGCCGCGCGCCTGTCGGGGTATCTGGTGCCCAAGCTGGTGCGCGAAGTGGCAGGCGACCCGGGCAAGCGTCCGTTGTAAGGTTGTAATCTGGCTGGGGTTTGATGGGGAACGCCGCAGGTTGCGGCTTGGCGCGCGCGCAAAGTCGATCAGCTTCGCATCCGTGGCGTGTTCGAACCCTACAACGGGTCACAGATTCTCGTCCCCGCGTGGACGAGGCCGGCGCTTCGTGTCATAAAACCGGCCCACGGAGGTGGTGAATGCAATTCGGCAAAGACATGGTGCTGCGCTTGCTGATCGTCGACGACAGCGTGGAGGCGGCCGAAGCCATCGTCAGCGCGCTGCGCAACAGCGGCATCGCGGTGCGGCCCACGCGCCCGGAAAGCGAACAGGAGCTGGCCGCGCTGATCCTGCAGCACCCGCCGGATCTGGTCCTGGCCGCGCGCAACTCGCGCCACGTCTCGCTGGCCAAGCTGATGCAGGCGGTCGACGCCAGCGGCAAGGACTTGCCGGTGCTGGTGATGATGGAAGCCGTCGACGAGACCGCCCTGCTCGGGATCATGGAGATCGGCGCGCGCGGCATCGTCCTGCGCTCCAACATCGGCCACCTGCAGCACCGGGTGCGCTCGGAATGGGCCGACCTGGAAGCGCGCCGCTCGCTGCGCAAGCTCGAGGCCCAGGTGCGCGAGACCGAACGCCGCTGCGACGCGCTGATCGACTCCTCGCGCGATCCCATCGCCTACATCCACGAAGGCATGCACATCCGCGCCAACGCGGCGTACCTGGAGATGTTCGGCTTCGAATCGTTCGAGGACATCGAGGGCATGTCCCTGCTCGACCTGGTCGCGCCCGGCCAGGTCGACGGCTTCAAGCAACTGCTCAAGCAGCTCAGCAAGGGCGAGCCGCCGCCGCCGAGCTACGAGACCCAGGCCCGCACCCTCGACGGCAACGCATTCCCGGCGGTGATGGAGTTCACTCCGGCCACCTACGAGGGCGAGCACTGCCTGCAGGTGGTGCTGCGCCGGCAGGAGATCGATCCGGAACTGGCGCGCGAGGTCGAAGCGCTGCGCCAGCGCGACCAGGTCACCGGCCTGCTCAACCGCGCGACCTTCCTGCGCCAGCTCGAGGACGCGGTCGCCGACGCCGCCCACGGCGACGCCCACCACGGCCTGCTGCTGGTCGAGCCGGACCACTACAACCAGCTGCTGCAGGAAATCGGCCTGGACCAGGCCGACCAGCTGATCGCCGCCTGCGGCCAGCGCCTGCGCGAGGCGATCGGCGCCGACGACGTGGCCGCGCGCTTCGGCGAGCACCAGTTCGCGGTGCTGACCCTGCGCAGCGACCACCAGCACACCTCCGACCTGGCCGAGCGGCTGCGCGCGGCGTTCTCCGAACGCGTGATCGAAGCCGGCCAGCTCGCCCTGAGCGCGACCGCCAGCATCGGCGGCGTGCAGATCGGCGAGAAGATCGCCAGCGTCACCGCGGTGCTGGGCAAGGCCAGCCAATGCCTGCAGTCGGCGGCCGACATCGGCGGCAACCGCAGCGAGTTGTTCGACCCCGGCGCGGCCGACCGCGCCGAGGAAGAGCGCATCGCCGCCTGGGTCGCGCGCATCCGCGACGCGCTCGACGCCGACCGCTTCGTCATGAACTACCAGCCGCTGATCAACCTGCACGGCGAGCCGATCGAGATGTACGAGGCCTACCTGCGCATGCAGAGCGCGGGTCCGGACGACGGCAGCGAGCTGGTCCAGCCGCTGTCGTTCCTGCAGATCGCCGAGGAACACGGCCTGCTGTGGGAGATCGACCGCTGGGTCGTCGGCAAGGCGATCCAGGTGATCGGCGAGCGCATGCGTCAGGGCAAGCGCACGACCTTGCTGGTCAAGATCACCCAGGCCTCGCTGCAGGACGAGAGCCTGCAGCAGCACATCGTCGAACAACTGGCCAAGCACGGCGCCGACGGCAAGCTGCTGGTGCTGCAGTTGCCCGAGTCGAAGGTGTTCACCAACCTGCGCGCGGCGCAGGAGTTCCAGTCGCGGGTCTACCACTACGGCGTGCGCGTGGGGCTGGAGCAGTTCGGCGCCGGGCTCAATTCGTTCCAGTTGCTCAACCATTTCGACGCGGCCTTCCTCAAGATCGACCGCGGCTACATGGAAGACCTGACCAGCCACCCCGACCATCAGCAGCGCGTGCGCGAGATCGCCGAGAAGGCGCGCGAACTGGGCCGGCAGACCATCGCCGAGTTCGTCCAGGACGCGGCCAGCATGAGCCTGCTGTTCGCGGCCGGGATCGACTACGCGCAGGGGCATTTCCTGGCCGCGGCGGGGCCGGAGATGGATTACGACTTCCAGTAAGGCCGCGAGCGCGGAATCGGAAAGGCCCGGTTGGCCGCGCTCGCCGATCCGCTCTCTCCGGGCCGGCTTCCTTCGAAAAGCCCGCAAGCCGAACAAGAAAAAGCCCGCCGGTCGGCGGGCTTTTTCGTTGCGCGGGCCGCGGCGATCAGCGGACCACGGCCGAGCCGCTGGCGCGCTCCTGCGGAGCGTCGATCAGGGCCTGGATGCGCTCCTCCAGCGGCGGATGGCTGCGCATCAGCTTGGACAGGCCGTGGCCGACCGCGCCGCTGATGCCGAAGGCCTGGACCTGGTTCGGCAGGGTGCTCTCGCCGTAGGTCAGCGACAGGCGCTTGAGCGCGGCGATCATCTTCTCGCGGCCGGCCAGGCGCGCGCCGCCGGCGTCGGCGCGGAACTCGCGGTAACGCGAGAACGCCATCGCGATCATGCTGGCGAGCAGGCCGAACACGATGTCGAGCGC
Organism: Lysobacter enzymogenes; assembly: GCF_023617245.1. NCBI lineage: Bacteria > Pseudomonadati > Pseudomonadota > Gammaproteobacteria > Lysobacterales > Lysobacteraceae > Lysobacter > Lysobacter enzymogenes. The sequence continues at coordinate 3,957,040 of NZ_CP067396.1, forward strand.
GAACACGGTGACGAAGTAGAACAGGCCGCGGCCGCCGCCTTCGCGGTTGCCGCTCATCATCGCGTCGATCCAGCCGCCGACGATGCGCGCGGCGACCAGCACGAAGGTGTTGAGCACGCCCTGGATCAGCGCCATGGTGACCATGTCGCCGTTGGCGACGTGGCTGACCTCATGCGCCAGCACTGCCTCGGCCTCGTCGCGGGTCATCGCCCGGATCAGGCCGGTCGACACCGCGACCAGCGAGTTGTTGCGGTTGGCGCCGGTGGCGAAGGCGTTGATTTCCGGCGCGTCGTAGATCGCCACTTCCGGCATGCCGATGCCGGCGGCCTGGGCCTGGCGACGCACGGTGGCGACCAGCCACTGCTCGGTCTCGTTGCGCGGCTGCTCGATCACGTAGGCGCCGGTGGATTTCTTGGCCACCCACTTGGACATCAGCAGCGAGATCAGCGAACCGCCGAAACCGAACACCGCGGCCATGACCAGGATCGCGCCGTTGTTGCCCAGGCGGATGCCGAACACGTTCTGCAGCACCGACATGACGATGCCGAGCAGGACCAGGACGGCCAGGTTGGTGGCGAGGAACAGGGCTATGCGTTTGAACATGGTCTTATCGTCTTCGTCTGGGCGCTGGAGCCGCTGCGCGCGGCCCTGGCGACGGAGCCGCGCGCCCGCGCGGCCCTGGTGTTCGACGATCCCTGTCGGGCGTGCCCTGTGCGGGCATGGCGCCGGTCTGGCCGACGCCGTTGATGTGGAAATGTGGCGAAGCGCGCGTTAATTCAACGAGAATCCGCACGACCACCGCAGCGCCACGGGTTTTCGTTCATTGTCCGGACATAAACATTCCATCGACGGCGACAACGGCGACAGCGAAGCCGCGACGCCCGCGTATCGCGGCCGCTTCGCGCCCTCGCCCACCGGCGACCTGCACGCCGGTTCGCTGCTGGCCGCGTTCGCCAGTTGGTTGCTGGCGCGGCGCGCCGGCGGCGAATGGCTGGTGCGTATCGAAGACCTCGACCCGCCGCGCGAAGTTCCCGGCGCCGCGCAGCGCCAACTCGACGCGCTGGCCGCGTTCGGCCTCGACAGCGACCTGCCGGTGCTGCGCCAGAGCCGCCGCCATGCGCAATACCAGGCCGCGCTGGATCGCCTGCTCGCGCAGGACCTGGCCTTCGCCTGCCACTGCAGCCGCAGCGACCTGGCCGCCAGCGGCGGCGTGCACCGGCGCTGCGTGGCCCACGGCCCGCGCCCCGGCCACGCCGCGCCGCAGCCGGCGGTGCGCCTGCGCGTCGCCGACGGCGCGGTCGTCGAATTCGACGACCTGCTGCTCGGCCGCCAGCGCCAGGACGTGGCGCGCGAGGTCGGCGACTTCGTCCTGCGCCGCGCCGACGGCCACTGGGCCTACCAGTTGGCGGTGGTGGTCGACGACGCCGAACAAGGCGTCACCGACGTGGTGCGCGGCGCCGACCTGCTCGATTCCACCGCGCGCCAGATCCTGCTGCAACGCGCGCTGCGCCTGCCGACGCCGCGCTACGCCCACCTGCCGCTGCTGCTCGACGCGCACGGCCGCAAACTGTCGAAGTCCGAGGCCGCCCATCCGCTGGACCCGGCCGATCCGCTGCCGGCGCTGCGCGCCGCCTGGGCCGCGCTCGGACAGGACGCGCGGGCGCTGGTTGCGGTGGAAACTGTCACGCAACTGCTGCGCGCGGCGCGCGATTCGTTCAATCCGGCACAGATTCCGCAGGCCGCTTCAGGTCTCGCCGCGATGCACAACGATCCCGACGCCAATGCTGTCTAGAATCGGTACGCGACCGCCCTTTTGCGGCCATGGAGAGCTCAGCATATGCAGTCACGCGTTGCACTCGTCACCGGCGGTACCGGTGGCATCGGCACCTCGATCGTCCAGCGCCTCGCCAAGTTGGGGCACAAGGTCGCGACCAATTATCGAGACGAGGCCAAGGGGCGCGCCTGGCAGGCGCAGATGAAGGAACAGGGGTTCGACGTCGCCATCGCCCACGGCGACGTGGCCTCGCCCGAGCACGCCGAAGCGCTGGTGCGCGAGGTCGAACGCCAGCTCGGCCCGGTCGACATCCTGGTCAACAACGCCGGCATCACCCGCGACACCACCTTCCACCGGATGACGCCGCAGCAGTGGACCGAGGTCATCGACACCAACCTCAACTCCTGCTTCAACGTCACCCGTCCGGTGATCGAGGGCATGCGCGAGCGCAAGTGGGGCCGGATCGTGCAGATCAGCTCGATCAACGGCCAGAAAGGCCAGTACGGCCAGGCCAACTACGCCGCGGCCAAGGCCGGCATGCACGGCTTCACCATTTCGCTGGCGCAGGAAAACGCCAAGTTCGGCATCACCGTGAACACCGTGTCGCCGGGCTACATCGCCACCGACATGGTCATGGCGGTGCCCGAGGACGTGCGCAACAAGATCATCGCCCAGATCCCGACCGGCCGCCTCGGCTCGCCGGAAGAGATCGCCTACGCGGTGGGCTTCTTCATCCCCGACGAAGCCGGCTGGATCACCGGCGCCAACCTCTCGGCCAACGGCGGCCAGTACATGGGTTGGTGACGGCCCGCCGTCGCTGCGGACCGGCCGCGCTCGCCGCGGCCGGTCGCTCGCTTCCTCTGCGACACGCGCTGCCTGCGACACGCTTCGATCGCAGGCGCCGAGCCGTGTAACTCGCTCCGGCGAACTTCGATCCCAGGCGCGCGCAGCGCACGCCCGCTTCGGCCGCCCGCGCCGCAGCCCCGTTCAGGTCTTGCGCCGCAAGCGGCCGTCCGCGCAACCGACGCGGCGAAGGCCGCGCAACGGCCGCCATCGTGAACCGTACATCCCCGCTCCCGCGCGCCGCGCACGCGTCCGCACGACCGTGCCGCACGGCCTTTTTCCGCGTTTTTCAGGGAATTCCGCCGGCTCGCGCGCGAGCGCCGGCGGAGCCGCCGCGACGCCCGCCGGGCGCCGTTCCCGCCAACTGTTGCAAGGCCCGCCGCCCTGCGCCATGCTGCAAGGCACCACGTTTTTAGAGCCAAAGCTCAATGGCCTCGACTCGCGTCATCAAGAAGTATCCGAACCGTCGTCTCTACGACACCGAGATCTCCAGCTACATCACCATCGAAGACGTGCGCCAGCTGATCGTGGACGGCGAGGAGTTCGAAGTCCGCGACGCCCGCTCCGGCGACGACCTGACCCGGCAGGTGTTGCTGCAGATCATCGCCGAGCACGAGCAGGACGGCGACCCGGTGCTGTCGACCCAGTTGCTGAGCCAGATCATCCGTTTCTACGGCGATTCGCTGCAGGGCTTCATGGGCAACTACCTGGAACGCTCGATGCAGCTGTTCCTCGACCAGCAGCAGCAGTTCCGCAACCAGATGGGCGGCATGCTCGGGCAGACGCCGTGGGCGATGATGAACCAGCTCACCGAGCGCAACCTCAACATGTGGAAGGAATTCCAGCAGAACCTGTCGGGCAGCGTCGGCCAGCCGGTCACGCCCAAGCCCAAGCCCGGCCCCGGCCCCGGCGGCACCGAACCCGGCAAGCGCGAGCGTTGAGCCGCGCCTGCGTCCGCGTGCGCCGGCGCGCGCGCGGGCCGGCGTCCTGGGGAGGACGCCGCTGCCGCCGCGCCGCGCGCACAGCGGCGCTCCACGACTCGCCAGCGCTCGCGCAGATCCGCGTCCGCGCCCGCGCGCCGTCGCCGCTTCGCCGGCCCTGACGGCATCGTCCGACCGCTAAGCGCCTTCATCGCGGGCGCGCCTTCGCTTGGGGTAATCGCATGGAAAAACGCATCGCCGTGGTCAGCGGCGGCATCGGCGGGCTCGGCAGCGAGATCTGCCTGGCCCTGGCCCGCGCCGGCCGCCGCGTGATCGCGCTGGACCTGGGCGCGCGCGCGCAGCGCATCGCCGAATTCGCACAGCTGACCCAAGGCCACGACATTCGCTTCGAAGCCGCCGACGTCGGCGACTTCGACGACTGCGGCGCGGCGGTGGAGCGCATCGCCGGACGCGACGGCGGCATCGACATCCTGGTCAACGCCGCCGGCATCACCCGCGACGGCAGCCTGCGCAAGATGGACAAGCGCGCCTGGGACGAGGTGCTCAACGTCAATCTCGACGGCGTGTTCAACCTGTGTCGGCACACGGTGGACGCGATGGCCGGGCGCGGCTTCGGCCGCATCGTCAACATCAGCTCGGTCAACGGCCAGACCGGCCAGTTCGGCCAGACCAACTACTGCGCGGCCAAGGCCGGCATGCACGGCTTCACCATGGCGCTGGCGCGCGAGGTCGCGCGCAAGGGCGTGACGGTGAATTCGGTGTCGCCGGGCTATTGCGAGACGGCGATGGTGGCGGCGGTGCCGGAAGAGATCCGCAGCAAGATCGTCGAGTCGATACCGGTCGGGCGGCTGGGCAAGCCGAGCGAGATCGCGCGCACGGTGGAGTTCCTGACCGCGGACGACGCCGGGTTCATCACCGGCGCGAACATTCCGGTCAACGGCGGCTTGTTCATGAGTTTTTGAGCTTCATGAGTTTTTGAGCGGCCGGATTCGGGCGCCGTCGCGAAGTCGCTTCGACGCGGCCGCGTTCACTCGCCTCGTCCGCCGCCTGCGTCGTCGCGTCCTTGCACCGTTGCCTCACCGCACCGTTGCCTCATTGCCGTCATTCCGGCGAAAGCCGGAACCCATTTTGACTTTGCTGTTGCTTCAGGCTCCATCGCGGCAAGCAAAAACAACCGCAAGATCAAAATGGGTTCCGGCTTTCGCCGGAATGACGGCGATGGTTGTCTCGTTGGTGCTTGTGGCGGCCGTCGCGGCGACGCCCCGCCTCAGCGCGCAGCCAGCGGCTTGTTCGCGCAATTGGCCTGATAGAACTCCAGCGCCGCCGGCATCAGCTGCTGCAGCGCCTGGATGCGGTTGGCCGGGTCCGGATGGGTCGAAGCGAATTCCGCCGGCCGCTGCCCGCCGCCGAGCTGGGACATGCGCTGCCACAGCGGCACCGCCTGGCGCGGGTCGTAGCACGCGGCCGCGGCCAGCATCAGCCCGACCTTGTCGGCCTGGGTCTCGTGGTTGCGCCCGTACGGCAACACCAGCCCGTACTGCGCGCCGGCGCCGAGCGCGCCCATGATCATCTGCTGCTGTTGCGGGTCCATCCCGCCGACCGCGGCGCCCGCGGCGACCTGGCCGAGCTGCACCAGCTTCTGCTGGGCCATGCGCTGCGAACCGTGGCGCAACAGCGCGTGGGCGATCTCGTGGCCCATCACCACCGCCAGCGCGTCGTCGTTCTGGGTCACCGGGAACAGGCCGGTGTAGACCGCCATCTTGCCGCCGGGCAGGCAGAAGGCGTTGGCCTCCTGCGAGTTGATCACCGCCACGCTCCACTTGAAGCTGCGGTAGTCGGTCGGCGCTTCCTGGTTGTTCTGTTTCGCCAGCGCCTGTGTCACCTGCGGCACCTTGTCGATCAGGCGCTGGGCGATCTGGCTGACCGCCTGGCTCTGCGGCGCGCTCGACGGCAGCAGCGCGCGCTGCGAGTTGGCGTCGTTGAGCACCTGCACGAAGGCCTGCTCGCCGAGCTGCACTTCCTCGTCGGCGCTGGTGCCGTAGTGCGCGGTCTCGCCGGTGTAGGGATCGGTCTTGGCGCTGCCGAACCACGACCACGCCGCGTACAGGCCGAACAGCAACAGGATCCACCAGCGGAATCCGCCGAACCCGCGCCGCCCGCCCCGGGCCTGGTTGCCGTAAGGGTCCACTCTCATCCGCCTGCTCCCGAAAATGCCGGGCGTCGCCGCCTCGATCCGTCGCTTGAAATCCGCCCCCGGCGCGCGCCGTGGCCGTTCGCCAACATTGTGCCGCCTGCCCGCCCGCGCCTCGCCGCCCCTGCCGCTTCCGCTTTCGCCGCCGCGCCGCGCGCGCGGACATCAAATCAGATATCGCGCACCACGCGGAAGCCCAGGCGCCCGTTGGTGGTGTCGGCGCTGCTGCCCTGCCGCCACGCCGCGCGCGACTGCGCCGGCGAACTCGACCAGGCGCCGCCGCGGAACACCCGCGTGCGGCAGCCGGGGTTGAACCATGCCGCGCCGTCGCGCGGCGCGCGCCGGTAGTTGTCGTGCCAGCAGTCGGCCACCCACTCGCTGACATTGCCGCCCATGTCGTGAAGGCCGAATGCATTGGCCGCGTAGCTGCCGACCGGCGCCGGACCCCAGGCGCCGTCGCCGTAGCCGGGGAAGGCGTTGCGCCAGCGCCGTCCGCTGGGCGAGACGTCGAGCGCGCCGGTGAGGTTGCCGGCCTTGGCCGGCGGCGCGCCGTCGCCCCAGGGATAGCGGCCCTGGGTGCCGGCGCGCAGCGCGAATTCGTACTCGGCCTCGCTGGGCAGGCGGTAACGCTGGCCGGTGGTGGCCGACAGCCACTCGGCGTAGGCGGTGGCGTCCTTGGCGCTGACGTGGACCACCGGCAGGTTGTCGGCGGCGGGCTTGCCGGCGTAGTCGGAACTCCAGTCCACGCCGCCGCGCCGCACCAGGTTGCCGCTGCGCTCGTCGTAGGCGATGGAGTAACCGCGGCGGCTGGCGCGGGCGCGATGCTTGCTGGCGTTCATGAAGCGGCGGAACTCGCCGACGGTGATCTCGTAGCGCGACACCGCCAGGCCGCGCTCGAAGCGGATATTGCGCAGCGGCCGCTCGGCGTCGCTGGAATCGGCCTCGCCCGCTTCGGCGCCCATGCGGAACGCGCCGTGCGGGATCACCACCATCTGCGGGCCGCGCCCGCCCTGGTCGGTGGCGTCGGTGAACACCTGGCCGGGGCGGAACAGGCCGTAGTGGGTGGCCAGTTCGATCCGCTCGCGCAGCTCGGCCGCGGCCGGGTCGCCGGGCGGCGCGATCCGCAGCAGGGTCGCCAGCACGCCGCGCGCGTCGTCGATGCCGCGCAGCTTGGGCAGCAACGCGATGCCCTCGTCGCGCAGGCGGCGGATGCGCTGCTGGCGCTGCTCGGCGATGCGGCCCTGGGCGTCGGAAGCGGTCTGCATCTTCGGCCGCACCAGCGCGGCCTTGGCCAGCCAGCGCTCGGCGCCGGCGTAGTCGTCGCGGTCGGCGGCCAGTTCGGCGCGGCGGATCAACGCGCTTTCGGCAGCGGCGATGCCCTGCTGCGCGCGCGCATCGCGCGGGCGCGACTCCAGCGCGGCGCGGAAATGCGCGAGCGCGCCGCCGGCCTGGCCGTCCTCGCCGATGTTGCCGGCGTTGAGCGCTTCCTCGCCGAGGCGGTCGGCCTCCTGGGCCTGGTCGGCGGCGTCGAGCCGTTCCAGGAACGCCTCGACCTTGCGGTGCTCCGGCGCCACCGCGCGCGCCACCGCCGCGGCCCGGTGCGCGTCGCGCAGCGCCAGCGGTTCCTCGTCGATGCGCTTGAGCGCACCGTCGCCCTCGGCCAGCAGCAGCGCCACCGCCCGGTCCAGGCCGATGGCGATGGCGCGGTCGGCGGGGGCGAAGGCGCGCAGGGCCAGGTACAGCGGGATCGCCGAATCGGCGCTGGCGTAGAGGTCGCCGGCCTTGAGCGCGGCGTCGGCGCGCTTGCGCAGCGCGGCTTGATTGTCCTCGTCGACCGCCACCGCCGGCGGCCGCCACGGCGGCACCGGCGAGACCGCCTGGTCGGCGCTGACCGTCACGATCGGCTGGCGCGGCGCGGTTTGCGCGTCGGCGCGGCGCTCGCGCTCGCCGCAGCCGCACAGCAGCCCGGCACAGGCCAGGCCCAGGATCAGCGTGCGGGTCCAGTGAGTTGCGCGCAAACCTGCGGCCTCTGCGGGGGATGCGAAGACCCGCGCAGCATATCGTCTCAGCGGCCGCCGCCGGGAATCGACGGCGCCCGCGGCCGGCCGCGGGCGCGGCCGCGACCGGATCGGCAAAGCCCGCGACGCGCGATTTCGCAGGCGATTTGCGGTTTTTTCCCGGCCGTTCCGGCTTCCCCACGCGATTTGAGCTATTGTCGCCCGCCCGGGCCCCGACCCGGCCGACTCCGCTTCCCGCTCGCCGCCCATGCCCGTCTGGATCAACACCCCCGCCGCGCTGCAAGCGCATTTCGACACCCGGCCCGCGCGCATCGGGCTCGACACCGAGTTCATCCGCGAACGCACCTACTGGCCGCAGCTGGCCCTGGTGCAGATCGCGATCGAGCGCGAAGGCGAGGACGAGCCGACGATCCTGCTGGTCGATCCGCTGCGCCCCGGCATGACCCAGGCGCTGGCGCCGATCCTGGCCGACACCGCCATCCTCAAGCTGGTGCACAGCCCGAGCGAGGATCTGGTCGCGTTCAAGCACGCCTGCGGCGTGGTGCCCAAGCCCTTGTTCGACACCCAGCAGGCCGCGGCGCTGGCCGGCATCGGCGGCGGCCTGGGCTACCAGAAACTGGTCGAACAGCTCACCGGCGTGGCCCTGCCCAAGGGCGAGACCCGCTCGGACTGGATGCGCCGGCCGCTGTCGCCGTCGCAGCTGGACTACGCCGCCGACGACGTGCGCCACCTGTTCGCCATGCACGACGCGCTCGACGGCCTGCTCGCCCAGCTCGGCCGGCAGCAGTGGCTGGCCGAGGACGCCGCGCGCACCGTGGTCAACGCCGAGAACGAGGCGCCCGAGCGCTGGCCGCACCTGTCGATGCGCAGCGCCCAGTTCCTCGACGCGGCCGCGCAGCGGCGCCTGCTGCGGCTGCTGCGCTGGCGCGACGGCTATGCCCGCGACAGCGACAAGCCGCGCAGCTGGATCCTCGACAACGAATTGGCCGTGGCCATCGCCCGCCAGGCGCCGGCCGACCGCGACGCGCTGCAGCGCCAGATCGAGAGCCACCCCAAGGCTCCGCGCAAGCTGGTCGAGGCGATCTGGACCGCGCTGTCCACGCCGCTGGCCGACGAAGCGCAGGCGCCCGACGCCGGCGTCGCCGAGACCCGCGACAAACAGCGCCTGCGCCAGTTGCAGGAGGCCGTGGCCGGCCGCAGCGCCGCGCTCGGCCTGCCCGACGGCGTGCTGGCCTCGCGCCGCTGGCTGGAGGCATTGCTCGACCACGGCGAATGGCCCGAGGCCCTGTCCGGCTGGCGCCGCGCCGCGCTGGAACCGGCGCTGGCGCCGCTGCTGGCCGCGCCGGGCGGCGCCGCCTGAGCCGCGAGGCCGTTGCGGCGAGCCGGGCGCCAGCGCGAATTTTCGCCTCGGGGCTAGCGCGCCCGCCGCAGGCCCGCTAAACTTGCCGCCTCAGTTTCATGTGGGGCCATAGCTCAGCTGGGAGAGCGCGTCGTTCGCAATGACGAGGTCGGGAGTTCGATCCTCCCTGGCTCCACCACTCGATTCACGAAAAGGCCGACGAGCGATCGTCGGCCTTTTTGTTTGCGCGGTTTGCGCGCGTCCCGCGCGGCGCCGCAGCCGGGCATCGCGCGCGGTCGCGCCGGCGTAGCGCCCGGACGGAACTGAGACCGGGGTGCCGAAAGCGCCGCGAAACGCCGGCGACGCCCTCTCCCATGGATCGCATACCCGCTCCGGGCCGCTGGCCGCGGCCGGCTCGGCCGGACCGCGCCTAGACCGGTCCGCCCCTGCGCTATGATGCGCACCGCGGGCACACGGGGTGTGACTGCAAAACACTCTTTACGGACCTACGGAGCACCGCGCCCCGGCGCGCTCCCCCATGCATTAGGAAGGCGATGTCGTACAACGCCGAAACCGCCGGCCCGCTGCGTTCGGCCTCCCGCCTCAAGCTTCGCACGGCGCTGCAGTTCGCGTTCTGCGCGGCGATCTTCGCCGCCAGCCTGGTCCCGGCCGTGCTGACCCTGCGCAAGCAGCCGCCGGATGTGGAGAAGGTGCAGGAACTGCGCAAGCTCGCCGAGTTCCCGAGCGCCTGGGAAGGCGGCGCGCTCGCGATCGACAAGAACTATGTCGCCGTCGACCGCTGGTTCAACGACAACCTCGCCTACCGCAGCCTGATGATCCGGCTGAAGAACCAGCTCGATTACTCGCTGTTCCGCTCCTCCAGCCGGGTCTACTTCGGCAAGCGCCGCGAAATCTACGGCCGCAACCTGCTCGACAACGAGCTGCCGGCGGCCGAGCGCCTGTTCGCCACCGACGAGGCGATCGAGAAGACCCGCAACGGCGTGGCCGCCTTCGACCAGCGCGCGCGCGCCCAGGGCGTCACCGTGATCTGGATCGCGCCGCTGCAGCGCGCGCACTTCGACCAGAGCCGGCTGCCGTTCTTCGCCCCGCGCCTGCCGCAGCCCTCGCGCTTCTTCGCGTTCTACAACCGGCTCAAGCAGACGCCGCAGCTGCAGTTCGTCGATCTCTACGCGCTGATGCGCGCCGAGCAGTCCAACTTCCCGCTGTTCTTCCGCCAGGATTTCCACTGGACCGACCTGAGCGCGCGGCTGGTGGCGATGGACGTGGTCGCGCGCATCGCCAAGCTGGAGGGTTCGCCCAAGCAATGGGCCTACCCGCTGGAAGTCGAGGAAACGCCGTACGTCGGCAGCGACATGCGCTTCGCCGCGCTGCTGCACGCCAAGCCGCTGGTGGAGCCCGGGGTCAAGAAGAACTGGGCCGACTTCCACGTCTACAACGCGCGCAGCACCGCCGAGACCGGGCTGGAGTTCGACACCGACAGCCTGCCGGGCAAGGGGCTGCTGCCCAACACCTGCCTGTTCGGCAACAGCTTCTCCGACGGCATGGTCCGGGTCGGCCTGGGCGACCACTTCGAATCCTTCACCCGTTTCGACCGCAACGGCTCGGTGCTGCAGGCGCCGGAAACGGCCCGCGCGCGCGGCTGCAAGTACCTGATCATCCAGCTGCTCGACATCTCTCCGGCGTGGTCGGTGTTCGCTTCGTAACCCGCCACTTCTTCCGTCTTCCAGCCGCCGAACGCCGATGGTCTTCTCGTCTCCCGCTTTCCTGTTCGTTTTCTTCCCGCTGTTCTTCGGCTTGTATTTCCTGTTGCCGCGCGCGCTGCGCAACGCCTGGATCCTGCTGTCGAGCGTGCTGTTCTACGCGCTGGGCGCGGGCCCGTTCACGCTGCTGCCGCTGGGCCTGGTCGCCGCCAACTGGGCGCTGAGCCACCTGATCGAGCGCTTGCGCGATCGCCGCATCGGCGCGCTGCCGGCCGACCGGCTGGCGCTGTGGCTGGGCGTGGCGATGAACCTGATCCCGCTGCTGCTGTTCAAGTACCTGGTGTTCTTCGCCCAGATCGCCGCCGACTTCCTCGGCCCGATGGCCGCGTTCGATCCGGCCAAGCTCGGCTGGATCCTGCCGCTGGGCATCTCGTTCTACAGCTTCCACTTCATTTCCTACCTGGTCGACGTCTACCAGCGCCACATCCCGGCCGAGCGCAGCGTCGCCAAGTTCGCGATCTACATCTTCCTGTTCCCGCATCTGGTCGCCGGGCCGATCGTGCGCTTCGCCGAGATCAAGTCGCAGCTGGGCATCGAGCGCCGCGGCCTGGTCGGCCGCGACGTGTACTGGGGCCTGCTGATCTTCATCGTCGGCCTGGCCAAGAAGATCCTGATCGCCGACCCGCTGGGTTCGGTGGTCGACGTGGTCCACTCCGGCGACCTGCACCTGTCGACCTATTCGGCGTGGCTGGCCGCGCTGTGCTACTCCTTCCAGATCTACTTCGACTTCTCCGGCTACACCGACATGGCGATCGGCATGGCGCGGATGATGGGCTTCCGCTTCCCGCAGAACTTCGACCGCCCCTACACCTCGCACAGCGTGACCGAGTTCTGGCGGCGCTGGCACATGACCCTGTCGCGCTGGTTCCGCGACTACCTCTACATCCCGCTCGGCGGCAATCGCGGCAGCGCCCAGCGCACCTACTTCAACCTGCTGGTGATCTTCGTGCTGTGCGGCCTGTGGCACGGCGCGGCCTACACCTTCCTGGTCTGGGGCCTGGGCCACGGCCTGCTGCTGGTGCTGGAGCGCGCCAAGCTGCTGCGCCTGCAGAACCTGCCGGCGGCGAACCTGTGGGTGTTCGCGCTGGTGACCCTGTTGTGGGTGCCGTTCCGCTCCAAGGACCTGGCCACCACCGGCAAGCTGCTCAAGGCCATGTTCGGGCTGGAACCGTCGGTGCCGCTGTGGGTCGAGGCCAACCGGATGCTGGCCAATCCCAAGATCCTGTTCCTGCTGGCCCTGGCCGCGTTGATCTGCCTGATCGGCCGCCCGACCTTCGACAAGCTGCGCAGCTTCAGCTTCAAGACGCCGGCGCTGATGCCGGTCTACTGCGCGGTGTTGTACTTCCTGGCCTGCATCTCGGTGGTGGAAAGCGGGTTCAACCCGTTCATCTACTTCCAGTTCTGAGGCCCGACCGCGCCGCGCGGCCGCGCAGGCGGCCGCGCGCGTGCACCCGCACTGGCCTGGGCGCATCAGTCCAGGTTGAGCTGCCACGACACTCCGAAGCGGTCCTGTACCCAGGCGAATCGCTGGCTGAAGCCGTAATTGTCCAGCGGCATCAGCACCTTGCCGCCCTCGCCCAGCGCCTGCGCCAGGACGTCGAGCTGTTCGCGCGACTCGCAGGTCACGAACAGCGAGCTCGACGGAGTGAAGTCGAAGGCGTGCTCGACCGGGCTGTCGCTGCACATCACGGTCAGGTCGCCGAGGGCGAAGCTGGCGACCATCACCGAGCCCTCGGGCCCCTGCTCGCCCGGGCCGTAGCGGCGCACCTCGAGAATGCGGCTGTCGGGGATCAGCGAGACATAGAGGTTCATCGCGGCCTCGCATCGGCCGGCGAACATCAGGAACGGGCAGACCTGGACGGGCATGGCGCGGCCTCGGCTTCGTCGCGACCCGCGGTCGCGGAAGCTGCAGGGTAGCGCCGCCGGCGTTGCCGCGACGGCAAGCGAATCGTGTCGAAGTGTGAAGCCGCGGCGCCGGGCGCGATCCGCGCGGCGCAGCCGCGTCAGGACCGCGCCGCCAGCCGCCGCCGGTTGTGTGCGACCGTTCGCGCGACCGGCCGCAATCCGCTGGCCAACACCGCGTCGCCGGCGCGCGCCGCCTCGCGCCACCAGCGCAGCGGATCGTCGCCGGCCGGGCCCAGCCAGGGTTGCGGGCGCAACCACCAGCCGGCCTGCCACTGCCACCACTGCATCGACATCTGCCACCAGGCGTCGCCGAGCGCCAGCCATTTTTCGTCGACCATGCGCTGCAGTTCGCGCACATCGCGCGCGCTCGGTGCCGACGCCGCGCGCGAGATCGCGCCGAGCCGGCTGGCGATCACCCACGGCGCGTGCTGGCCGATGGCGATCAGTTGCGATTGGGAACGCCGTGCGCTGCGCATCTTCGTCTCCCGGCCGGGCCCAGGCGCGATCCCGGCTCGTGTTGGGTGCCGGCGCATCGCGAATGCGGGCGCCATTGCTGCGGGCCATCTTGGCGCCGCCGGCGTTACCGGGACGTGTCGGGAGCGAGACGCGCGCGGGTCTGACAGGCGCAGAAAACGCGGGGCCGCGCGCGTTATCGCGACGACCGTCGCCATGCCGCGGCCGCGTGTCGCGGCGCGGTCGTGCGGCGGACGCCCGCATCGCCGATTCTGCAATGTCCGCTGGCCGCCGCGGCCAGGCTCGCTTCGCACAAGCGCCGATGCCGCCGCCCTGGCCGGCGCCGACGGACGCCGCGCCCGGCCCGATCGCCGGCGCGCCGCACTCCGATCGCGTCCGACCCTGCAAGACGCGCGCAAGCGTTAATGGGCGCGCCGACGGATCGCTGCGCGACCGCGGCGGGCGTCGCCGGCGACACGGCGCGCCCTTCCCCAGTTCCGACAAGGAGTCTCATGAACCTCAAGCGTTTCGCCCTGTTCTGCGCGCTGGCCTTGGCCAGCCACGGCGCCCTCGCCTCCGGCTGGACCTCGCTCGGCCGCCTCAACGCGCCGACCGGGTTCCCCCAGGCCGGCACCTGCAACCTGCGCGTGATCAACCACTACTGGAGCAGCAAGCCCATCGTCGTGCCGAGCGCGGTCAACCGCTACGGCCCGACCAACGTGCAGTACGCGTTCGCGCTGGATCTGAGCTCGCTGCGCACCTTCACCAGCAACTCGGTGGCGCTGTCGCGGTTCAAGACCGCGGTGGACGCCTACAACGCCACCGCCGGCGCCAAGAGCCTCTCCGCCACCCTCAGCGTCGGCGACTTTCCCGGCGTGAGCATCAACCTGTCCTACGCCGATGCCGCCGGCCTGGTCCAGGGCAGCGGCTGGGGCGTGGCGCCGTCGGAACTGCAGTACTACGAGCTGCAGGAATCCTGCCCGCAGTAAGCGTTCGCGCGGACACGACATCGCGGGGCCCACGGCGGCCCCGCGATGTCGCGCCGCGCCGTCGAAGCTCAGCGCAGCGGGATCGCGATCGGCCGCAACGGCGCCGCGTCGCCGCCGCGGATCTTCAGCGGCCCGCCGATGAAGGCGAACTCGTAGACGCGGTCGCGCGAAAGTTCGTCCAGCGCGATCAGCTCGATGATCGGCACGCCGTGCTGCGCCAGCAGGTAGGTGTGCAGCGGCACGTACTCGCCCTGCACTTCCGACGGGAAGGTTTCCAGGCTCAGATTGTCGGCGCCGAGCACCATCGCCCCAGCTTCTTCGACCAGATAGCGCGCCGCGTCGATGCCCAGGCCCGGCGGCTGGGCGATATAGGCGTCGGCTCGCTCGAACAGCTTCATCCGGCCGGTGCGGATCAGCACGATGTCGCCGCGCTGCAACTGGGTCTTCTGCTTGTCCAGCGCTTCGCGCAGGTCCTGGCGGGTGATGCGGTACTGGTCGGGCAGCATGTCCACGCCCTTGGCCGCGGCGATGTCGAGCATCACCCCGCGCGCGACCAGCGGCGGGAATTTCTCGATCCCGGCCTTGTTCCAGCCGCGGTCGCCGAGGTGCCGGTCGGCTTCGAAACCGTTCCAGATCCGCCCGCCGACGCCGAAGTGGTTGAGCGCGTCGATATGGGTGCCGGTGTGGCTGTACATCGAGAACGCGCTGCCGGTGTAGCTGGTGTGGGCGTTCATCGCTGCGCCGACCTGCATCGGATCGTCGACCCGGGTGCCGCGCGGGGTGTGGGTCATCCAGAACTGGTAGTGCGGATCGCCGGCCGCTTGCCAGCTCGGCATGCCGATGAAGTACTCGGTGGCCAGATCGTAGACCTTGCCGCCGCGCAGGCGGCCGAGCACGGCCGCGCGCGACTGTTCGGTGATCAGGTTGAGCCGGCCGATCTGGTCGTCGGCGCCCCAGGGGCTGCGGCCGACTTCGGCGGCGGAGGCGGACGCGAGCGGGGACAGGGCCAGCGCCAGCGCGACGGCGGCGAGGCTGCGGGGGACGTTCATCGGGAATCTCCATGCGTTCGCGCCGGTGCGGCGCGGATCGGGCGGCGCCTTGGCCGCGTGCAAACAGCATGGGCGCCGCGGCGCGGGCGAAACAGCCGCGCCGGGTGCAGGGACTGTTCGCTGGCGCTCAGCAATCCGCGGCCAGCGCGGCCGGCAGTTCGTCGCCGAGGAAATCGACGAAGGCGCGCACCTTGGCCGGCAGCAGGCGGCCGGTGGCGTAGACCGCGTGCACGTGACGCGGCGGCTGGCGATGGCGCGGCAACAGTTCGCGCAGGCGGTCGGCGGCGATCGCCGGCGCGGCCACGAACGCCGGCAGGCTGCCCACGCCGTGACCGTCGACCAGCAGGTCGCGCAGCAACAGGCTGTTGTTGGCCGCCACCCGCGGCGCCGGCAGGGTGAATTCGCTGGCGCCATCGGCGCCCTGCAGCTGCCACGCGCGCGGCGACTGCGACAGGCTGTAGCCCAGCAGCGCGTGCCCGCACAGTTCCTGCGGCGTGCGCGGCTCGCCGTGGCGCTGCAGGTAGGACGGCGCCGCGCACAGCAGTTGTTCGACCTGGCCCAGGCGGCGCGCGACCAGGCTGGAATCCTCCAGCTCCGAACGCAAGCGCACCGCCACGTCGAAGCCCTCGCCGACCAGATCGACGACGCGGTCGTCCAGCGCCAGATCCAGGCGCAGGTGCGGATGCGCGGCCAGGAACCGGCTCAGCAGCGGCGACAGCACGCACAGCCCGAACGACAGCGGCGCGTTGATCCGCAGCAGGCCGTCCACGCGTTCGGAGCCTGCACGCATGCGCTGTTCCAGCGCGTCGATCTCGTCGAGCAGGCGGCAGCATTCGGCGTAATACAGCCGGCCGCCGTCGGTCAGGCTCATGCGCCGGGTGGTCCGCTGCAGCAGCACCGTGCCCAGGCGCGCTTCCAGCTGCCGCACCTGCTTGCTCAGGCCGGCCGCCGACAGGGCCAGATCGTCGGCGGCGCGGGCGAAGCTGCCGAGTTCGACCACCCGGCGGAAACTGCGCATCAGGGCGAGGGAGTCCATGCGGCGGCGGTCGTGCGATGAGGGCCGGCCATGATGCCGCCGGCGGGCCGGCGCGGCCAGCCGGGCGGCGCGATCTCGCACGCGTCGCCGCCGCTGCGCGAGCGGCGCCGGCGCGCTCACTCCACCCACTGCGCCGGGCTGCATTGCGCGTGATAGGGCCGGCAACCGCTGAGCCCGCCGCGCCTGCAGATCGACAGTCCCAGTTCGGTCGCCGCCTGCGCCGTCGGCGAAACCGCGACGCTCGATCCCCGGTCGGCCGCGATCAGCGCCCCGCACTGGTCGGCGAAGCTCAGCATCAGCGCGCACTTGCGGCCGCCCTTGCGCTTGCACGCCGCCAGCGCCGCGCGTTCGGCCGACGGCTTGCTGCGTTCGCCGCTCGCCGCGCCCAGTCCGGCGGCTTCGTCGAGCGCGAACGCGCCCCAGCGGCTTTCCCAATGCGCGACGCGCGCGACAGGGCTGCGCGCGCAGCCGGGATCGTTCCGCGCGCGAGCGCCTGCGCAGTCCTGCGCATGCGCGCCCGCCGCGAACAGCAGCATCAGCGCCCACGCGGCGTAGTGGATTTGCTTCATGTCCGACTCCCCGAGCGAGCCCCGCCTTCGCGCGCGCCGGGATCGAACACAGCCTGTCCGGCGAGGTTTCGCCCGAACGCTAGCACCGGAAAAATCGCCGCGACAAGCGCGCGATGCGCGCATGCGGATTCGAACATCAGTGGGTGCGAACGATCCTCACCGAATCGGCACGCTCAGTGAGAACCGACGGCACGCATAGATCATCGGCACGCCGATACGACCCTCGTCGCAAGCGCGATCCGCTATCGGCGCGCCGTCGCCGCAAGCGGCCGAAGCACGCGGCCGAAGCGCAAAGCGCCGCGTCAGCCGGCGGCGCTCTCCAGCGCCGCGAGCCGCGCCCGCGCCGGCGCGACCTGTTCGACCACCGCATCGAGCGCGACCGCCGCCGGCATCGGCTCGGCGGCGAAGCGGTGCCGCTCCAGCCAAGCCTGGAACATCAGCACGTTCCACAGATGGGTGTGCCACTTGCGCTCGCCGGCCTGGAACCCGGTCCACACCGCGCGGATCGCGCGCGGGTCGAAATGGCCTTCGCGGCGCAGGCGCGATTCGTCCAGCAGGCCCTCGGCCCACTCGCGCAGCGGCCCGCGCAGCCAGCGCGCGACCGGCGCGCCGAAACCGGTCTTGGGCCGGTAGATCAGCTTGTGCGGCAGATAGCGTTCGAGCAGGCGCTTGAGCACGTACTTCTGCTCGCCGCGATGGTGCTTGAGCGCGGTCGGCAGCGACCAGGCGAACTCGATCACGCTGCGGTCCAGCAGCGGCGAGCGCGTCTCCAGGCCGCAGGCGCTGCCGGCGCGGTCGATCTTGGTCAGGATGCCGTTGGGCAGGTCCATGCGGAAATCCAGGAACTGCACCCGGTCGGCCGCGTCGCCGACCGGCAGGTAGGCCTGCGGATCGAGGAACGCCGTCGCCGGCTCGCGCGCGCCCGGCACCGCCGCGGCGGGGTCGCGCCAGCGCGAAACGCGCTGCAGGTAGTGGTCCTCGACCGTCTGCGCGCGCAGCTCCGCCCACAGCGCGCCGAACCCGCCCAGGCGCGCGCGCTCGGCCTCATCGCCGCCGCGGCGCGGCGCCAGCCGCCGCAGCGACGCCGGCAGGCGCTGGTTCCAGCGCGCGTTGCGCAACGCGCGGCAATAGGCCGAGTGTCCGAAGAACAGTTCGTCGCCGCCGTCGCCGGTCAGCGCCACCGGCGTGCGCCGCGCGACCAGCTCGCTGGCGATCAGGGTCGGCACCTGCGAGGAATCGGCGAACGGCTCGCACCACACCTGCGGCAACCGGTCGATCGCCTCCAGCGCCTCGCGACCGCCGACGCGGTGCTCGGTGTGGCGGGTGCCCAGCGCGCGCGCCACCGCGCGCGCCCAGTCGCTCTCGTCGTGGCGGTCGTCGTCGAAGCCGATCGCGTAGCTGTCGACCGGCGTGGACGACTGCGCCTGCATCATCGCCGTCACCAGCGAGGAATCGGTGCCGCCGGACAGGAACGCGCCGACCGCGGCCGGCGCGCGCATGCGCGCGGACACCGCCTGTTGCAGCAGGATTTCCAGCTGGTCGACGGCTTCGTCGGCGCCGATGTCGCCGCGCAGTTCGACCGCCTCGGTCATGCGCTGGCGCGCGCACCAGTAGGTCTGGACGTCGTGCGCGGGCCGGTGCGCGCCGGCGCCGGCGCGCAGCGCCTGCGCGGTCATGCGCAGCACGCCGCCGGGAGCGAGCTTGAACACGCCGCGATGGATCGAGAACGGCGCGGGAATGTAGTCGTAGCGCAGCAGCAGGCTCAGCGCATCGCGGTCGACCGGCGCGTCGAAGCCGGGATGGCGGTGCAACGCCTTGAGTTCGGAGCCGTAGGCGAAGTCGCCGTCGATCCAGCCGTAGTACAGCGGCCGCTCGCCGATCCGGTCGCGGGCCAGCCACAGCTGGCGTTCCTGCCGGTCCCACAGGCTCAGCGCGAACGCGCCGTCGCAGCGGCTCAGCGCGCGGCGCAGGCCCCAGCGCACGATCGCGGCGAGCATCAGTTCGGCGTCGCCGGCGTGCGCGTCGACCGCGTCCAGCGCGACCAGCTCGCGGTGCAGCGCTTCGCGCGCGTACAGCGCGCCGTCCAGGCTCAGCAGGTAGCGGCCGTCGGCGCTGGCCACCGGCTGGGCCAGGCCGTCGCGCTCGCGGCAATGGGCCAAGGCGACGCCGGCGGCGCAGTCGCTCCACAGCGCATGCGCGCGCGGGCCGCGGTGATGCAGCGCGTGGATCATCGAGCGCATGCAATAGCGCAGGCGATCGTCTTCCCAATCCGGCTGCGCGCGCCAGAGTCCGGCCAGGCCGCTCATGCGGGCCTGCCCGCGAGGCGGCGGGCGCGAGTGCGAAACGGCATCGACGGCGTCGTGGTCATGGTCGTGGGCTCGGCAGGGTCGGTCGCGGCGCGAGCGGAGGCGGCCCGCTCGCGCCGACGGGGCGGGTCAGAAGCGGTACATCACGCTCAAGGTGGCTTCGCCGGTCTTGATGTCGTCGGCGCCGGCCTTGCGGCGGAACGCGCTGTCGGCCTTGCTCAGCCCGGTCACGTCCAGGCGCAGGGCGAACTGGTCGGTGAAGTGGTAGTTCGCGCCGACGCCGAGCGCGGCGATGTTGACGGTTTCGCTGGCCTTGCCCAGGCCGACGGCGCCGCGCACCGGGGTGAACTCGTTGCGCGCGCGGCCGACGGAGGCCTTGCCGAAGATCTCGAAACGCTCGCCGATCGGCAGGATGCCGAGCGCGCTGAGCTGCAGCGAACGGGTGTCGTAGTCGCCCAGGCCGCGGCGGCTGACCTCGCCGAACAGGTCGTGGTAGGAGCCTTCCACGGCGAAGTAGCGGTTGAAGCGATAGCCGCCGCCGAGCACGAAGCTGGTGCTGCCCTTGTCCTGGCTGCGCTTCTGCCCTGCCGGCAGCGCGGAACGCTTGGCGTCCCATTGGGTGGTCGCGGCGCCGACGCCGCCGTAGGCGTAGAAGCCCTCGCGTTCGCCGGCGCCCTGGGCGTTTGCGGCGGTGGACAGGGTGAAGGCGATCGCGGCGGCGGCGAGCGCGGACAGCGTACGTTGCATGCGGGTGGAACTCCGTCGTGTGGGGACGGAGCCATGTTCGGCGCAGGCAAGCGCGGCGTCAGTTGCAGTATCTGGGTGCGCGCGTGACCACCGGCGACGCTCGGTAACGGAGTGTTACCGGGCCGTGGGGCGGCGGCGATCGAGGATCGGGGCCGCAAGCGCGAACGCCCGCAGCGAGGATCGACCGACGGCGCAATCGAACTCGCGCGCGGGTCGTACGGCTCCGGCCCGGACGCGCTGGCGCGAAGCCGAGGCCGATGCCGATGCCGATGCCGACATCGACGTCGAGCCTGTGCGCGACCAGACTATCCGAATCCGTGCGTTCTCGCGCAGGCCGCAGCCCGCCGGCGCTACTCGCCAGCGCAGCGCAGGATGCCGTCGAAACATTCCGCTGCGCTTACTGCGCCGGCAGATCGATGCGGAAACTCGCGCCGCCCAGCGCCGAATCGGCGACGCTGGCGCGGCCGCCGTGCTTTTCCGCGATCACCCGCACCAGCGCCAGCCCCAGGCCGAAGCCTTCCGGGTGCTTGCGCAACTGGGCGAAGGGTTGGAACACGCGCTCGCGATCGGCTTCGGGCACGCCCTCGCCGTCGTCGTCGACCTGCAGCGCGTAGCCGTCGCCGGCGCGCGCCACGCTCACCGCCACGCGCATGCGCGCATGGCGCAGGGCGTTGGCGATGAGATTGCGCAAGGCCAGTTCCAGCGCTTCGCGGTTGGCCGGCAGGCAGTCCACGCCGCCGCCGTCGAAACTCAGCATCAGCGGCGGCTCGGGTTCGAACACATCGGCCAGGTCGGCCAGCAACGCGGCCACCGGCACCGGCTCGCGTTCGATCCCGACCATGCGCCCGATCCGCGCATAGGCCACGCTGTGCGCGGCCAGGTGCTCCAGGCGCTGGATGTCGGTCTCCAGGCCCTCGCGCAGGTGCGCGCGTTCGTCGTCGCCGCCGGCCTGTTCCAACATCTCCAGGCCGAAGCGCATGCGCGCCAGCGGCGTGCGGATCTCGTGCGCCACCGCCTGGGCCAGGATGCGCTGGCTCTCCAGCACCTGCTGCACCTGCCCGGCCATGTGGTTGAGCGCGTGGCCCAGCGGGTTGACCAACTGCGTGGTCACCTCCGGCGCGCGCGCGTCCAGTTCGCCCGCGCTCAACGCCTCGGCGGTGGTGCGCAGGCGGCGCAGGTCGCGCCAGAAACGGTAGACCAGGAAATACAGCGGCAGCGCGATGGCGAGGAAGTACATCGCTAGGATCACGATCGAATCGATCAGATCCAGTTCGCTCCACGGCACGCCCTGCACCATCACATCGTCGAAATCGCCCAGCGCCACGGCCTGGTCGGTGCCGGGCAGGCGCTGGTAGGTGTAGGCCTCGTCCTCGCTCTCCATCACCACGTCGCCGCGCTGCAGGCGCTGCCATTCGCGCGCGGTCAGGCTCTCGCGCAGTTCCGCCAGCGACGCCAGCCGCACCGGGTAGGCGAAGCGTTCGCTGAGCTCGCGCCCCAGCGCCGGCCAGTCCTCGCGCGGCGTCTCCAGGTAGCGCTGTTCGATCAGGTAATGGGTGCCGCGCAGTTGCGCCTCGCCGTAAGCGCGGCTGTTCTCGTCGGTGATGCACAGCCACGCCGAGATGCCGCCGACCACGACCACCGCGTAGATCAGCACCACGATCAGGTAATAGCGCACGAACAGGCCGAAGTGGCCGTGCCGCGCCGGCGCCGGCCGGCGCGGCCACCATCGCCGCACCAGCGTGGCGGTCCAGCCCGGCGCGCTCATTCCCACGCGGCCCGGTTGAACAGGTAACCCTTGCCGCGCACGGTCTTGATCCGCTCGGGTTCCTCGGCGAGATCGCCGAGCTTGCGCCGCAGGCGCGAGATGCGCGCATCGATGGAGCGGTCCAGGCCGTCGAACTGGATGCCGCGCAAGGTCTGCAGCAGGTCGTCGCGGCTGAGGATCTGGCCGGCGCGGCCGGCCAGCAACACCAACAAGTCGAACTCGGCCGTGGTCAGGTCGATGCGGCTCTCGCGCAGGGTCGCCTCGCGGGTCTCGCAGTCGATGCGCAACTGGCCGAAGCGCATCACCTTGCCGCCGTGGCGCGCGGCGTGGTCGCGGCGCAGGTGCGCGCGCAGCCGCGCCAACAACACGCGCGGTTCGATCGGCTTGCCGATGTAGTCGTCCGCGCCCAGTTCCAGCCCCAGCACCTGGTCGATGTCGTCGGTGCGCGCGGTGAGCATGCAGATCACCCCGGCGTAGCGCGAACGCACCGCCCGGCAGATCTCGAACCCGTCCTGGCCGGGCAGCGACACGTCCAGCAGCACCACCGCCGGTTGCAGTTCCAGGATCGCGGCGACCGCGCGCGCGCCGTCGGTTTCCAGGGCGACGTCGTAGCCGTGCTTGCCCAGGTAATGGGCCACCAGCGAGCCGAGGCGTTCGTCGTCTTCGATGAGCAGGATGTCGGTCATAACCACGGAGCTGGGAGTCCGGACGCGCCCGCGTCGCGGGCGCGCCTCGCGCTGCGGCCCCTGGGGCCGGACCGGGTCGGGCCGGGGCCGGAGCGTGCGCTAAGCGGTCAAGTATTGCCCGCCCGTCGACAGTTGACCCGCTCGCCGGCGCCGCCGCTTCAGCCGGAAGTCGGAGACCTGACTGGTTGCGCCCGCCTCGTTCAGGCTGGGCCCGCGGCGTCGGACCCGCCGGCGCCGGAAACGAAAAACCCCGCTTTCGCGGGGTTCTCGTTGCGCTTCGTCGCGATGCGTCGAAGCTATGTAGTGGTGCCCAGGAGAGGACTCGAACCTCCACGGTTTTACCCGCTAGTACCTGAAACTAGTGCGTCTACCAATTCCGCCACCTGGGCCTTCCGCGTCGTTGCCGATGAACCGGCGCCGCTGCGAGGAGGCGTATGTTGCGTTGCGGCGACTCGACTGTCAACGGTTATTTGAAATTTTTTTTGCAGCCCGCAGCGCACGCCATCGCATCCCCGGACCGCCGTCGCGCCGCCCTTCGCGGGCCGCTCGCGCCCGCGCGCCGACGGGCGCGCAGGCGACGCGCGCGGGCCCGGGCGCCCGCGCGCATCACAACGCGATGTTGCCCTTGGCCACGATCGGCCCGGTCGGCACCCCGTGCGGCGCGCCGCCCGGCGGCTCCAGGGTGATCGCCAGGGTCGCGCCGGCGGCGAGCTTGGACAGCGCCTCCGGCGAGACCTTCAGCGAATCGGCCCACTCGGTCGAGATCAGGCCCAGCGAACGCGGCGCCTCGCCCTTCGGAATCAGCCACAGCTCGGCGACGCGGCCCTGCGGGTCTTCCGGCGTCGGCACCGCCATGGTCATGACCTTGGCGTGGCGCAGGTCGATCGAGGCCAGCCAGCCGGCGCTGCCGTCGTCGCGGGCCAGGCGGGTCACCGGGAACGCCGGCTGGTGCTCGATCACCTGCGGCGACGGCGCGACCGCGACCGGCGGCGCGACCGGGCCCGGCGCCGGCGCGCGGCCGCTCCACCACGCCACCACCGCCGCCGCCGCGGCCGCGGCGGCGGCGCCGCGCCAGAAACCGGCGCTGTGCCACAGCCCGCGCGGCCGTTCGCTCTGCACCGGCGACCAGCCCAGGCGCACGCGCAGGCGCGGCCACAGCTGCGCGGGCGCGGCGACCGGTTCGATCTCCTCGATCAGCGCGGCCAGGCGGCGCTGCCAGTCGCCGACCAGGCGGGCGAACGCCGGATCGGTTTCCACGCGCAATTCCGCCAGCCGGCGTTCGCGCTCGTCCAAAACGCCGAGCACATACTCGCCTGCCTGCACATCGGCGCCGGGCGGCTCGCGGTCGATATCGTGTTCGCGGATGTCCATGGCTCAGCGCTCCAGGCAGGCGCGCAGCTGGATCAGGCCGCGCCTGATCCAGCTCTTGACGCTGCCCAACGGCGAGCCGCTGCGCTGGGCCAGTTCCTCGTAGGTGCAGCCTTCGAAGAACGCGGTGCGGATCAGATCGCGGCGACGCGCGTCGAGCTCGTCCAGGCAACGCCGCAGGCGTTCGCGTTCGTCCAGGCGCTCGGCCTGCGCCGCGGGCGTGGGCGCGGCGTCGGCGAGTTCCTCCGACAGTTCCAGCGGCGCGCGCCGCAGCGCCGGCATCGCGCGCAGACGGTCGATGGCCTTGTTGCGCGCGATCATCGCCAGCCACACCGCGGCGCTGGCGCGGCCGGCGTCGAACTGGCCGGCCTTGCGCCAGACCGTGGCGTAGACCTCCTGCAGCACGTCCTCGGCCTCGGCGCGCTCGGGCAGCAGGCGCAGGCACACGCCGAACAGGCGCGCGGAGGTGTCGCGGTAGAGCCGCTCGAACGCGGCGCGGTCGCCGCGCGCGATCGCGCCGAGCAATTGCGCGGCCGCGTCGTCGCCGGCAGCGGGTAGTCCGGACTGCGTGGCCGTGGATTCGGTCATCTGCGCCTCGGTGATGCGCGCCGCAACGGCGCGCGAATGCGGGGATTCTAGCCAGCTTGCCAGCGGATTCGGCAAATCCGCACGACCGTCCGGCGCCGCCGCGGCCGCGCCGAAGCCGGCCGCGAACGGGCTCGGGCTCGGCAACGGGCGGCAGGCGGCGGACACAAGGGGCATGGCGGAGTCGAGCGGCGGGCGCGGCCGGGGTTGCAGATCGATACGGTCCGGCGCGGCCCGCGGATGCAGCGCCGCGGCCGCGGCGCGCGCGGCTTGAAGCGCGCGCGGCCGCGAGCTATGGTCCGGCCACATCCTTCGCGGGCGGCGCGCGTGCGCCGCCCGCTCTTGCTTTGGAGCCTGCGATGAACGACCGCCACCTGCCCCACCCCTCCGGCCTGCCGCCGCCGCTGATCGTCTCGCGCCTGGATTGCGAACGACTGGAAGAACTGTTGGACACCCCGCAGGCCGCCGGCCTGGACACCAGCGGCCTGCGCCGCGAACTCGAACGCGCGCAACTGCGCGAGCCGGCGCAGATGCCGGACGACGTGATCACCATGAACTCGGTGATCCGCTTCATCGACGAGGCCAGCGGCGAGGAACACGAAGCCGCGCTGGTCTATCCGCGCGACGCCGACGGCGGCGCGGGACGCATCTCGATCCTGGCCCCGGTGGGCACCGCCCTGCTCGGCCTGCGCGTGGGCGCGCGGATCGATTGGCCGCTGCCGGGCGGCCGGACCGCGTCCTTGCGGGTGTTGGGGCTGCGCTATCAGCCGGAAGCGTCGGGCGATCTGCATCGCTGAGGCGTGGGGCGGCGGTTTGCGGATCGCGCGCGCCGCGATCCGATCGACGCGATGCGGTTCCGCTGCCTGGTTCCGCCCCTGGTTCCGCCCTTTCTCCCGCCTCCTCGCACCTCGTCATTCCGGCGAAAGCCGGAATCCATTTTGCCGTTGCGTTTGCCGTTGCCGTTGCTCTTGGCTTGGACGCAGCCCCAACCGAGGCCCACGTTCCGCAGCCCCGAAGGGCGCGCGCATGAATGCGCGCGTGCGCCATGGGACAGGATGTCCCTTATGGCGCAGCCCCGCGCAAGGCGCTGGACTTGGTGGCTTTTGCCCTTAAACAAGCGTTTTTCTTTGGCTACTTTCTTTTGTCGCGCTGACAAAAGAAAGTAGCTCGGCCGCTTGCGGACGAAAGCTTTTGATGTTCGCTTGTCGTCGCGCGAAATATCGGTAACGGCGAAAGCAGCAGCAACGTCAACATGGGTTCCGGCTTTCGCCGGAATGACGGCCGTGAGGATGCGTATCCGACTGTAGGAGCGGCGCGAGCCGCGACCGCGACAACGCAACTACGATGAAACTTTCGCCGCAAATGCGATGGCGCGGTCGCGGCTTGCGCCGCTCCTACAGGGGGCGTGCCGCGGT
This sequence comes from Lysobacter enzymogenes, assembly GCF_023617245.1. NCBI lineage: Bacteria > Pseudomonadati > Pseudomonadota > Gammaproteobacteria > Lysobacterales > Lysobacteraceae > Lysobacter > Lysobacter enzymogenes. Next base: position 3,982,800 of record NZ_CP067396.1, read on the forward strand.
GGGGTTCGTCTTTGCGTGTGCCTACTTGTGACGACAAGCGAAGATCAAGGGCTTCCGTCCGCAAGCGGCCGGGTCACTTTCTTTGTCTGAAGCCACAAAGAAAGTAACGGCGGAGTCAATGTCCAAGTGCATCACCCTGCGCCCGCGGGTTTTTGAGTTCCTCATAGAGCACCTCGACGGGCGAGCGCCTGCCCAGGCTACGGCGGGGGCGGTTGTTCATTTCCCACGCCACCTCTTTGAGGCGCTGCGCAGAATGCACCGACAGATCGGTGCCCTTGGGAAAGTATTGCCGCAACAAGCCGTTGGTGTTTTCGCAGGTTCCGCGTTGCCACGGGCTATGGGGGTCGGCGAAGTAGATCGCTAAACCAGTGCGTTCGCTCAACTGCCGATGCGATGCCATTTCCTTGCCCTGGTCGTAGGTCAAGGTCTTCTTCAAACTTTCCGGCACGCCTTCGAACGCCGAGCTGAAGGCCTCCAGCACCGTGTGCGCGGTCGCGTCGGCGAGCTTGACCAGCTTGACGTACAAGGTGCGGCGGCAGACCAATACCCCAATCGCCGAGCGGTTGTGCGCGCCCACGATCAGGTCGCCCTCCCAATGCCCCGGCATCAGGCGCTCATGCGCGGCCGGCGGCCGCAGGCGGATGTTGGGCAGATCCGGCAGATGGCCGCGGGCGTCGCTTCCCTGGCGCGTGCGGCGGCCGGACTTGCGCCCCTGCCGCAGCAGACGGGTCACCTGGCGGCGCAATTCGCCGCGCGGCATCGCATAAATCGCGGTATAGATCGTTTCGTGCGACACGCGCAGCCAGGGCCGGTCCGGGTACAGATCCCGCAGTTTGTCGGCAATCTGTTGCGGCGACCAGCACCGTTCCAGCCAATAGCGCACGCGTCGCCACAGCACGGTGTCGCGTCGCAGCTTGCGGCGCACCCGCGCCCGTCGCCGCAGTCGCTGGGCCCGCCGGCCCGCCCGGGTCGCATCGTAGCCAGGGTCGAAACGAGGGCGTCCGCGCAGCGGCGGCCCCGAATGGGACCGAAACCCATTACGGCGCAACTCGCGAGCAATTGTGCTTTGCGCCCGACCCAACGTCTGGGCGATTTGCCGTCCGCTCGCCCCTTGGGCGATCAAGACCATGATGGCCCCGCGCTCTTCTGCGCTCAGATGCGAATACTGCTGACCCATTCACAGTGCCTCACTGAGGTGATGCACTTGAGGTTAGAGACCAGCAACCAAAGAAAAGGCCTTGTTTTTTCGGATCAAGAGCCACTATGGCTCGACAGGGGCGCGGGGCCGCGCCATAAGGGGCATCCTGCCCCATGGCGCGCGTGCGCATCCATGCGCACGCCCTCCGGGGCTGCGGGACGACTGCATCGAGCTCGGGGGCGAGCACTAGCAACGGCAGTTGTAACAGCAACAGCAAGATCGAAATGGATTCCGGCTTTCGCCGGAATGGCCGGATGAGTGTTCCGTTGGGCTCTTGCGAAGTCTTGCCGATTCGAACGCGGCTACGGCGCCGCGAGGCTGAAGCCCACCGTCGTGCGGCCCTCGCCGCTGTTGGCAAATACGTTGCCGCCATGCAGCGATGCGATCGCCTTGACGATCGACAGGCCCAGGCCGTGATGGCGTTCGCCGCGGTGTTCGCGCGCTTCGTCGACGCGGTAGAAGCGGTCGAACATCCGCACCAGGTGCTGCGGTTCCACGCACTTGCCCTCGTTGCGCACCGCCACGCTGGCGCCGCTGCCGCAGTCGCCGGGGACGGCCTCGCCGCAACGCACTTCCACCACGATCTCCGAGCCCGGGGTGGCGTGCTGCACCGCGTTGTGCAGCAGGTTGGTCATCGCCCGGCGGAACAGCGAGGTGTCGATCCAGGCGTCGGCGGCGCCGTCGATGCGCAGGCGCATGCCCGCTTCTTCCAACAGGTATTCGAGGAACTCGCCGGTCTTGGCCACTTCCGCCGCCAGCGGCACGCACACCCGGTCCAGGGCGATGTCGCCCTGCCCCGCGCGCGACAGGAACAGCATGTCGTTGACGATGCCGCGCATGCGTTCGAGTTCTTCCAGGTTCGAAGTCAGCACCTCGGTCAACCGCTGCGCCTCGCGCGGGCGCTGCAACGCGACCTGGGTCTGGCCCATCAGGTTGGTCAGCGGGGTGCGCAGTTCGTGGGCGACGTCGGCGTTGAAGGCCTCCAACCGGGTGTAGGCCGCCTCCAGTCGGTCGAGCGCGCCGTTGAACGCGCCCGCCACGCGGCCGAGTTCCGGCGGCAGGTCGGTCGGCTGCAAGCGCTGCGACAGGTTGCTCGGGCTCAGCCGTTGCGCGTCCGACGACAGGCGCTGCAGCGGGCGCAGGCCGACCTGGGCGATCCAGTGGCCGAGCAGCGCGACCAGCGCGGCGCCGCCCAGGCCCAGCGCGACTAGGGCGAAAGCGAAGCTGCGCAGCGCGGCGCGGTAGGGCTGCGAGTCGATCGCCACCCAGATCCGCACCGGCGGCCGTTCGCCCTTGGCCGGGATCGTCTGCGCCAGCACCCGGTACGGCGCGTCGCTGTCGGCCAGCCACAAGCGGCCCATGCCGCGGTCGGCCGCGCCGCGCGCCGCCTCGACCGGCGGCGCGCCCGCACCGATCCGGAACAAGGCGCTGTCGCTCCAGGCCCACACCTTGGTGCTGCGATCGCTCGACACCAGGCTGTCGACCTTGTCCTCGACCTTGTGCCAGCGTTCGCGCAACTCGCAGGCGTTGACGCTGCCGGCGACGTAGCGCAGCTTGGTTTCCAGCTCCGCGTGCTGGTAACGCACGATCTGGGTCTGCAACACCTGGTACAGGGCGATGCCGACCAGGGCGAACACCAGCAGCGCGGCGCCGGCGAACATCGCCGCCAGGCGCCGGGCGATCGGCAGTTCGCGCCAGGGCGTCACGCCGGCGGCCTCGCGTTGGCGGCGTCCTCGTCCTCGCGCGTCTCCAGCACGTAGCCCATGCCGCGCACGGTATGCAGCAGCTTGTTGCGGAACGGCCCGTCGATCTTCGCCCGCAAGCGCTTGATCGCCACTTCCACCACGTTGGTGTTGCTGTCGAAGTTGATGTCCCACACCTGCGCGGCGATCACCGTCTTGGACAGGATCTGGCCGCGGCGCTGGGCCAGCAGCGCCAGCAACGCGAACTCCTTGCCGGTCAGGTCCAGGCGGTTGCCGTCGCGGAAGGCGCGGCGCGCGAGCAGGTTGATCTGCAGGTCGCCGATGTTGAGCTCGGTGGATTCCTGCTGGCGCCCGCGACGCACCAGCGCCTGCAGCCGCGCCAGCAGTTCGATGAAGGAAAAGGGTTTCACCAGATAGTCGTCGGCGCCGGCGCCTAGGCCGTGCACGCGGTCGTCGATGCGGTCGCGCGCGGTCAGCATGATCACCGGGGTCTGCTTGCGCAGGCGCAGTTCGCGCAGCACGCTGAAGCCGTCCAGGCCCGGCAGCATCACGTCGAGCACGATCACGTCGTAGTCGAACTCGCGCGCCAGGTGCAGGCCGCTGTTGCCGTCGCGGGCCACGTCCACGCTCCAGCCCTGTTCGGCCAGTCCGTCGCGCAGGTAGTCGGCGGTCTTGGCTTCGTCCTCGACGATCAGCAACTTCATGGACGGTGCGGCTTCATGGGCGATGGCGGTGGACGGGGACCTGCGGGCATCCTAACCCCGTCCGGGCCGGCTCGCGTCCGGCGCCGTCCGGGCGGGCGCCGGCACGGCGGCAGGCGGCCCGCAACGCGAAGAAGGAAGGCGGCGCCCTTGGAGGGAAACGCCGCCCATGGCCCGCGAGGGGAGAACGCGGACCATGCACGGACTGTAGGCGCCCGGGGCCTACGCCACGCTGTCGCCGCGCTGACAAATTCGTCAGCTGCCGGCCGTTGCCGGCGCCGATGCGGGCGCGATCGTTGCGACGCGGTTAGCGGCTGCACATCGCGCCGGGGTCGCCGCCGCCGTTCGCCGCGCCGGGCTGGGTTAGCATCCGGGCATGCGCCCGCCATCGTCTCCCGCCTCGTTCGACCGGCCCGCGCCGCCGCGGCGGCGGCCGCTGCGCGCAACACGCGCGCCGGCATGCGCATGAGCGAAGCCTCCGGCGCTTCCCAGCGCGCGCCCTGGCAGGTCGACGCCACCTTGGTGGTCGACCCGGCGTTCGACGGCGACGGCCGCCTGCGCGCCTGGGCGCGCCTGCCCGACGCCACCTGGCGCGCGCTCGCGCCGGTGCTGGCCGGTCGCTACGACCGGATCGGATTCGGCTTCGGTTTCGGCATCCGGGTCGGCGCGGGCAGCGAGGACTTCCTGCGCAGCGGCATCGCCCGCACCCTGGAACTGGAAACGGCGCAGGCGATGCCCGCGACGCAGATCGACGGCGAGACCTACGATCTGCAGGTATGCGAATTCACCGCCTACACCGCGTATCTGCTCGGCCGCACCGGCTTCAACCACTGGCATTCCACCGATCCGGAACTGTGCGCGGACGAGCTGTGCTTCTTCCGCGACGGCCGGATCGAGCTGCTGGCGCAGCCGTGGAATTCGATACTGCGCTTCTTCGGCGTCGAACACCGGCTGTTGCAGGACGTGCAAGCCGCGCATCCGCGCTTCGCCGGCTCGGTCTACGTGCGCGAAGGCGACCGCCTGCGCGGCTGAGGCGCGAGCGCCGGCGGCGTCAGCGCCTGGGCGCGGGTTTCGCCGGCGGCACCAGCTCGATCTGGAACAGGTTCGGCCACAGCTTGCCGGTCACGAACAGGCGGTCGCCCTTGGCGTCGTAGGCGATGCCGTTGAGCACGTCGGACCCGCGCACGCTGGTGCCGTGCCCTTGCAGCAGGCCGGACAGGTCGATCCAGCCGCGCACGTGGCCGGTCTTGGGATCGATGCGGGCGATCAGGTCGGTCTGCCAGACGTTGGCGTAGATCTCGCCCTTGACCCACTCCAGCTCGTTGAGCTGGTCGACCGCGCGGCCGTTGTCGGTGACCCGGATGCGCGAGCGCTCGCGCAGCGTGGCCGGGTCGAGCAGGCGCAGCTGCGCGCTGCCGTCGCTCATGTAGACGGTGTCGGCCGAGCGGGTCAGGCCCCAACCCTCGCCGGCATAGGCGAACGTACCCGCGGGCGAGAAGTCGCCGCGGTTGAACACGTAACCGCTGCCGTTGGTCCAGGTCAGCATCAGCAACTGCTCGCCGCGGTCGGTCAGGCCCTCGCCGAACACCTCGGCCGGCAGGTCGCGGCGCTGCAGCACCTGGCCGTTCTCCAGCTTGACCTTGCGCAGCGAGGAGCGGCCGTTGAGGCCGGTGCTCTCGTACAGGTGCCCGTCCTTCCAGATCAGCCCCTGGGTGAAGGCCAGCGAGTCGTGCGGGTAGCGCGCGACCACCTTGTAGGAATAGACCGGCGCGTCGGTGCGCGGCGCGGCCGGGCTCGGCGCGCAGGCGGCGGCGAGGACGGCGCTGAACGCGGCGACGGCGAGCGGACGCGGGGACGGACGGCGCTGGGGCATGGGCGGGTTCCGGTGGTCAGGCGCTGAGGATAGCGCCTGCGCAGGCCGCCGGTTGGCATGGCCGGGCTGTTGTGGGAGGGGCTTCAGCCCCGACGCCTTGCGCTAAGGTCGCGGCGATCCGGCACCACAGCCTCGGGGCTGAAGCCCCTCCCACACGAGCCTCGGGCCGCCGCTCCCTTCACCCCCGTCGCACCTCCTGCGACCTGTCCCCGGGTAGAATCCGGGGCTCTGCCCCACCCGGTTGCCAGCTTCAGATGACAGATTCCGTACGTACGGCGTTCCACGGCTTCGAACAGATCCCGCTGCGCGAATACGCCGAACGCGCCTACCTGGACTACTCGATGTACGTGGTCCTGGATCGCGCCCTGCCGTTCCTGGGCGACGGCCTCAAGCCGGTCCAGCGCCGCATCATCTACGCCATGAGCGAGCTGGGCCTGAACGCCCAGTCCAAGCCGAAGAAGTCGGCCCGCACCGTCGGCGACGTGATCGGCAAATACCATCCGCACGGCGACAGCGCCTGCTACGAAGCGATGGTGTTGATGGCGCAGCCGTTCTCCTACCGCTATCCGCTGGTCGAGGGCCAGGGCAACTTCGGCTCGACCGACGATCCCAAGTCGTTCGCGGCGATGCGCTACACCGAGTCCAAGCTGACCCCGCTGGCCGAAGTGCTGCTGGGCGAGCTCGGCCAGGGCACGGTGGACTGGGACCCGAACTTCGACGGCACCCTGGAAGAACCGACCTGGATGCCGGCGCGGCTGCCGCACCTGCTGCTCAACGGCACCACCGGCATCGCCGTGGGCATGGCCACCGACGTGCCGCCGCACAACTTGAACGAAGTCGTCAGCGCCTGCGTGCGCCTGCTCGACGACCCGGACGCGACCACCCGCGACCTGTGCGAGCACGTGCTCGGCCCGGACTATCCGACCGCCGCCGAGATCATCACGCCGCGCGCCGACCTGCTGCAGATGTACGAAACCGGCCTCGGCAGCGTGCGCGCCCGCGCCGTGTTCGAGAAGGACGGCAGCAACCTGGTGATCACCGCCCTGCCCTACCAGACCTCGCCGGGCAAGGTGATCGAGCAGATCGCCACCCAGATGCGGGCCAAGAAGCTGCCGTGGCTGGAAGACATCCGCGACGAGTCCGACCACGCCAATCCGACCCGGATCGTGCTGGTGCCGCGCTCCAACCGCGTCGACGCCGACCAGCTGATGGGCCACCTGTTCGCGACCACCGACCTGGAACGCAGCTTCCGCGTCAACTTCAACGTCATCGGCCTGGACGGCCGACCGCAGGTCAAGGGCCTGAAGGCGTTCCTGAGCGAATGGCTGAGCTTCCGCGCCGACACCGTCACCCGCCGCCTGAACCACCGGCTGGAGAAGGTCGAGCGCCGCCTGCACCTGTTGCAGGGCTTGCTGGTCGCGTTCCTCAACCTCGACGAAGTCATCCGCATCATCCGCAGCGAGGACGAACCGCGTCCGGTGCTGATGAAGCGCTTCGACCTCAGCGAAGAGCAGACCGACTACATCCTGGAAACCCGCCTGCGCCAGCTGGCGCGGCTGGAAGAGATGAAGATCCGCGGCGAGCAGGCCGAGCTGGAGAAGGAACGCGAGCAACTGATCGCCACCCTCGCCAGCAAGGCCAAGCTCAAGAAGCTGATCAAGGACGAACTGCTGGCCGACGCCAAGAAGTTCGGCGACGCCCGCCGCTCGCCGCTGGTCTCGCGCAACGCCGCGCAGGCGCTGTCGGAAACCGAACTGGTCGCCAGCGAACCGATGACCGTGGTGGTCAGCGAAAAGGGCTGGGTGCGCGCGGCCAAGGGCCACGAGATCGACGCGTCCACGCTGAGCTACCGCGACGGCGACAGCCTGCTCGCGGCGGTGCGCGGGCGCAGCACCCAGCAGGTCGCGTTCCTGGATTCGACCGGCCGCGCTTATTCGACCCTGATCCACGGCCTGCCGTCCGCGCGCGGCAACGGCGAGCCGCTGACCGGGCGGTTCTCGCCTGCCGCCGGCGCGTCGTTCCAAGCCTTGGCCGCCGGCGACAACGACCACCGCTTCGTGCTCTCCAGCTCCCATGGCTACGGCTTCGTCACCCGCTTCGAGAACCTCACCGGCCGCAACAAGGCCGGCAAGGCGATGCTGTCGCTGACCCCGAACGCCAAGGTCCTGCAACCGGCGCAGATCGGCGACGTCGAGCAAGACCGCGTGGTCGCGGTGACCAACGTCGGCCACCTGCTCGCGTTCCCGGTCGCGGAGCTGCCGGAACTCGACAAGGGCAAGGGCAACAAGATCATCGACATCCCCAAGGCCAAGCTCGGCACCGAGCGCGTGGTCGCGGTGGCGGTGGTGGCGCCGGGGCAGACCCTGAGCGTGAAGTCGGGGGCGCGGACGATGAGTTTGTCGTTCAAGGATCTCGATACGTACCTGGGCGCACGCGCGACCCGCGGCGGGTTGTTGCCGCGCGGGTGGCAGAAGGTGGAAGGGTTGGCGGTCGAGTAAGGCCGCGTCAGTGCGCGGCCGGTCCGGCACGCCGGCCCAGCCCAGCCGCGAGCTGCTCGGCGCAATGCCGCAGCGCTAGCTTCGCATCTCGTATCGATCGCCGGGGAGGCCAGCGCGTGAGAAAGCATCTGGACGCTTTTTTCGGTGCGCTGGCCTTGTGTGGCTTCGCAGCGAGCCTGATCGTGCACCTGCGAACGTTCTGGGGTTACACCCTGGACCTGCCCGGCGGCGTACATCTGCTGCCGCTGGCCCTGCCGGTGGTATTCGCACCGTTGGTGCTCCAGACCTACCGCACCCCGCCGGAGCAACGCAACATCGTCGGCCTGCCCGGCGAACTGCCCTGGTGGGCGATCGCCGTGCTCATCGCAGTATTCGTGTATGCGGGGCTCAACTTTCTTGTGAGTGTCGTATCCAACGGCTCGCCCGAAGTTTCCGACGGCAGGTATGTGTTGCAGGAACACGGACGCGTGATCCGGGAACTCACCGCGCAACAGTATCGCGAGGCGGTGGTGCGACAGGCCCGGGGATTCAGCGGACACATGTTGCCGTTCTATCTGTGGCCGACGATTTGGTTCTTGTTCGCCAAGAAGACGTACCGCTCCGCTACCGGCTGAATGCGACGCTGTCCTATCGACAGCAACTCTCGTGCAGAACCAATCCGCACGCGGAGTCTAGAAATTCCTCGTGTGACGCCCCCGTTAGAACCGGTGGTTTTTTTTGCGCCTGCAGCTCGCAGGTGCGCCCGGCGTATTCGTCATGCGCCGGGAGGGCGGCCAATACAACACCCGCAAGGGGAATACGCCCGCCGCTTACGCGCGGTTTCTAGCCTCCCGACTTCCCGCCTGCGAATCCGCGCAGGCGGCTGCATGGCTCATGGAATGGAGCGCCGCTTATGCCACGCAAATCCCCGTCCGCCCTCAGCGCGGACAGCGTTGTGCTGCCTCTGGATGCTTATCTGGAACTGCAGAAGTTCCACGATGAACTGGTGTGCATCGCCGATACCATCGATCCTGCCACGCGCTCACCCGACGTTCGCAAGCCCGAACAGTCCCGTCGCCGTGCGCTCGCTTGCGTGTTCCGCTTGTGGGCGCGGCAGATCGAGAGAAGCTTAGTCGCGTCATAACGGACTCAACGCGATGGTCAGCATGCGATGAGCGGCGACAAAGAAAGGCCCCGCTGCCGGGGCCTCACCTGTTTTATTGTGATCAGAGCAAACAATCAAGATTGCGTTTTGCCAGCAAGCATCGCCGGACATGAAGCAACAAAGATAATCAAGAAGCTTTAGACGGCCTGGGAACAATCGCCAGCACTGCAAGCGTTGCCACACAAAGAAGCAAACACACCCCAACGCCTTCCAAGTTTCCATACAACTTCAATATACCAGCCACAAACGGTGTGGACGCATTCTTCCCCACTCCTTCGGAGGCGATAGCGGCGCGCACAACCCCATCAGCATAAATAAAAACAACAAAAAATGCCCATAATACAACTCCACCCACAAAGCCTAAGCGCCCCAAGTCACTACGAACTCTAGTCGAAACAAAGAGAGACGCCACAGCAAGGATCACAGATATGGCAATTTCCATTATCAACCTCCGCAGCCACAATCTTCTCGTCTTCCGGTTAAAATCTCTTTAACGCCCAATCGATAGCCATCATTTATATCATCCACACTATCCAAATCCCAGCCAAACCCATCTTCATCCAAGTAATCGAAATAAATTCCGACCACTCGCGTGGCCTGATAGCCCCCGAGCCCGTACCACGCAGACATATACCCGGCGACAAAATTCCCAAAAGCATCGGCCGCATATTTAACACCACTCAACGCGAAGGTATCATCCTGATTATTGACCTTGTAATCGAACCTACCGCCAGCACGATGATTCCGCAGAACATTAATGGTCTTGGCGGCGCCGAAAAAATCGTAAGGCATCCTCGTCTGTGCCATTGCTGCATCGAGTTCAAGCCTCGACCGACACTCATCAAAATCCTCGAGCCCTAATGGATCGACTCTAGTCAAGGGGGACGCATGCGCATAAGCATAGGTGGACAGCCCGCCGGCCAGCCCAATTGGGTCGCTCTGTACGTATCGGCCTAAAGCAGGATCGTAATCACGATAATAGTTATAGGCCAGTCCACTCACACTATCATGACGCTGTCCCGGCAGCCGTAAAGCGAAAGTAAAAGCAACGCCATCCAAATCGGGATCTTGATTGGGCGGACTACTACCGAACACTTCGCTTTTTGCATCCCAAGCCCAGATCGCCACATTCCACTGCGGGTCGATCACTGCCCGTGGCGTTCCCAAATGATCCGGCTGCACATACTTCAACGACTGCGCCACACCACTGCCAACCACCAGCCCCACCGGCGCATCGTCGAACCACACCGCCTGCTGCACCGCCGCCCCGGCACCGTCGTAATCGCCGATCCAATGCCCGGCCTCGTCGTATAGCGTATAGACGCTAACCGCCCCCACTCCGCCGTTCGTCGCCGCGACGCGTTCACCCTTGGCGTTGTAGCGGTAGCCCATCGTCACCACGCCGCCCTGCTTGACCTGCTGCATCCGGTCGTTGGCGTTGTAGACGAATTCCTTGGCCGCGCCGCCGATGCTGGTGGTGTTGCCGACCGCGTCGTAGCTGCGCGCCACGCCGGCGACGCTGCTCAGACGATGGCTGTTGGCGGGATACACGTAGGTGTCGGTGATGCCGCCGTGCAGCAGGCTGGTGCGGTTGCCGGTCTTGTCGTAGCCGTAAGTGTCCAGCGCCGTTTCGTTGATGTCGGTGCCGTCGCGGGTCACGGTCAGGCGGCCAAGGGTGTCGTAGTCGTACTTGGCCTGGGTGGTGGCGAGCAGCCCGTCCTTGAGTTCGGTCAGTTCGCCGACGGTGTTGTAGCCGTAGCCCAGTGACAGGCCGCCGCTGGCCGGGTCGAACACGGTCTTGGGCCGGTAGTCGAGGTCGTAGCTGCGGCTCAACGTGCGGCCGTTGCCGTAGGTCCAGCCAGTGACCGGGCCGAAGGGCTCGTACGCGGTGTTGTTGAGCAGCACGGTGCGGGTACCGCCGTAGGGACGCACGCCGACTTCCTTGATCCGGCCCTGAGCGTTGCGCACGTAGTCGACGGTGGTGCCGTCGGGATACGTGGTCGTGTAGAGCTGGCCGGCCATGTTGTAGGCGTAGCGCAGGACGAAGCTCTTGCTGTCGACCGTCTGCACCTTGCGCACCACGCGGCCGAAGCGGTCGTAGCAGTACTTGAGCTCGGTGCCTTCGGTGCGCGTCGCGGCAAGGCGGCCCTTGGCGAAGGTCTCGCCGGCGGCGCAGACGCTGGAGGCCGTGTCGTAATCGTATTCGACGTCGGCCGGGCCGCTGGCGGTGTAGAAGATCGCAGTCGGGCGGCTCAACGCGTCGTAGCTGTAACGATGGGCGACGGTGTCGTTGGCGTCCTTCTTGGTCGCAAGCAGGCCGGCGGCGTTGTAGGTGTAGTCGGTGACGCCGGTGTCGGGGCTGGTGAGTTTGGTGCGGTCGCCGAAGCCGTTGTACGCGTAGAGCGTGTTCAGGCCCTTGGGATCGGTGACCTGGGTGACCTGGTCGAGCGCGTTGTACTGCAGCTTGGTTTCGACGGCGAGGCCGTCGACGTCCTGCAGGGTGCGGGTCAGACGGTTGAGCGGGTCGTAAGCATTTTCGGTCTTGCGCCCCAGCGCGTCAGTGACGCTGTCCGGATTACCGTTGGCGTCGTAGCCGTAACCGGTGGCGTTCTGCGCGGAGTCCTTGAGGAAGCGCAACTGGCTGAACGCGTCGTAGACCCGCGACAGGGTCTTGCGCAGGGTGGTGCCGCCGGCCTTGATGTCCTCCTGCTTGCGGTTGCCGTCGCCGTCGAGGGTGTAGATCAGCTTGTTGCCGGCGTTGTCGCCGATGCCGGTCAGGCGATGGGCGGGGTCGTAGGTGTATTGGGTGTAGACGCCGCCGGGCAGCGTCACCTTGCGCACCAGTTGGGTCGGCCAGTACTCGATGCGAGTGATCTGGTCGTCGGTCTCGACGCTATTATCGGCGCCGCGCACTTTGGTAGCGATCACCAGGCCGCGGGCGTCGTATTCCAGGTCGGTGACCACGCCGTTGGCGTCCAGCGACGACAGCGGCCGGCCCAGCGGATCGTAGCCGAGGATCTCGGTGGTCTGGCCGACCGCGTTGATGATCTTGCGCAGGTCGCCCTTGCGGTAGGTGCATAGCGCGGGTTGGGTGGCGCAGGCGCTGTCGTCGCTGCCGAAGTACTGGTAGCTGACGATATCGCTGACGTCGCTGCGCGGGCCGTCGACGGACTTCAGCACCCCCAGGGTCGGACAGGCGCTGTTCGCCGCGGCAACGTCGGCCGCTTCGCAGTACGCGTACGTCGTGGTGCGCACTTCGTTGGTGAGGGTATCGCGCACAGCGACGGTGGCGGGCTGCAGGCGGGCGTTGCGGGTAATGCGGGTCTCGCGGCTCCCCGCTACCGTCAGCAGCACGCGGTTGCTGGCGATGTCGGTTCGCGACTGACTAATGCGTTCGTCCGGCAAGCCGACGGCTTCCTTGACGGTGTGGGTCCGCGCCGGCTGGCCGGTGACCGCGTCGTTGGCTTCGCTGTAGGTGTGCTGCGTGAGCGTGCCGCGCCGGTCGGTGACGCTGCTCAGGCGCCGGCGGAAGTCGGTGGATTCGGGCAGGAACGTGCGCGCGACGGTTCCGCGCACGTCGCTGAAGGCGTTGAGTTTGCGCGGCAGGCCGCTGGCGCCGGCGGCATCCAGCCCGTAGGTCATGACGTTGCCGAGCGTGTCCGTGACCACGGAGCCGCCCGTGGCCGGATAACTCAAGGTCGCCAGGTCGGCGCCGCCGGCATGGGTGGTGGACACGACCCGCGCCTTGGCGTCGTAGGCGAAGGTGCTGTAACGCTGCCCGTCCTCGCGGGTCACGCCGGTCAGGAAGCGCGGATAGCGCGCGTCCTCGTAGTGATAGGTGCGCGTGCCGCCGCCGGGATAGGCAACGGTTTCGACCTGCCCGCCCGTGGTGTAGGTGTAGCTCGCCAGCGCGACGCCGGCCGAGCGAAGGGCGAGGATGCGCGCATCCTCGCGGTCGCCGTCGTACTCGAACGCGAGGCTGCGGCCGCTGCTGTGCGCGATCGTCGTCAGGCGCCGCGAACCGTCGTAGGCATAGTTCAGCGCGGTACCGTCCTGCAGGCGTTGCTCGATCAGGCGCCCCGCCGCATTGAAGCGAAGGACGCGATCCGGACGGTACAGCAGCCAGTCGGCGCCATCGGCGGCGATGCGGTCGCCGCTGCCGTCGTCGGCCTCATAGGCCGCGCCCACGGCGGTGAACGAAATCTGCGAGCCGTCGGCGTCGATCAAGCCCATGCGGAACGTCTGGTTCGGATCGGCCGGATCGACGCCCATGGCCAACTGGATATTGTGCGAATGCGTCCAGCCGTCGCCGAAGCCGCTGCGGCCGGCCGAGGCCATCGAATGGAAATGGCGGTCGAATGCGATCCAGCCGAGGTCGAAATCCGCGGCCGGCTCGGACTTGTCGCCGGTGGTCGGATCGCAGGGGTTCTTGATCGGGCACTCGTTCTTGGGCAGCGGTGCCGTTTCGTAGGCCAATTGCAGGCCGGCGCAGGCTTGTTTCTCCTCGTCCCAGAACAGCATCAGACTGTCCGGGCAGGCGACGTCGCGCTGACGCTCCAGTGAGCCGGAAAGGCCGACGGTATCGCATTGGCTGCCGGTCCAGGCCGAACGGGTACCGGTGTAGGAGCCGAATCCCTGCATGTCGGTCCTGCCGTCGTCCCAGTAGAGTTCCTCGCTCCAATCCGGCGCGATCTGGATCGTCGTGGCGGCCGGGCAGCCTTCGTTCGCGCTCTCCTGGTTCCAACGCTGGAGGAGCTGCGCCTTCAGCGCCTCGACGGAACCGACTTCGGTGGGATTTGAGACATTGGCATCGGTGTAGCGCCACGGATCGATCGTCGGCGGCCGCGGCACGAACTCGTACTGGTAGACCGTCTTGTTGCCGGAAACGACATTGCCGGCCAGAAACAACTGCGAGTCGACGCCGCCTCCGGATGCAATGAATTCCTTGATCTTTTCCTGCGCGGCGGCTTCGGTCAGTTGCGGCTCCATCGGCACGATGTTGCTGGTCCACAGCCTGCCAGCCTCCTGGGCCTGGACATTGGCGCTGAGCGCGGCGAGCACCGATACCGTCAACGTCGCCAGCAGCGGGCGGCCACGGCCGATGTTCGAAGTTCCTTTTCTTCTCGACATCACAGTCTCCTTGGTTGGGCAGTCAGGTGCCCGGATTGCAACGCACGCGCGGCCGTTCGCAGGCGCCAGAATGCATGGCGGCGAACGTTTTTCGAAACAGAAAGGGACTTGCGGATTGCAGGACGCGAACCGGACCCATCGCGCCCGCTGTTCGACTGCACAGGAATGCATTCGCGTCCGATTCGCCGCAGCGTCACGCGAGGTCGGGCAAATGGATTGATCGCGCGAAGCGATGAAGGCCTCATATGACATATCCGTGTCTGGCGCAAAACCGGCCGCGATGTCCTTGCGGCGGATGGGGCCATGATGGTCCCGTCGGGCATCGCGGGCAATAGGCGCTCGACGCGATCACTAGCCAAACGCGGAGCAACGCTTAAGCCTCAAGCGGTTTCGACGCGTAATGAATTGTGCATTTGCTTAGGCACGGCGCGATCGCCTGCCTACCCGTCGCCCCGCCGCTTTGCCGACTCTGGCGAGGCTTGCTTGCCCGCCCTGCCCGAACGACACCGCTGGCCCGAACCGTCCCATTTCCGCCAGCCCGCGCAACGCCGCGCGGGCGTAGGCTCGATGCACGCGCCGTCGGCGCGGCGCGGCGATCCCGCGCAGGATCATGGAGTGGAGATGGATATGAATCGCGAAAAAGCCGAACAGGTCGCGGCGCATCTCGCCGCGGGGATGCTGGCCAGCGGGCAGTACGCCATGAGCGAGGACACCGGCGGCGACGCCGAGTTCGTCGCGTCGTTGTACAACGCCATCGTCGACAAGCTGGTCGCCGCGCGCGCGGGCGACGCCGGCGGTTGAGGCGCGACTCACGGGAGACGGCCTTCGCCGCGCCCCGTGCATGTGCCGCGTTGCGCGCGCTGCCTGCGGCGTGCGTGCACATCGAACGGCGGCGGCGCAGTCGGCCCGCCGCCGTTTTCGTTTCAGGCCATCGGCAATGCGAGCACTTCGTCGGTGCTGAGAATCGCGCCGAAGGTGTCGTCGATGCTCGCCAGCGCGGCGCGGTGCAGGTCCGTGTGCGGCAGCACGCGGCCTTCGCCGGTGTCGAGGTCGCGGGTGGCGCAGGCATCGCTTGCGACGATCACTTCGTAACCCAACGGCACCGCGTCGCGCGCTGCGCCGGCAACGCAAGCGTGGGTCATCAGGCCGGCGATCAGCAGGCTCCGGATGCCGTCGCGCTGCAGTTGCCGATGCAGATCGGTGGTCGGGAACACGCTGACCGAGCTCTTGCGCACGACGCGGTGATGCGCCGCGGGTTGCAGGTCGGCGTGGAAACGCACGCTGTCGCTGTCCTCGGCGAAGATCGGCGTGCCCGGCGGGGTTACGTGCTGGACGTGATAGACGACGATGCCGTTGGCATCGGCGCGGTCGATCAGGCGACGCGCGTTGGCCAGCGCCTGCGCGCCGTCGGGGACCGGCATGCGGCCGCTGAAGTATTCGTTCTGGAAATCGATGACCAGCAGCGCGGTCTTGCCGGCGGGCAGCGATTGCGGCGCGGCGGCGCCGGCGATGGTGCGGATGGTGGGATGGTTCATGACGGATTCCGTGGTGGGCGATGGGCAAGCCGCGCCCGTCCGGCGGCGATGGGCCGTCGGTTGTTCGCGACAAGGGGGCGTTGCGGTCGTCGTCCGCATGCGCTCGATGGCGGCCGCGGCGGCTGGAGCGAACTCTAGGCGCGGCGCCGCGGGGCGGCAATTAAGCCGAATGCTGGACGCTTAAACGATCGTCCACGGCGGCGCTGCCGCGACGCGTCGCGCCGGCCCGCGCCGCGACGCTTCACCTCGCCTCGCGCCTTCGCGCCGCGCCCGGCGGCTCGCCGGCAATGGAACGGAACGCCAGGTGCATGCCGACCACGCTCGCGTAGCCGACCTGTTGCGCGACCGCCTCCTGCGGCAGGTCGGTCGTACGCAGCAGGCGCCGCGCCTCGGCGACGCGGATGCGCGCCAGGTGCCGCGCGGGCGGCTCGCCGACCAGCGCGTTGAAGCGCGCCGACAGCGCCGACTTCGACAGGCCGGCGTGCGCGGCCAGTTCCTCCAGCGAGCATTTCTCGCCGAAGTGGGTGTACATGTAGTACAGGCAGCGCGCGATGCGCGGGTCGCGCAAGGCCGTGTCGGCCTGCTCCTCGCCCGCGCGCACGGCGCCGGCGACGGCCAGTTCCAGGGCCAACGCGTAAATCAGTTCCAGCGCGCGCAGCAGCACCGGGTTGCGCAACGCGGCGGCGCGTTCGAGCTCGCGGCTGAGGCCGTGCAGCGCGTGGCTCAGCATCGGTTCGCCGGCGATCGCCGCGGCCGGCGCGATCATCACCGGCGCGAACAGCCGGCACAGCGGCATCGCGCTGGTCGCGTCGTAGTGCAGGCCGGCGCAGAGCACGCGCGGCGCCGCGTCGCCGTGCGCGTCGGCCGCTTCGCCGCGCAGCAACGCGGCCGGCAGTTCGGCGTCGACCGCCGCGCCGCCCATGCGTTCGGCCACGCTGTGCGGCAACAAC